>CAYRKT010000066.1:0-8778 GCA_964425005.1 uncultured Synergistia bacterium
CGCCATGGGGGGGCACGAGTCGGTGCTTCGCGCCTCGGTGGGGAGGATGGTGCCCCAGGGGCTAAGGGGCAGCGCCTATGGGGTCTTCAATTTCCTCTTCGGCCTCTCGTGGTTTGCTGGAAGCGTTTTGCTGGGGCTCCTGTACTCCTTCTCCCCCATCACCAGCTTGTCCTTCTCCGTCGCCTGCCATCTGGGGGCTTTGTGGCTGTTGTGGGAGCTCGCCAGAGGGGGTAAAATCCCTCAGAGAGATGGACCCTGAGGGGTGATGGAGATGGACGAAAGGGAGAATGGGGCGAGGGACGAGAGGGATGAGGGGCTTTTGAAGAGGGTCTCCAGGTGGATCTCCTTCCTGGCCGACGTCCTCTCCATGAAGCCGAAGCCCAAGGCCAAGAGCGACAAGGACGTGGACATGGGCTGTCCCTGCTGAGCTGCTGAGGAGCGTTATCCCGGGCCTGGCCCCTGCGCCAAGGGGCCTGGCTCGTCTTAGAAGAGGGGGTGGCTGGGTCTTGTGGTATCTGCCAGCGGTGGATCCTGAGCTCTTTTCCGCCATAAGGGGCGAGCTCCTCAGGGTGAACAGCTACCTGGAGATGATAGCCTCCGAGAACTTCGTCCCGCCAGCGATCATGGAGGTCCAGGGGAGCATCCTCACCAACAAGTACGCCGAGGGCTACCCGGGGAGGCGGTACCACGGGGGGTGCGAGTTCGTCGACGTGGCCGAGAGGCTCGCCGTGGAGAGGGCCAAGGCCCTCTTCGGGGCCGAGCACGCCAACGTCCAGCCCCACTCGGGGGTCAACGCCAACCTGGCGGCCTACCACGCCGTGCTGGAGCCGGGGGATCTGATCCTGGCCATGGACCTCAAGCAGGGGGGGCACCTATCCCACGGCTCTCCTGCCTCCATCACAGGCAAGCTCTACAGGGCCGTCTTCTACGGGGTTAGGCCCGACTCCGAGACCATCGACTACGACCAGGTGAGGGACCTGGCGAAGGCCCACAGGCCCAGGATGTTAATAGCCGGGGCGAGCGCCTACCCGAGGGTCATAGACTTCGCCCTCTTCCGGGAGATCGCCGACGAGGTGGGGGCCTACCTCCTGGTGGACATGGCCCACATAGCGGGGCTCGTGGCCGGTGGGGTCCACCCGAGCCCTGTCCCCCACGCCCACCTGGTCACCTCCACCACCACCAAGACCCTGAGGGGGGCCAGGGGTGGCTTCATCCTCTGCAAGGGGGAGCTCGCCTCGGCGGTGGACAAGGCCGTCTTCCCGGGCGTCCAGGGAGGGCCCATCCTCCAGAACGTGGCCGCCAAGGCACTGACCTTCAAGCTCGCCATGACGGAGGAGTTCAGGGCCTACGCCGCCAGGGTGGTGGAGAACGCGAAGGCTTTGGCCTCCACCCTCCTGGAGGAGGGGTTGAGGCTGGTCTCGGGCGGGACCGACAACCACATGATGCTGGTGGACCTGAGGTCGCTGGACCTGACGGGCAGGGAGGCGGAGGAGATCCTCTCCCGCGTGGGGATAACGGTCAACAAGAACCTGATCCCCAACGACCCCAGAGGGCCCGATAGCACCAGCGGCATCAGGATAGGGACGGCGGCGGTCACCTCCAGGGGGCTCAAGCCTCAGGACATGGTGGAGGTGGGGAGGGCCATAGCCCTGGCCCTCAAGAGCAAGGGGAAGGAGGCCGAGCGCTGCGCCAGGGCGGTGCAGGAGGTGTGCGAGAGGTACCCCCTCTACCTCGACCTCTTCGAGCGGGCCCTTCTGCTCAGGGACAGGGAGGGGCAGGCCTAGGCCTGCCCCTCGATGGATGGGATCGCGGCCTCTCCACCCTCGGGCGGCTGCTCTGCCGCCCTTAACTCCTCCTCCCTGGGGGAGGGACCATCGGCCCCTCGACCGTTCTCGGTCCTCTCGGAGGGCTGCTCCGCGGGCTGAGGCTGAGGCCTGGGAAGCCCCATGGCCTCAGCGAAGGCGTCCAGGAAGTCCTGGTGGTTGGTCACGGTGATCTCGTAGAGGGCCGAGAGCTCCCGGGCCCTCACCCTGTCCATCCCCAGGACCACCAGGAAGCTCTCCCTGGGCGATAGCCCCAGGACCTTCTTGAGCTTGGAGTACTTGTCTATGTGCTCCTGGAACTCGCCCGTCTTGGTCTCGATCCAGAAGTAGCGACCCCCCGCGTAGATGAGTACGTCCAGCTCCATGGCGTCGCCGTTTTGCATCGTGAGCTGGCATCCCATCGCCGCCTCGTGGGGAACCCTGTGGGTTCGAAGGAGCTTCTTGGCCTTCTCGGCCACGTATCGCTCGAGCCACAGCCCGCTCAGGAAGTTCTGCACCCACCCGGCGGTGCTGGCCTTGGCCCTTATGGTGCGGCTCTCGCTGCTGTAGTGGTAGCTGGTCAGCATGGCGTACTGCTTGAGGAGGGTGCAAAACTGCGTAGAGTTGGATATCTCCTCCTGGGAGGCCTCGCTGAGGTCCAGGGTGAACTGCCTCTTGAGGGAGAGGCTCTGCTTGAGCTTCTCGTATAGCCTCTCGAGGCTGGAGAACCTGTCGCCCAGGTAGAGGGCTAGCCGGTTGAGCACCTTCTCCTTGTCCTCGTCCTCCTGATAGGTCTTGACCAGCTGTATCCGCTTCTTCCTCAACCACTCCTCTATGGCGCTGGGCTTGGCCTGGGGCTGCTCCTGCCTGGGCTGGGCCTCCTCGGAGGGCTTGCCCTCCTGGAGCCTGGACGCCTCGGCCTCCGCCGAAGCCTCCCCGGCTACCTCCCTCCCCTGGGGCTTAAGGCCTCCCCTGGAAAGCTCCTCGAAGACCTTCCAGAGCTCCCTGGTGAGCTTGCCCAGTCGGTCCCTCAAGGGGTCCAGGGGATCGAGCTGCATCCCCGGCGGCAGGGTGCCGGAGAGCAGCATCTCCACCACCTTCCTCTCGAGGGCCTCCTGCAACATGGCCCTCGCCTCCTCCAGGTGGGACGCCTGGACCTCTATGCCCAGCTCCTCCAGCTCCCCCGAGAACGTCCCCGACCCCTTTATGCTGTAGCTCGCCCTTGCCATCATCCTCTGGACGTAGGTGGTGAGCATTCCCTTCCTCTCCAAGACCATAAGATCTCTCCTCACACCCCCTTCAACCTCATGGAGGGAGATTCGGCCCTGAGAACCCCGCTGAAGAGATCCCTGGGCTTAGCGAACCTCTCGATCAACCCCTTGAGCTCCTCCATCACCCCCTTCAGCTCCTCGTCCCCCACCGGGGGGAGGGCGTCCACGTTGAACTCCACCTCCTTCGTGGAGTCCACCACCAGAGACCTCCTCCCCTGCCTCCACGTCCACCTCCTGGTGAGGACCCAGCTCCCCTCGGCCAGGATCACCTCCCCGGGGTCGGGGCTCTCCCTCCCCTCCGAGTTGAGGGGGACGAAGGTCTCGTCGCCCCTCGCCCTTCGAAGCTCCAGGTCACCTGCCAGCTCGTCCAGAGCGTGGGCCCCCACTGGCAGGACGTGCTTCACCGAGAGGTAGTTGCCCAGGTCCACCAGGACGCCGAAGGACGGAAGGTCCTCCCCCGACAGGACCCTCCTCAGGAGCGCCTCCATGGAGGGTCTAAAGCGCGTCGGGTCCACCTTGAGCCTCCTGTAGGCCTCCCTCCAGGCCCTCACCCTGGGGTCCTGAGATAGGGCCTCTGCGGAGGTGAAGCTCTGCCTGGCCCTGGCGCACGCCTCGGCGAGCATCTCCCGAAGCTCCTCCGGGGACGGGCCGTTTTCCACCCCCAGCGCCACCACCACCCCCCTCCTGTAGCCGGGGAAGAGATCGAAGACGGAGCCGTCGACGAAATACCTCATCGTTCACCCTCTCCCTTTAGGATCTCGACCTCCCGCGGGGTCAGCTCCCTGAAGGCCCCCTCGGCTAGCCCCTCCAGGGTCACGGGGCCGATCCTGACGCGCCTTATCCGAAGGGGAAACACCCCCAGGGCTTTGCACATGCGCTTCACCTGGTGGAAGAAGCCCTCCACCAGCGCGAGGGATAGCAGACCTTCCCCCAAGACCTCGAGCCTCCCCGGACGGCAGATCGTCCCGTCCTCCAGGGAAAGCCCCCCTCCCACCAGCTCCTTTGCCCCCTCGGGAAGCCTCCCGGAGAACCAGACCCAGTACTCCTTCTCCACCTTGCGCTTCGGGCTTATGACGCGATGGACGAACTCGCCGTCGTCGGAGAGCAAGAGGAGGCCTTCCACGTCCCGGTCTAGCCTTCCGGCTATCGAAAGCCTCCTCCTCGATGGATGATCCAGGATCTCCAGGACCGAGCCCCTCTCCCTCAGGGTGGCGCTCAGATACCCGGCGGGCTTGAACATGGCGAGGTAGACGTGGACAGGTGCTCTCAGCGCCCTCCCGTCCAGCGACACCTCCTCTCCTCCCACGCGGAGGGAGGAGTCCCTGGCGACCACACCCCCCACCCTAACCCGTCCGGACCTTATGAGATCTCTGGCCTCTCTACGGCTTAAGCCCGTCGCGAGGGAGACGAATCTGTCCAGCCTCATCTGGCCCTGTTCAGGATCCCTCCCACGAGGCGGTCCAGGTCGGCTGGGACCACCACGGCCCTGGTGGAGGGGTTGGAGAGCAAGGCCTCCAGGGCAGCCACGTACCTCTCGCCCAGGACGAAGTCGGACGCCCTGGCCCCCTCACCGAGGGCTTTGGAGATCTCATCCAGCGACTGGGCGTAAGCCCTCGCCATGGTGAGCCGGGCCTCGGCCTCGCGCCTCGCCGCCTCGAGCCGAGCCTCTGCCCTGAGGATGCTCGACTGCTTCTCCCCCTCGGCTCTGGTCACCATGGCCTTCCTCTCCCGCTCGGCGGCCGCCTGCTGTTCCATGGCCTGCTGCATGGAGGGGGAGGGCCTGATGTCCTGGATCTCCACCGTCCTTATGTGGAGCCCCCAGTCGGAGGCCTCGTCGGTGATGGCCTCCTTCAGGCGGGTCTTTATGATCTCCCTGGACGAGAGGGCCTCGTCCAGGTCCATGTCCCCTATGATGGAGCGCAGGGTGGTCATGATCAGGTTCTCTATGGCCAGGGCGAAGTTGGTCACCCCGTATGCCGCCTTGAAGGGGTCGACCACCCGGACGAAGGCCACCGCGTTGGCCCTTATCACCGCGTTGTCCCTGGTGATCACCTCCTGCTCCTTCACGTCCAGGATCAGGTCCTTGGTGACCATCTTGTACCTGACCCTGTCTATCACCGGGACTATCAGGTTGAGCCCCGGCTGCATGGTCCTGTGGTACCTGCCGAGCCGCTCCACCACGTGGGCCTCCCCCTGGGGGACTATCCTGATGCCCAGGAGGAGCACCACGAGGACGAGCACGAGGAGCGCCAAGCCCAGGTCGAACATCCCAAGCGCACCTCCGATCCGGTCCTTGCGGAGCCGTGGCCCGGGAGGACCCTCCCGGGCCACGGGCGAAAACCCTGAAGTCCCTGGCCGCTAGAGCTTTTCCTGCTCCTTGAGCTTCAAGGCGGGCTCGTAGTTGGGGTTAGCCTTCAAAGCCCGATCTATCCAGAGGGCCGCCTCCTCGCGCTTGCCCAGCTTCAGCTGGGCCTTGGCGGCCCAGTAGGCGTCGAGGAAGTTGCCGGTGTAGAGCTCGTAGGCTTTGGCGAACTGCAGGAGCGCCAGGTCGTACTTCCTGTTGCTGTAGTTGGTGTACCCTGCCCTGTGCAGGAGCTTTATCTGGTTCTTGAGGTTTTCGGCTATGGGGAAGGAGTCTATCACCTCCATCCCCTCGGACCTGTTTATCGCCTCCCGGGACGAAGAGGGCTGAGGGGCCCCCTGGGCTGGGCCGGTGGCCGAAGGCTGCGACGGGGAAGGGGCGACCGGAGCGGAGGCCTGAGGGGCGGAGGGGATGACGAACCTGGTGGCCATGGCCGAGTCCCTGTCCACCGCCGGCTCCGCCTTGTGCCCCACGTAGGGCGGGTAGCCCTTCACCAGCTTGGCTATGGAGTACCTGGGCTTGGCCTCCACCACCTCCAGGAGGGCCACGTACTCCTTCTCCACGTCCAGCACCTCGCCCCTGGGACCGACTATCTTCTCCCCCTCCTGGTAGACCAGGTAGAGGTCGCCGGGCTTGGCGTTGCGGTTCTCCACCCCCGCGTCCAGGTATATCCTCGAGCCGTCCACCTTGACCACGTGGGAGGGCTCTATGGCCCCCTTGGCGATGAAAAGCCCCTTGAGCTTGTCCACCAGCCTGGTGACCGCCCTGTAGGTGGCGGCCGCCATTATCCCCTCGGTCTCCGCCTGCCCGTAGGCGACGCCGCTGAAGGCCACCCCGCCTATGCTCTGGGTAGCAGACCCGCTCTCCCTGGCCACCATCACTATCTCGCCCGTCTCGGGGTTTATCGCCCTGAGGTCTATGGTGACCGTCCCGCGGGTCTCACCGCCGGCCACAACGGCGGTGGTGCCGGGTATGAAGAGCGCGCCCCCCTGGGTCCTGGACTCGAACTGGGTTATGGCCCCGGTTATGAGGGCCTGCACCCCCAGGAGCCTCCCCAGGTTCACCGCCGTCTTGGGGTCGGCGAGGCCGTAGAGCGTGAGGTTTTGCTCCTGCAGTATGGCCTCTATCCTCGCCCTCTCGATGACGGTGAAGAGCCCGCTCTTCCACAGCTCGGTGATCATCATGTCCGTTATGGCCCTGGCCGTGGCCTCGTCGACCCCCTTGGCGTTGGGCTGAAAGTCTATCACCGCCACCCTCACCCGGGCTAAAGCCCCTCCCGCCAGGGAGAGCGCGAGGAGCAAAGCCAAGGCCAACCTGACGTACCTGCTGGACAAAGCCATCACCCCCAATCGTCAAAAAATTTACCTGTTGCCATCGCGCATGTTCGTGTTTAGAATAGCACTTAAAGGTGAACACGACAACAGCTCGCCCGGCGAGGAAGTCCGGTGGAAGTCCGGCGCAGGCACGCTGCGGTGAGGGTGGACGAAGGCCCAAAAAGCCACTGGGGGAAGCCCGGGAAGGCGGGCCGGAGGATGAGCCCAAGCCCGAAGACTCAGGGCGAGCGGAGTTTCGAGCTGCTCCTGCGAGGGCCGGGAGTGGGTGTCTCTCTTCTCTCCTGGTCCCCCTCGACGCAGCTGCCTTCGGGAGGGGGATTTTAAATTTTAGCGCTCGTCCTTCTGGTCCTTTCCCTGATAGGGCTGGCTTCGGCGTCCCCCGAGGCGCTGGCCCAGGATTTGGTCCCGCTTGCCCCTGTGGTGGTGGAGGGTTCGCCCCTCTTCGAGCTATCCCCGGGGAGCTTCACGGTCCTCAGGCCGGAGGACTTCGAGGGGGAGGGGAAGGACCTCTCCGACCTCCTCGGTCGAGTCCCCGGGCTCTTCGTGGTGAGGACGGTGGGGGGCGGTGGTTACGCGGTGGCCTCCGTGAGGGGCAGCACCTCCTCGCAGGTGGCGGTCTACATGGACGGGGTCCTGGTGAGCCGACAGGGGGAGCCGGCCTTCGACCTCTCGAGCGTCTCCCTGTCGGACGTGGAGAGGGTCGAAGTATACAGGGGATACGTCCCGTCCAGGTTCGGCTTTCCCGGGCTGGGGGCGGTGATAAACGTGGTGAGGAAGGAGAGGGCCAGGAGGGTCCTCTCCGCGGAGGGCAGGTCCTTCGGGGGCTTCAGGGGCTTCGGCGAGGTGGGTTTACCCCTGGGCGGGGGCTTCCTATCCCTGTTCTTCGAGCGCGACGAGTCCAGGGGCGACTTCTCCTACCTGAACGACAACGGGACCCCCTACAACCAGGACGACGACTACCGGGCCAGGAGGAGGTCGAACGGGTTCTGGAGGGACTCGCTGGCGGCCAGGTGGGCCAGGGGAGGGGCTTCCGTCTCCCTCTCGGCCTGGAGGTCGAGGCAGGAGCTTCCGGCCGCAGCCCCCGGCACCGACAGGGACGGGATATGGTCTGGGGCCTACCTGGAGGGGGAGGGCTGGGAGGTGGGTTTTGCCGTTCCGCTCTCCTACCTGCAGGTCAGGGCCTTCGCCAGGGGAAGGGAGAGGGATTTCAGAAACCCCCGCGACTTCGTGGGCTGGTACGGGCAGAGGCACAGCCGCTTCGAGGACCTGGTGAGGGGGGCTTCGGTCGGGTTCTCGAAGGCCCTGGGGCGCCTCTCGCTGGAGGGAAATCTGGGCTTCGTCGAGGAGGCCTTGAGGGTCAGGGGAGATGCCGTGGAGCGCCTGGGGGGCAGGGATCGGTTCGACGGGACCAGGGCCTTCTGCTCCCTGGAGGGGGGCTTGCCCCTGGACGACGAGGGGAGGACCTTCCTCAACGGGGTGGTGAGGTATCAGACCTTCAACGGCGATGGGGATCTAGGCCTCGGGGTGCTCCTGGGCTATCGCCTGGGGGAGAAGGTCTTAGCCAGGTTGTCCTGGGGCAAGAGCTCCAGGCCGCCTGGGTTCTACGAGCTATACGGGGATGGGGCTTCTATCCTCCCGAACCCTTCCCTCAGGTGGGAGGAGCTCGAGGAGGTGGAGCTCGGGCTCTCCCTCCAGGGACGGGTGGGGGTGGAGCTATCCCTTTTCAGGAGGGACTACGACGAGGTCATAGAGCTGGTCCAGGCCAACCCCAGGTTCTCGGTCCACCAGAACCTGGGAGCTGCCTCCGTCGAAGGGGCCGAGCTCTCCATCGGCTTCAGGGTTGGCGAGGTGCTGGTCGAGGGGGTCTACACCTGCATGGACGCGAGGAGCGAGAGGGCCGGGGCCTCCCGGGGGATGAGGCTTCCCAACAGGCCCCAAAGCTGCGGAAGCCTCAGGGCCTCGTGGGGTTCGGGGAGGCTTTTCATCTTCGCGGAGGCCAACTTCACCTC
>CAYRKT010000067.1:0-8612 GCA_964425005.1 uncultured Synergistia bacterium
CCCCAAGCGGGTCCTGGTGGTCGGGGCTGGGGAGGCCGGGGCCATGCTGGTGCGGGAGATATCGAAGTACCCCTCCCTGGGGCTTCCGGTGGGCTTCTTGGACGACGATCCCGAGAAGGCGGGAAGGCTGATAGCGGGGGTGCAGGTGCTCGGGCCCATAGAGCGCCTTCCGGAGGTGGCCAGGGCCTTCGGCGTCTCCGCCGTCTACGTGGCCCTCCCGAGCGCAGCTGGCTCCAAGATTAGGGAGGTCCTGGAGCTGGTCCGGAGGTCGGGTCTGAGCCTGGAGGTCAAGGTGGTCCCCAGCCTCTACGAGATAGCCCGCGGCAGGGTGGAGGTCTCCAGGCTCAGGAGGGTGGAGATATCGGACCTCCTTCGGCGGGAGCCGGTCAAGCTCGACTCGGTCGGGATAGAGGGGTATCTGAGGGACAGGGTGGTTTTGGTGACCGGGGCCGGCGGCTCCATAGGGAGCGAGCTGGTTAGGCAGGTGCTCCCCTTCTCCCCCAGGCAGCTCCTGGTCCTGGGCCACGGGGAGAACAGCATATACCAGCTGGAGGAGGAGGTCAGGCCCAGGTGGCCCGAGGTATCCCTCGTGCCCATAATAGCCGACGTGGCCTGCGAGGGGGCCATGAGGAGGGTCTTCGAGCTCTATCGGCCCCAGGTGGTCTTCCACGCCGCCGCCCACAAGCACGTACCCCTCATGGAGTTCAACGCCTGCGAGGCTTTGAGGGTCAACGCCTTCGGGAGCGAGCTGGTGGCGGAGCTGGCGGGGGAGGTGGGGGCCGAGAAGTTCGTCCTCATCTCCACCGACAAGGCGGTGAACCCCACCAGCGTGATGGGGGCCAGCAAGAGGCTAGCCGAGCTCCTGGTGCTGGGGCTGGTGGCCCCCAGGCATCCCGGCACCGACTACTCGGTGGTGCGCTTCGGCAACGTCCTGGGCAGCCGCGGGAGCGTGCTGCTGAAGTTCCAGCGCCAGATAGAGGAGGGCGGTCCCGTCACCGTGACCCATCCGGAGATGAGGCGCTACTTCATGCTCATCCCCGAGGCGGTGAGCCTCGTCCTGCAGGCGGCCTCCTTCGGCGGGGGGCGCCTCTTCGTGCTGGACATGGGGGAGCAGGTGAGGGTGGACGAGCTGGCCAGGGACCTCATAAGGCTCTGCGGCTTCGAGCCAGGGAGGGACATAAAGGTGGTTTACACCGGGCTTCGCCCGGGGGAGAAGCTCTACGAGGAGCTCTTCTACGACTTCGAGGAGCCCTCCCCCTCCCCCCACGAGAAGGTGAGGGTGGCCCGCTTCCCCTTCGAGCCGGACCCCTCCTTCCTCCGGAACCTGGAGGACCTGAGGGAGGCGGTCTACTCCTACCAGGAGGCCTCCGCCGTGGCCCTCCTCAGGGAGCTGATACCCCACTACCAGCCCCGATACTTCGAGGCCAGCCCCTAGGTCTCCTGGAGGGCCACCGAGAGCTCTATCTCCCCCAGGTCGGTGCTGAGGGGTATGACTATGGCCGGGACCACCGAGTAGACCTTTAGCCCCTCTCCCACCACTATGGTGGGCGGGGAGATGTCCGCCTGGATGCCCTTGGCGGCGAGCTCAGTCATGGCCCCCCCGGTGATCATGTTGCCCAGCTCCCCTATGGCGCTCCTGGCTATCTCGTTGTCGAGGCTTTCGAAGGGCATACCCATGGCCATGGTGCTCGCGATCTTGAGCGCCGTCTCCTTCCTCATGCTGTAGGCCACGTCCCCCTTGACGTCGCCCACCACCCCGAAGGCTATGACCACCTCGTAGGAGGGCTCTATCCTGCTCTTGAGCCCCAGGCTTCCCCTCTTCACCTCCAGCCCTGCCACCTGCTTGAAGACCAGCGCGGCGCTGCTCAGGAAAGGGTTTATGAACTCGGCCTTCAAAGTTTACTCCCCCCTGGCTCTCTGTTCGGTGCGGTATAATCTCTCTCGAAAATTCGGGCTAAGGGGTTGAGCGTCTTGGAACTCACCAGGTTCAGCGTGACCATACCGGTGGACCTCCTCGAGGAGCTCGACGAGTTCGTGAAGGGGCAAAGGCTCCCCAACCGATCGGAGGCGGTGAGGGAGATCATCAGGCGGCACCTGGTCAGCGCCGCCTGGGAGTCCCGGGCGGGGAACATCTTCGGCGTCCTGGTCATGGTCTACGATCACCACTCCTTCGACGTCCTCGAGAGGCTCACCGAGGTGCAGCACGATCACGTCCACCTGGTGGTCTCCACCATGCACGTCCACCTGGACCACCACAACTGCCTCGAGCTCAGCGTGCTGAAGGGCCCCGCCTCGGAGCTCAAGGCCTTCGTGGACAGGATATACGCCCTCAGGGGGCTCAAGTTTCGGGAGTTCGTGGCCGCCAGGACCTGAGGGCCCTACATCCCCTTGAGGGAGCTCATCTCCTCCTGGCTGAAGATGCGGTTCAGGTCCAGGATGATGATGAGCCTGCCGTCCACCTTGCCCACGCCCCTCAGGAAGTCGGCCCCCATGGTGCCCGCCACTATGGGGGGCGGGGGCTCTATCTGGGAGGTGGGGATGCGAAGGATCTCCGACACCCCGTCCACCAGTATCCCTATGGCCCTCCCGTCTATGTGGACCACCACTATGCGCCGCGACTCCTCCCTGGAGGTCTCCCCGCTCATCAGGGAGAAGCGCTTGGCCAGGTCGACTATGGGTATTATCTGTCCCCTCAGGTTCACTATCCCCTCCACGAAGGAAGGGGCCTGGGGGACCTTGGTGATCTGCTGCCAGCGGACTATCTCCCTGACCTGGGCGATGTCCACCCCGTACTCCTCCTTGCCCAGCTTGAAGACCACCAGCTGAAGCTCCTCCAATCTCTTCACCCCCCTCTTGCCGCTCTATTTTACAACTACCCTGGCCCCGGATAAAGCTCACTCCAGCTCCTCCTCCGCCTCGATGGCCACCCCCTCCTCCAGCGCCCAGACCTCGTCCCTCCTCACCCTGCCCAGGGCGCCCAGGAGGTTGCGCTTGGCCCCCGGGCTCTCCCGCTCGATCAGGCGAAGCAGCTCCTCAGCGAAGGCCCTCCTGGTCCCCTTGCCGTAGGGGCATGGGTAGGCCAGGTCCGGGAGGCCAAGCCTTCTGGCCTCCGAGAGGAGGAGCTCCTCCTCGACCTCGGCGAAGGGCCTTATCACCCACAAGCCGCTCCTGCTGTGCCAGGTCCTGGGTCGAAAGCTCTTGACCCTCCCCGCGTAGATGAGGTTCAGAAGGAGGGTCTCCACGGCGTCGTCGGCGTGGTGCCCCAGGGCGAGTTTCCAAAACCCCCTCTCCCTCGCGAGGGAGCATAGGTAGCCCCTCTTCATGTGGGCGCAGAAGGAGCATACGCTTCTCTCCCCCCTCCTCTCGGCTATGGGGAGGATCTGGGTCCTCACTACGTGGTGCTTTATCCCCAGGGAGGCGCACAGGTCGGAGAGGGGACCGTAGTCGAAGGCCTTCCCCGAGACGTCCACCGTGGCCGCCTCGATCTGGATGGGAAAGGGGAGGATCTCCCTGAGGTGGCAGAAGAAGAGGAGCAGGAGCAAGCTGTCCTTGCCCCCGGATAGGCCCAGCAGCACCTTGTCCCCCCGCTCCAGGAGGCCGTACCTGCGGCAGGTGGACGAGGCGAGGGAGATGAGCCTCTTGGAGAGGGCTTCCACTAGGCCATGGCCTCCCAGGAGGGCTCCAGGGCCCCCCGAGAGAGCCTGGCCATCGTCATGGCCAGGCCGCTGGTCTTGGATATCGCCTGGTACAGCAGGGCACCCAGCTTCCTGGAGAGCTCCTCGGCCCTCTTGCTGGCTATGGCGGCCTCGATCCGCCGAAGCTCCGCCTCTATGCGCCTCTCCTCCTCGTCCCCTGCGGGTGCCCTCTCCTCCAGCATGGACATGGCCCTTTCCCTTCGAAGCCTCTCCTCGGCCCGCTCCCGTTCGCGCTGGAGCCTCTCCCTCCTGGCCTCCAGGCTGGTGAGTTCCTCCTCCAGGAGGTCTGAGCGCTCAAGGGGGCTTTCCTCCAGCTCCTCGATCTCCTCCTCGAAGAGCTTGGGCGCCTTCCCCTCGGGGTCTGCCCTCTCGTCCTCCCTCCCCTCGGGGCCTCGAGGGCTCGGGCCTATCTCCCTGTAGAGGAAGGGGTTGTCCGGCAGCACCACCTTCCTGCCGCGGGGGTAGACTATCAGGGCCTCGCTCCTCCCGGCCCTGGCGGCCAACCTCCCCTCGAGCCCCACCAGGTCCAGCTTGAGGCGCGAGTAGACCACGTACCCCCCCTCCCGCATGGCCTTGGCGCGAAACTGCAGCAGATTTCCCAGCTCGTGGGAGGCCACGCGGGCGATGCTCTGGGATGGGGTCGCCCAGAAGGCCACCCCCCTCTCCCCGGGGTCCAGCCGGTATCTGATGGCGGCGGGAGAAGCCCTTTCCACCATCTCCCCTCACCCTCCAAGTCTCACGGTGAGATTTTAGACCAGGGGCGTTCGCCCTTCAACGGGTCCCTCCGGTTCTGGTATAATCTTAAGCGCCCTTTTCGGGAGGAGGTGAGCGAGGTGTTCTTCTTCTGGGATCCCACGATAGTGCTCCTGATACCCGCGCTGATGCTGGCCCTCTGGGCGCAGATGAGGGTCCAGTCGGCCTACTCTCGCTTCAGCAGGGTGCCCGCCAGCTCGGGGTTATCGGCCTACGAGGCGGCCAGGATATTGCTGGACAGGAACGGGCTCCTGGACGTGGACATAGAGGTCGTGCCCGGCACCCTCTCGGACCACTACGACCCCAGGGGCAGGGTGTTGAGGCTTTCCGAGGGCACCTACAGGAGCAGGTCCATCGCCGCCCTGGGCATAGCGGCCCACGAGGTGGGGCACGCCGTCCAGCACGCCACGGGTTACGCCGCTTTGGCCATCAGGAACGCCATAGTGCCGGTGGTGAACTTCGGCTCCATGCTGGCCTTCCCGCTCTTCCTGTTCGGGCTTCTCTTCCGCTCGCCGGGCTTGATGGACCTGGGCATCCTGCTCTTCCTGGGGGTGGTGCTGTTCCACCTGATAACCCTGCCGGTCGAGTTCGACGCCAGCTCCAGGGCCGTCAGGATGCTCCTGGACGGGGGCCTGATAAACGTGGCCGAGGTGGGGGCTGTGAGGAGCGTCCTCTCGGCGGCGGCCCTGACCTACGTGGCCGCCACGGCCATGGCGGTGGCAAACCTCCTGAGGCTCCTGATGTTCAGGAGCATGGCGCGGGATGAGTGATCGGGGAGGCGGGCGGCCGAAGGCCGCCCGCTCCTCTTCGGGCAGGGGCCTCTCCCTCCTTCCCCGCATGATAGGGGAGGTGAGGGAGGGGGCCTTCTCCTCCGAGGTCCTTCGGCGCTCCGTCGAGGGCCTGCCCGAGGGCGAGCTTAGGCTCGTGTCCACCCTCTTCTACCTGTGCCTCAGGCGCCTTCCCCTTTGGGAGGAGCTCCTGTCCTCCAGGGTGGATGCCTCGCGCCTTCCCCCCTTCGCGAGGGAGCTGCTCCTGGTGGGCCTCTGCGGGCTTCTGGAGCTTCGTCGCTTCAGCAGGGCCTCCCTGGTCAACGCCCTGGTGGAGGCCTGCAAGGGGCGCTATCCGGGGCTGGCCTCGCTGGTCAACGCCGTCCTCAGGTCCTTCTGCCGCGACCTGGATCGGGGTTTGGTGGTCTCGGGGCTCGAGGCGCACGGGAGGCTTGGTTCTTCCCCCTGGTTCTTCGAGAGGCTCCTGGGGCCGCTGGGCGAGAGGGGCAGGAGGTCCTTCCTGTCCATGAGGCCTCTGCCCTCTCTCCTGCTGAGGGACGGATCGTCGGGGGAGGAGGTCCTGTCGGAGGCGCGCTCCGGTGGGCTTCGCCCCTTCCCCTCGCCCCTGTCGCCCCTCTCGGTCAGGCTGTGCAGGGGGGTCATCCCGTCCAGGCTTTCCTCCTTCGCGAGGGGGCTTTGCAGCCAGGCCTCCGAGTCCACCGCCCTGGTGGTGGAGGTGCTCTCGTCCCTTCCCTCCCCAGGGGGGCTCCTGGTGGACCTGTGCGCGGGGAGGGGGGTTAAGCTGTCCCACCTGCTGGCCTTGAGGCCTGACCTGAGGGCCCTGGCCCTGGAGATCTCCCCCGCCAGGGCGAGGGCACTGGCGGGGAACCTGAGGAGGATGGGGGTGAGGGGCAGGGCCGAGGTGGAGGTGCGAGACTCCACCAGGGCGGAGCTACCCCCGCGGGGGCTCTTTCTGCTGGATGCCCCCTGCACCGGGTCTGGCACCGCCCACCGGCATCCCGAGATCCGCTGGAGGCTTGGGCCCGGGGGGCTGGAGGGGGCCCTGGAAATCCAGAGGCGTCTGCTTCGCCGCGCCCTGGAGGGCCTCGAGGAGGGCTATCTGGTATACTCTGTCTGCAGCCTCTTCCCCGAGGAGGGGGAGGAGATGGTCTCCAGCTCGATGGGGCTCGAGGGGGTGAGGGCCGTTTCCGTGGACCTGCCCCCGGCCTGGTCGAGGTTCGCGAGGAGGGGAAGGTGGGGCTTTCAGGTCCTTCCCCTCCTCCCGTGGTTGGATGGCTTTTACGTTTCCGTGCTGGAAGTGAGGAGGAGGTAGGTTTCCTTGGAGGAAGGGAGCAGGGTCATATCCCTCCCGGTGGAGGAGGAGATAAAGGCCAGCTACTTGGACTACGCCATGAGCGTGATAGTGGGCAGGGCCATCCCCGACGTGCGGGACGGCCTTAAGCCCGTCCAGAGGCGCATCCTCTACTCCATGAGGGAGCTCGGGCTTCTGCCCGGCAGGCCCTACAAGAAGAGCGCCAGGGTGGTGGGGGAGACGATGGGCAAATACCATCCCCACGGCGATGCGGCCATATACGACGCCCTGGCCAGGATGGCCCAGGACTTCTCGGTGCGCTACCCGCTGGTGGACGGCCAGGGCAACTTCGGGAGCCTGGACGGCGATCCCCCTGCCGCCATGCGCTACACGGAGTGCAGGCTGTCCCGTTTCGGCGAGCTCATGATGGCCGACGTGGACGAGGATACGGTGGACTTCGGCCCCAACTTCGACGACTCCCTCAGGGAGCCCCTGGTGCTGCCCTCGGCGGTGCCGAACCTGCTGGTGAACGGGAGCTCCGGCATAGCCGTGGGCATGGCCACGAGCATCCCGCCCCACAACCTGGGGGAGATAGCGGACGCTTTGGTGATGCTCATAGAGAGGCCCGAGTCCTCTGTGGAGGAGGTGTTAAGGGTCGTCCACGGGCCCGACTTCCCCACCGGCGGTGTGGTGGTGGGCGGCAGGGACCTGCTGGAGGCCTACAGCACCGGGCGGGGCAAGGTGACGGTCAGGGGCGTGGTGGAGCTGGAGGAGGGCAAGAGGGGGAGGAGGGCCCTGGTGGTCAGGGAGATCCCCTACGGGGTGTCCAAGTCGAGCCTGGTGGAGGCGATAGTCTCCAGGATCAAGGAGGGGCAGGTCGTGGGGATCTCCGACGTGAGGGACGAGTCGGACAGGTCCGGCACCAGGCTGGTGCTGGAGCTCCAGAGGGAGGCCGATCCGGATCTGGTCTTGAGGCAGCTTTACGCCCGGACCCAGCTCGAGATGACCTACAGCATAAACTTCCTGGTCCTCCACAGGGGTGCCCCCAGGGTGATGGGCTTTCTGGGGCTCATGAGGGCCTACCTGGACCACCGGAGGGAGGTGGTACGGCGCAGGACGCTCTTCAGGCTTCGGGCCGCCGAGGAGAGGGTCCACGTCCTGGAGGGCTTGAGCAAGGCCCTGGACCAGATAGACCTGGTCATATCGCTCGTCAGGTCATCCAGGGACGTCCCCTCGGCCAGGAGGGCCCTGATGGAGAGGGTGGGCCTCACCGAGAGGCAGGCCCAGGGGGTCCTGGAGATGAGGCTCCAGCGCCTGACCGCCCTGGAGAGGAGGGCGCTGGAGGAGGAGCTCTCCTCCCTGCTCTCGGACGTGGAGAGGTACAGGTCCATCCTCTCCTCGCCGGCCCTGCTGGACGAGGAGGTCAAGAGGGAGATCCTCGCGGTGAAGGAGGAGTTCAGGGACCCCAGGAGGACCAGGGTGGTGGAGGGGCTTTCCTCCTACTCCAGGGAGGACCTCATAGCCGAGGCCCAGATGGTGCTGGTCCTGGGTAGGGATGGGGTCCTAAGGGGCTATCCCCTCTCGGAACAGAGCCGAAGGGGCAGGGGCGCCAAGGGGGCCAAGAGCCTCGAGGAGCCAGCCCTCCTCGCGGTCTGCTCCAACAAGGACGAGGTGTGCTTCTTCACCTCCGCGGGGAGGGTCTTCTCGGGCAGGTGCTTCGAGCTCCTGGAGGAGAGGGGTTCTAAGAGGGCGCTCTCTAAGGCCTTCTCCCTCCTTCCCGGCGAGAGGGTGGTGGAGATGAGGGCTCTCAGGGCCTCGGAGGGGGGATTCCTCGTCATCTTCACCGAGAGGGGCATGGTGAAGCGCCTTCCCTCCTCGGAGGTCCTGGACGTGAAGAGGTCCGGGAGGAGGATAATGGGGCTCGAGGAGGGGGATAGGATGGTCTCCGTTCGCTTCACCTCCGGCAGGGACCTGGTGGCCTGCGCCTCCAGCGGCGGGCAGGTCCTGGTCTTCCCGGAGGAGGAGATAAGGCCCCAGGGGAGGAGCGGCTTCGGGGTCAGGGGGATGAGGCTTAGGGAGGGGGAG
>CAYRKT010000068.1:0-8469 GCA_964425005.1 uncultured Synergistia bacterium
CTCCCCCACCTCCTGGACGGGGAAGCCCAGGCCCTCCAGGTGGGGCACGTCCTCGGGCCTGACGGAAAGCAACAGCTCGTAGTCCTCCCCTCCCCTCAGGGCCAGATCCAGCGGATCGATCCCCCAGAGGGCGCAGGCCCTCCTGAGCGGCCCGCTCAGGGGGAGGGAGCTGGCCCTCAGGAGGGCCCCCACTCCGCTGCTCCTGCACAGGTGGTGGAGGTCGCTGGAGATCCCATCGCTCAGGTCCACGCAGGCGGTGGGGGTAAATCGCTCCAGCACGGCCCTCACCTCCTTCACCCTGGCGGAAGGAAGAAGGTGTCTTCCCAGCAGGTAGTCCGCGTCCGCACCCGAAAGCCCATCGGGTGCCCCCTCAAGCAGCACCTTAAGCCCCGCAGCGGAGTCGCCCAGGTGCCCCGTCACGAACAACCTGTCCCCAGGCCTGGCGCCGCTCCTCAAGAGCAGCTTATCCCTCTCCACCCTCCCCACCAGGGCCAGATCGAAGGCCAGGACCCTGGACCTGGACACGTTCCCCCCCACCACGGAGACCCCCAGGCGATCGGCCTCCGCCGAGAGGCCGTCGTAGAAGCGCTCGAGCCACGCCACCTCCAGGTCCGGCGGCAGGAACAGGGAGACCAGGGCGAAGAGGGGGACGCCGCCGGAGGAGGCCACGTCGCTGGCGTTGACCGCCAGGGTCTTCCTGCCCAGGGCGAAGGGGTCCACCCTGTCCAGCAGGAAGTGTACCCCCTCCACCTGGGAGTCGACCGTCAGGAGCTCAAACCCCTCGCCGCACTCCACCACCGCCACGTCGTCGCCGGGCCCCACCACCAGCCCCGGCGAGCGGACCTTAAGCCTCCCGCAGAGCCTCTCTATGAGGGGAAACTCCCCTATCTCACAGACCCTCAAGGTCGACCTCCTCCAGCCTGAGCCCCTCGAGGAACGACAAATCCTCCGACGCGAGCTGATCCAGCAGCGCCGAGGCGAAGCTCCCAGGTCCCGAAGCCCTGGCCGAGGCCACCTCCCCGCACAGGCCGAAGTAGGCCATCGCCAGGGCACAGACCAGCGCCGCATCCTCTCCGTCCGAGACCGCCAGGAAGGAGGCCACCACTGTACCGGCGGCGCAGCCGCTCCCGGTGATCCTCCCCATGAGGGGATGGCCGTTTCGGACCGCGAACGCCCTCCTGGGGGAGCAGACGAAGTCCACCTCGCCGGTGGCCACGACCACCGAGCCCAGGTCCCGAGAGAGGCGAAGGGCGGCCCGCAAGGGATCGGAGGAGCTCAGGCTCTCGACCCCCCTGACCTCGCCCCCGAGCCCCGAGAGGACCGACACCTCGCCGGCGTTGCCCTTGACGACGGCGGGATTGAACTCCTCCAGGAAGGCCCTGCAGAAGAGCGTCCTGTAAGAGGTGGCCCCGGCCCCGACCGGGTCGAAGACCACCGGGATCTGGAGCTCCGAGGCCCTCCTCGCGGCCCTCCGGATGGAGCTGGCCACAGACCCATCCAGCGTACCGCAGTTCAACACCAGTGCGGAGGCGCGGGAGACCATCTCCTCCACCTCCAACGCCGAGTGGGCCATCACCGGCGACGCCCCCAGGGCCAGGGAGACGTTGGCCGAGAAGTTGGCCACCACGTAGTTGGTGATGTGGTGGATCAGGGGCCTTCGCTCCCTGATCCTACCGATCAAGCTCTCGCAGATCGCCTCTGGCCTCAAAGCCTTCCCACCTCCCTCAGGGCCTCGTCCACTACACCCCTTAGGTGGAAGGCCGATATGTAGGGGTCGTCGGAGGCGAAGACGGCGGAGATCACGGCCACCCCCGAGGCCCCAGCCATCACCGCCGAAGCGGCGTTGTCCAGCCTCACCCCCCCTATGGCCACCACGGGGACGGAGACGGCCTCGCATATGCGCCTTAGCCCCTCGAGCCCTATGGGGGGGCCCGCGTCCGGCTTGCTGGATGTGCCGAACACATCCCCCACCCCCAGGTAGTCGGCCCCTTCCTCCTGGGCCCTGAGCGCCTCCTCCACCGTCCCGGCCGAGGCCCCTATGATCCCCTCGGGCATGAGGTCCCTGGCCAGGGCAACGGGGATGTCCTCCTCCCCCAGGTGGACCCCGTCGGCGCCGGCGGCCAGGGCCACGTCCAGCCTGTCGTTGACTATCAGGGGAACCCCGTGCCCGTCGAGCAGCTCCTTGAGCGCCAGGGCCTTCTCCAGGAGGTCCCTGGAGGAGGAGCGCTTGTCCCTGAGCTGGACCACCGTGGCGCCGCCCATGACGGCGAACTCCACCACCTCCAGCAGGGTCCTACCCCTCCTTCTGGCCATCTCCTCGTCGGTCACCAGGTAGAGCCTGAGATCCAGCTCCCTAACCAAGGACACCACCTCGCCCTCGAGCCAAGGAAGATATTACCAGATGCGAGACGGATCTTCCCATCGCCCAGGAGGAGGTTGAAAGGGATCAACCCTTGGTATACCATGAGCTGAGACCTGGCGGGGGGGAGGATGGCTCGCATGGAGGCCACAGACGGCAAGCTCAAGGGGGCGGCGATGGTGCTCTTGGCCTCCTTCTTCTGGGGGACCATATCCCCGGCGGGAAGGCTGCTGGCCCACGAAGGCACCGACGTGCTCTCGGTGGTGGTCTTGAGGGCTCTGATCGCCGCGCTGGCGGTGGGACTCGCCCTGGCGCTAAGCCGCCCTTCGTCCCTGCTGCCCAGGTCCCTGGGCGATCTGCTCATCGCCTCCGCCGGGGGGCTTTTCGGCGTCTGCTTCAACTACGCCGGCTTCCTGATGGCCCTAAAGCACATGGAGGTCCCCTACGTCCTGGCCATCTTCTACACCTTCCCCTTCATCACCGCCCTCCTGGGCAGGCTGTCCCTGGGGGAGCCCGTAGACAGGAACAAGCTCCTGGGCTTTCTGGTCTTCTCGGCGGGGCTCTCCATGGTGGTAAGGCCCTGGAGCTCGACGGGGGGGATAAACCCCAGGGGGGCCCTCTTCGCCCTCATGGGGGCCACGGGGATGGCGAGCTACTCGGTCTTCGGCAGGCTCTGGTCCCTGAAGCACTCGGGGAGGGATCAGACCACCTTCTTCTTCCTCTGCATGGCGAGCGGTGCCCTATGGCTTTCCCTGACCTCCAAGCTCGCGAGGGGGGAGGTGCTGGTCCAGCCCATATCCCCCAGGGCCCTGCTCCTGGCCCTCTACCTGGGGGTGGTGGCCACGGTGGGAGGATACGGCCTCTTCGTGAGGGGGCTAAGGCACCTGGAGGCATCCACGGCGAGCATCCTGGCCACCGGGGAGATAGCCTTCGCCATGGGGCTCAACGCCCTCCTGGTCGGCGAGGTGCCCTCGGTGGCGGAGGTCCTGGGGGCGTCTCTGGTGGCCCTATCCATAGCCGTCTCCTGCGCCAACGGCATCCCGGGGAGCAGGGCGAAACCCGAAGAGGGGAAAAGCCAGGACTAGAGGTGCTCCAAAAGCACCTTCAAGCCCAGGCCCAGGAGGATGGCCCCTCCCAGCACCTCAGCCCTGTTCCCCAAGGCCCTGGAGGTCCCGCAGCCGAGCATGAGCCCCGCGGTCGAGATGGAGGCCGTCAAGACCCCCATGGAGATGGAGGTGGGGAGGGGGGGGACTCGAAGCGAGGGGAAGGCCATCCCCACCGCGAAGGCGTCCAGGCTGGTGGCCACGGAGAAGACCAGCACCTTGCGAAGCCCCATCTCCTCCCAGAAGGGGACCTCCTCCACCTCCCCCTCAAGGCCCCTCCTGATCATCCTGAGTCCCACCCAAAAGAGCAGGGCGAAGCCCACCCAGTGGTCCAGGGAGGACAGGAAGCCCAGGGAGGCCGAGACGAGGCGGAAGCCCAAGAGGGGCATGAGGAACTGGAAGAAGCCGAAGGAGAGGGGGAGGCGAAGCCCCCTCAGGGCCGCACCGCCCCTCAGGCACAGCCCCGCCGCCAGGCAGACGGCGAAGGCGTCCACCGAGACCCCCACGGAGAGCAGCAGGACCTCAAGCCATAGATCCACGGCCAGATCATTTTACCAGAGACGTGGACTTTGCGCCTCACTTCATGTAGTCCACCAGGGTGGGGAGCATAACCCTAGACCCCACCGCCAGGGAGGCCTGGTAGACGGCCTCGGCCATCTTCAGCTGGGTGATGATCTCCGCCATGTCCACGTCGGCCACCTTGGAGAGGAGCTCGGTCAGGTCCACCTCGTCGGAGGAGAGCCTGGAGGAGGTCATCTCGAAGCGCTTGACCTGGGCCCCCACCTTGGCCCGCTGGTGCAGCAAGGCCTCTATGAACTGGTCTATCTCCCCCAGGATGGACGAGACCCCATCCCTGTCCTCCGCCTCCATGGCCGAGGATAGGCTCCTCAGGACCTCGAAGTAGTCCACCTTAGCCCTCGAGGGGGCGCTGCTTTGACCCACCAGCTGGTTGTAGGAGGCGCTCACGGCCCCCACGTTGATCCCAAGCGAGACGGCCAGGTTCTCCACCACCCCGATCCTGAAGCCCCTGGGGGAGTAGAGGAACAGCCTCCTGTCGTTCGGGCCCACCTCCACCACCTCGGCCACCACCCCCTTGCCGCCGAACCGGGCGTTGACGAGGTTCGCCACGTCGTCCACCGTCAGGCTCCCAGCGCCAGCGCCCGAGAGGTCTATCCTGTGGACGGTCCCGCCCGCCGAGATCTCGATCCAGTCGTTAGGCCCGTTGGTCCAGGTCGAGGCGTTGTTGCCCTGGATCGCGGTGGAAAGGCCCAGGGAGGAGGCGGTGAAGGAGGAGGTCAGGTCGTATATCCATATGGGGCTTCCGTCCAGGGCCGCCACGGACAGGTTCGCCTGGCTCCCGGGGCTACTGGGATCCTCGTCCCTGTAGGAGACCACGAGCCATGGGGCGAGATCCCTGATCCTGTCGGCCAGGTCCTTGAGGGTGTCCCCCGGCCTCACCACCACGTCCACCGACCTCCCCAGGGCAGCTATCCGGAAGGCGCCGGAGGGGAGGGTCTGGTTGTCCAGGACGCTCGAAGAGGTCACCCCCATCTGGAAGCCCAGCTGGTAGGCCAGATCACCCGAGTAGCCCTTGAAGCGAGGGTCCGAGAACTCTCCGTCGAAGACCCTGACCGGAAGCCCCTCTCTGGAGAAGAGCACCAGCCTCCTGTCGCCCCCGGGAAGATCCTGGACCTCGAAGCCCACCCTGGAGGGGCCTATCGCCGAGACGACGGCAGACCCCACCGCCTGGAGGCTAGATCCGTGGGGGACCAGGACCTCGAAGAGCTCGTCCCCGATCCCCACCAGGAGCTTCTCGGGCAGACGGCATCCCGGCACGGGCTCGAGCTCCGAGGAGCTGGAGAAGCTCGCCGGAAGGGGAGGGCTGGCCAGGGCGGTCCCTATCCCCAGGACGTTCGACCAGCTTCCCCCGTCGGCGTAGTCGTAGACCACCAGCGGGGATCCGTCCCTGGAGTAGAGGAGGATCCTGGAGCTGACCCTCTCCGCGTTCTGACCCACCCCGGGATCTCCCCCGTCGGTCTCGAGGACCACCTGTACGAAGTCGCCGCAGGCCCTCCTTATGGCCTCGGCCACGTCGGAGAGGGCGACGCTGTTCCCGTCCAGGAAGACGGAGCCCTCCCCCGATGGGCTCCAGATCTTCAGGTGAAGGGGGGTCGAGGAGAAGTCGAAGGTCGAGGAGGGATCGAAGGAGAAGCTCGAGATCCTGGTGGATATCCCGAGGAGCTCGGAAAGCCCCACGTGATCCACGTCCGAGGCATCGGAGCGGAAGCCCGAAACCCTGATCCCCAGCTGGTCCACCAGACCACCGGACGTTCCGCTCACGCTCAGGGACCTTCCCCCTTCCACCTGGACCAGAAGCCTCTGTTCCCCGGAGGGGCCTTCCTCCACCCTGAAGAAGACGCCCAGACCGGAGAGGAGCTCGTTAGCCCTCCTGGAGATGGCGTAGAGGTCGTCCCCCGCAAGGACGTTCAGAGCGTAGCTGGTCCCGTCGACGAGCAGGGTCAAAGTCTCAGAGGAGGAGGCCCTGAAGCTAGGGGAGACGTACCTTCCCACCAGGTCGCGCGTGGCCTCCGGATCCCTGAGGGGCACTATCTGGAAGGGGGTGGAGGTCCTGCTCTCGAACACGAGCCTCTGGAGGCCCGAGGTCGGGTCCAGCTCCAGCCTGACGTCCAGGAGCTTTCCCACCTCGCCCATGGAGAGCTCCCTCTTTATGATCTCCGCTATCTCCCGGAGGGAGAGGCCCTTCACCTCCCCCGGATCCCTGTGCATGTTCCCGTCGGAGGGCTCCAGGACGTTGTCGCCGTCGTCGTCGAGGTAGCCCTCAGGGATCCTCACCTTGGCTATCCTATCCCCCACCCTGAAGAGCAGGACGTGGCTCCTTCCCCTCCACACGAAGTCCTGCTCCACGGGACGGCTCACCACCCTGTGCCTCACGAAGCTCTCGGCGAAGAGATCTCTGCCGGTCACCGAGTAGGAGACCACCTCTTTGGGCTCTATCTCCACCTTGAGCCTCTCGTCGCTGCCCCTGTAGACCACCTTGCCGGAGGGGTCGACCTCGAAGGGGCGCACGTCTGTCCTGGTGCCGGCGAAGATGTGCCTCCCGCCGAACTGGGCGTTGGCCACCTGGAGCACCTCGTCCCGCAGGCGCCTCACCTCCTCCGCCAGGGCGGCGAGGTCGTCCCTGTTCAAAGCGGCGCTCCCCGCGTAGACCGCCAGCTCCCTCACCCTCTGGGAGACCGACAGTATCTGGTCCATGGAGGAGTCGGAGTACTGCATCCAGGCGGTGGCGTCCGCCAGGTTGGCCCTGTACTGGGAGTTCTGGGTCAGCTCCGTCCTGAGGGATAGCTCCTTGACGGCGCCCGTGGGGTTCTCCGAGACCCGCTCGTAGGCCCTGCCGGTGGCGAGCTGCCTCTGGTACTTGAGCAACCTCGACAGGTTGGACTGGAGGTTGAAAAGGAGCTGGTCGTTCATCATCCCCATCGTGACCCTGCTCATCTAGATCACCTGCCCACCAATCCCATGCCGTTTATCACCTTGTCCAGCATCTCGTCCACCGCCGTCATGAAGCGGGCCATGGCGGCGAACGACTGCTGGGCCACCACTATGGAGACCATCTCCTCGTCCACGTTCACCCCCATGACCTCCTGCCTCTTCCGCTTGATGCTCCCGGACAGGGCCTTCTGGTTCTCCAGCATGAAGGAGGCGTTCTGGCTCTCTATCCCCAGCTTGGCCAGGAGGTTCTTGCCGAACTCGTTGAAGTCGGCCGTACCTCCCTGCAACACCTTCCTCATCTTGAGCTGGGCCAGCGCCAGGGCGTTCGACCCATCCCCGCTGCCCAGGCTCCTCCCCTCCCTTCCGGAGGCAGCCGCCAGGAGGGTGGGGTCTCTCTCCAGGTCGGCGTCGACGGAGAGGGAGGTGGAGGCCCCGAAGAGGCTCACCATCTGTTCGAAGAAGAGGGTTCCGGTCCTACCCGCGTTGGCCCCCAGGCCGTGCCCGGAGGCGTGCCCCGCGTTGACCCAGAGGGCCATCTCGTAGGACATCTCGTCCAGGAGCCTCTGGTAGAAGGGGATGTAGTCGTCCCTGGCCTCCAGGAGACCGGCTATCAACCCCCCCTTGACGAAGGCGTGCCGCTGGATCAGAGCCCTGCCGATCCCGTTGAGCTCGAAGGTCACCCCCTCCCTGACCACCCTGTAGGTGGAGGCCGAAAAGCCGTCCTCGGCGAAGAGGGGGCGGGCCTCCACGAACCTGTTGAAGGAGGAGAGGTAGCCGAAGCCGTCCACCGAGAAGTAGGCGTCCTCGGACCTCTGGAGCTCGTGGGCGAGGCCATCGGCGCCCAGCAAGCCCAGCCTCATGGCCAGCAGGTTGCAGCTTTGGGGCAGCACGTGGATCCTGTAGTTCTCCCCCACCTCGTGGCTTTGGAGCCGAAGGTAGTAGTAGCCCTCCTCCTCGTCGAAGGCCACCTCAGCCCTAAGCCACCTGGTGGGGGCCTCCCCCATGGGCAAAACCTGCGAGTAGGCCTCGTTGATCCTGTTGGCTATGGTCCAGAGGGAATCGCCCTCCTCCACCCATATCTCCACCGGCGGCCCGTCCTCGGGGAAGGTGGTCCTTATCCCCAGGATGGAGGCAAGCCCTCCCTGAGGGCCCTCCCTCAGGTCGTATAGGGAGATCAGGTGTCCCTCGAGGCTCTGGACCGAGAGGGCCCCTCCCTGGGAGTAGAAGAGGAAGCTCGAGCCCAGGGGGGACGAGGCCAGCCGGGAGGCCAGGTCGGAGGCAGTAAGGGTTGCCCCTGCGCTGGTGCCCTGCAGAACCCCGTCCACTCGCACCTCCCAGGCGGTCCCGTTCCAGGACACCTCCACCACCGAGCTCCTGCCCCCCGCCCTCAGGGCGAAGGAGTAGACCTCGCCGGGGCTCCCGGCGCCCAGGACGACCCCACCCGGCAGGGCCCTGCCGCTCAGCCTGGTCGGGCCGTTCCCCACCTGCAGGGCGAGC
>CAYRKT010000069.1:0-8357 GCA_964425005.1 uncultured Synergistia bacterium
TCTCCAGGCTCTCCGGGGTGGTGGCGTTAGAGGGGGGAGGGAGGATAGGGCTCTACTCCCTCGAGGGCCTGGGAGAGGTGGAATTGAGAGGGGATCTGGTTTTTTCCCCCTCCTCTCCCATCCCGCCCCTCAGGGCTGACCTGACGCTGAAGGTCTCCGGGGAGATCGAGGGGATGGTGGGGGTTGCGGCGCCCCTACTGGGGCTGAAGAAGGGCTCCGATGGGCTCTGGAGGTGGAGCAGATGAGGGCTTTCGCTTTGCCCAGGCGTCTTCTGGGCTTCAGGCCCCGATCGGTGGACCCGCTGAAGGTCCTCCTCGCGGCGCTGGTGGTGCTCTCTTCCCTCGCGGGCCTCTCCACCGCGAGGTTCCTGTGGCGCCTTTACGCTTACCTCAGGCCCCTCGACGTGGAGATCTCGGTTCAGGCGCTCTCCCCTTCCACCAGGAGGGCAGAGGGGTCCTCGGGGAAGACCCTGGGGGTCAGGGAGAACGTCTTCGGGGCCGTGGGGGAACCGGGCCAGGCCCAAACCTCCACCCCCGCCAGGGAGGAGGCGGTGATGGCGGCCTCCATAGGGGATCTGAAGCTACTGGGGGTGGTGGAGTCGAGCGCCAACCTGGCCCTGCTCTCGGTCAGGGGCAACCCCGCCTTCGTGGCGGAGGGGGATTCGGTGGGCTCCTACAGGGTCTCTCGCATCACCAGGGACTTCGTGGAGCTCCTGCAGGGGGATAAGACCTACAGGCTCTTCCTCGACTTCGGGGCGATAAGGCGGGAGAGGGGGTTGCTGGAGACCCCCGCCTCAGGGCCTTCCCTTCCCTCCGGCGTCGAGGGGGCCTCCGGGGGAAGCCCTCCTCCCCCCTCGGGCGAGTCGACCTCCTCCTCCGGCTCCGGCACCAGCGTGGTCTCCAGGAGCCTCATAGACCAGATGCTCGCGAACCCCTACGAGCTCATGTCCGCCGTGAGGATAACCCCTTACTTGAAGGATGGAAACCCCGTGGGCTTTCAGGTGAGGCACCTTAAAAGGGACAACCTGCTGGCCCAGCTGGGGGTCAGGAACGGCGACGTCATAAAGTCGATCAACGGCATACCCATAAGGAACGTGGGGGACGTGATGAACACCATCCAGTCCCTCATGAACAGCCCCTCCATCTCTGTCGAGGTGGAGAGGGGGGGGAGCACCGTCAACCTCTCCTACGAGATAAGGTGATGGGATGAGGAGGGGCTCGAGGGCCTTCGCGATGGTGGAGCTCTTCGTGGCCGTGGGGGTGATGGCCGTGGTGGGGGTCGCCTCCCTCTCCCTGGTCTCCTCCTCCCTGCGGCTCATGAGGGCGGCCCAGGAGGACCGGGAGCTGGTCCTGAGGGCCGAGTCCCTGGCGATGGGCTTCCTCCACGAGCGCCTCCCGGACAGGGGCGAGGAGGACGGCTTCAGGTACTCCTTCGTCAGGTCGGACGTGGAGGCCCTGGGGCTCGAGAGCTACGTCCTGGAGGTGGAGGGCCGACGTGGGATCAAGGTCTGGTTCAGGCTCTAGCTTGGGGGTGCTGGGATTGAGGCGCTTCTTTGCGGTGCTTTCGGCGGCGATCGTGGTTTTCGCCTGGGCCTTCGAGGGGTCCTCCCAGGAGGGGAGCGAGGCGGCCAGGCTGGTGGAGGTGGCCCGCTCCATGAGGGCCTCCGGGAGGGTGCGCTTCGACTTCAAGGACCTGGACATGGTCACCTTCATCCGCTTCATGTCCGAGCTCCTGGGGGAGAACTACGTCCTGGACCCCAGGGTCAAGGGGACGGTCACGGTCTTATCCCCCAGGGAGGTGAACCTGGAGGAGGCTCGAAGCATATTCCTCTCGGTCCTCTCCATAAACGGCTGGGGGCTCGAGAACTACGGGAGCTACTTCAAGGTGGTGCCGGCCAAGGAGGTCAAGGTGGGGGCCACCGAGGTGGGGGTGGGGAGGGACCTCCCCAGGCCGGGCGAGGAGCTCCTGACCCACGTGGTGCCCCTGGTCTACCTGGACCCCAAGGAGGCCTCCAGGGTCTGCCAGGTGGCCCTGAGCTCCGTCGGGGTGATAACCCCGGTGGCCGGGACCAACGCCGTGCTGGTGAGGGACCTCGCCACCCACGTGGATAAGGTCATCAGGATGATAAGGGCGATGGACGCCCCGGGGACGGTGAAGCAGTTGAGGATAGTGAGGCTCTCCAACGCCAGCGCCTCCTCCCTGGCCAAGAGGCTGGATGGGGTCTTCAAGGCCAAGGGGGGGATATACGCCGAGTCCCTCTTCGTGCCGGACGAGCGGACCAACAGCTTGTTGGTGGTGGTGTCCCCCAACCTGATGGAGGAGACCCTGAAGGTCATCTCGGCCATGGACGCGAAGGCCCCGCCCACCACCAGCAACGTGAGGATAAGGAAGCTTCGCTACGCCAACGCGGAGGAGCTGGTCCCCCAGGTGGAGGCGGTGGCCCAGACGATGATAAAGCTCATGCCCCCGGAGGGCGTGCAGGGGGCGGAGGTCAAGGTGGTGGCCGACAAGTCCACCAACTCCCTGGTCTTCACCTGTCCCCCGGACCTCTACGAACAGCTCTCGAGGGTCATAGACGAGCTGGACGTCCAGAAGCGCCAGGTGATGATAGAGGCCTTCATAGCCGAGGTCAACGTCACCAAGCTCAAGCACGTGGGGATAGACTGGGCCACCTGGTTCGGGAAGGTCTTAGGGGACGTGGCCTACGTCCTGGGCGGGGAGTTCGGGACGGCGGTGGACCCCAACGTGCTGAGGACCGTGAGGGGAGGGACCAACGCGGGGGCCTTGCTCTACGGCTACATCAAGTCCATAGAGCAGCACGACGCCCTGAACGTCCTGTCGGTCCCCAGGATACTCTGCACCGACAACCAGACCAGCCGCTTCCAGGTGGGCAAGGTCATACCTGTCCTCAAGAGCTCC
This sequence comes from uncultured Synergistia bacterium, assembly GCA_964425005.1. Lineage (GTDB taxonomy): Bacteria > Synergistota > Synergistia > CAYRKT01 > CAYRKT01 > CAYRKT01. The sequence goes on from CAYRKT010000069.1 coordinate 2,920, forward strand.
ACCGCCGACAAGTCCAACCCCTCCGCGGTGGAGAAGGTCTACGACTACAAGGAGACGGGGATAATCCTCGAGGTCACCCCCAGGATCAGGAGCGAGAACCACATAGACCTGGACATCACCCAGGTGGTGGAGGACGTCCTCACCGCCACCACCGCCGACACCCCGGTCACCAGCAAGCGGGAGATAAAGACCACCGTCCAGGTCCAGAACGGCCAGACCGTGGTCCTGGGGGGCCTGATGAAGGAGGCCGAGAAGCTTTTGCGCAAGAAGGTGCCTGGCCTCGCCGTGGTGCCCATCATAGGGGAGTTCTTCAGGACGGTGGCCCGCGAGAGGGAGAAGGTGGACCTCCTCATACTCCTGACCCCTTACATCCTCACCTCCCCCGCGGACGTGGAGAGGAAGACGGAGGAGCTCACCTCGGTGGACGAGGTCGCCTCCTCCGACGAGGTGGAGATGAAGCTCAGGGGGTGGCTAAAGCAGGTTGAGTCCAGGAGGAAGTAGCGCGGCGATGCCCTCCAGGCTGGACCTGGAGGCCATAAACAGGATCGTGCCGGATGGCTTTCCCCTCGACCTGCTTCGGCGCTGGCACGTCCTGCCGCTGGAGGTCAGGGATGGGACCCTGGTGGTGGGGGTATCGGGCCCCGAGGGGGTGGGGTACGCCCAGGCCCTGGGGAGCGAGCTCGACCTCCCGGTGGAGGTGGAGCTGATGCCCCTTTCCGCCATCGAGGAGGCGATAAACGGGCTCTTCGAGGTTCGCTCCTCCGGGGTCAGGCCGGTGGAGGGGGAGCTCGACTTCGGCGAGGACATATCGGGGGTCCTGCGGGAGGAGGTCCTGACCGACCAGGTGGACGCCCCGATAATCAGGCTGGTCAACGCCATCCTGGCGGAGGCGGTGAAGGAGAGGGCCTCCGACGTCCACATAGAGCCCCAGGAGGGGGAGGTGCTGGTCCGCTACCGGATAGACGGAGTGCTGCACCCCAAGCTTCGCCTGCCCAAGGGCTACCAGGCCCCCCTGATCACCAGGCTCAAGGTGATGGCGCGGATGGACCTGGGGGAGCGCTTCGTCCCCCAGGACGGCAGGATAGCCATCTCCATAGGGGGTAAGGAGATCGACGTGAGGGTGGGGCTCATACCCACCCAGTTCGGCGAGCGGTTGACCCTCAGGCTTCTGGACAAGGAGAGGGGGCTTCTTTCCCTGGAGGAGCTCGGGATGGAGGAGGAGGAGCTCTCCCGCTTCAGGAGGATGATAGGCAGGCCCTGGGGGATGATCCTGTTCACCGGCCCCACGGGGTCGGGCAAGACCACCACCCTCTACGCCATCCTCAGGGAGCTCGCCAAGCCGGGGGTGAACGTGATCACCATAGAGGACCCCATAGAGTACGCCCTGCCCGGGGTTAGCCAGATACAGGTCAACGAGAAGGCGGGCCTCACCTTCGCCAGCGGCCTGAGGTCCATCCTCCGGTCCGACCCGGACATAGTCATGGTGGGCGAGATGAGGGACGGGGAGACGGCCAGGATAGGGGTCCAGGCGGCCCTCACGGGGCACCTGGTGCTCTCCACCCTCCACACCAACGACTCGCCCAGCGCCGTGGCCAGGCTGGTGGACATGGGGGTGGAGCCCTTCCTGCTCTCCTCCTGTCTGGTGGGGGTGGTGGCCCAGAGGCTGGTGAGGACCGTGTGCCCCCACTGCGCGAGGCCCAGGGAGGCGGACCAGCTGGAGAGCTCCTTCGGGCTCAAGAGGGTGGTGGAGGGGGTGGGCTGCGCTCGCTGCCTGGGGACCGGCTATCTGGGAAGGGTTGGGCTCTACGAGCAGTTCCTGGTGGACGAGGAGATGGCCGACCTCATAGCCAGGGATCCTTCCACCTCCGCCATAAGGGCCCTCGCCAGGAGGAAGGGGCTCAAGACCCTCTTCGAGGTGGGGCTCCTGAAGGTGGAGAGGGGCATCACCACCCTGGCCGAGGTCATGAGGGTGGCGGGAGGCTAAGATGGCCAGCTTCTCCTACGTGGCCTACGACAGGGAGGGGGCGAGGAGGAGGGGGACGATCGAGGCCGACTCCAGGGTCCTGGCCCTTCAGGCCCTCAGGGAGAGGGGTTACGTGGTGCTCTCCCTGGAGGAGGAGGCGAGGAGGGCCAGGAGGATAAGGCCCCTGTCGCTTCAGCAGCGCTTCCTCCTGGCCAGGGGTCTATGGAGCTACCTGAGGGCGGGCCTCCCGCTGGTGGAGGCTCTGGGGCTCCTGGCGGGGCAGGCGCCGGACGAGCGCTACCGCTCGGCCCTCCTCTCGCTGAGGGACGAGATAAAGGAGGGGCGGTCCCTGGCGGGGGCCATGGCCGCCCTGGGGTGCTTCGGCGACGTCTTCGTCGGGATGGTGCAGGCCGGCGAGGAGGGGGGCATGCTCCTGGAGGTCCTCCAGAGGGCCTCGGAGCTCTTCCGGGCGGAGCTCACCTTCTCCAGGAAGGTGGGCTCCGCCCTGGTCTACCCGATGGTGATGCTGGTGGTGGGGATCTCCATCCTCAGCTTCCTCCTGGTCTACGTGGTCCCCAGGATCGCCTCGGTCTTCGCCGACATGGGGGTGTCCTTGCCCTGGACCACCGAGCTCCTGGTGGGAGCTTCCTCCTTCGTCTCCTCCGCCTGGCCCTATCTGCTGGGGGTCCTCCTGCTGCTCTGGCTCCTCTCGAGGAGGAGGGGCAGGGGAGGGGTGGGTTTGCTCTTCAGGCTTCCCTACGTGAGGGGGGTGGCGAGGCGCCTTGGGCTCTCGGTGGTGGCCTCTGCCCTGTCGAACATGCTGGGAAGCGGCATCCCGGCGGTCCAGGCCATGGCGATAGCCAAGAGCCTCACCCCCGTGGTCTCCCCCTCCGACTGGGACAGGGTGATATCCCTGGTCAAGGAGGGAAGGAGCATCTCCAGGGCGATGGAGGAGGTGGGGTCCTTCCCCCCGGACTTCGTCTACATGGTGGCGGTGGGGGAGAAGGGGGGAAGCCTCCCCTCCTCCCTGGCCACCCTGGCGGAGATATACTGGGAGGAGGCGGAGGAGGACCTGTCTCGCTTCTCCTCCGCCGTAGAGCCCATAATGGTGGTGCTGCTGGGCGGTGCGGTGGGGTTCGTGATCCTGTCGGTGGTGCTGCCCATATTCGAGGTGAGCCAGCTCATCAGGTGAGGAGGTGTTGGTCTTGTCGGGTGCTGTCCTTCGCGTTAAGTCCAGGGGTTTCACGCTCATAGAGCTCATGGTGGTGGTGGTGATAATCGGGCTTCTGGCGGCCGTGGTGGTCCCCCGTGTGGTGGGCAGGGGGGAGGAGGCTAAGATCGCCGCCGCCAGGCTCCAGATAAAGGAGATAGAGGCCGCTTTGGACCTCTACAGGCTCGACAACGGCTTCTATCCCACCACGGAGCAGGGGCTCAAGGCGCTGGTCGAGAGGCCCACCACCGAGCCCCTCCCCCGGAACTGGAGGGAGGGGGGCTACATGAAGAAGGTGCCCGTGGACCCGTGGGGCAACCCCTTCGTCTACCGCTCTCCCGGCGACCACGGCGAGTACGACCTCTTCTCCATGGGGGCCGACGGCAGGGAGGGTGGAGAGGGATCGGGGAAGGACATAACCAGCTGGGAGTGAGGGACAGGGCCTTCACCCTGGTGGAGATGGCTGTAGCCCTCTTCGTGCTGGCCCTGCTCTTCGTGCAGGTCTCCCCCCATCTGCTCAAGACCCTCCAGGGGCGGACCTCCGAGGAGGAGGCCAGGGCCCTGTGGCTAAAGCTCTCGGAGATCAGGTCGAGGGCCTCCCAGGAGGGCACGCCCTACCGGGTGCTGGTGAGCGAGGACGGGTCCCTGTGGTACCAGAGGCGGGTCTCCCCCGACGAATGGGGGGATGCCAGGAAGATCGAGCTCCCCTCGAGGGTCAGGCTCTCCGTCTCCCCGGACGTGGTGGTCTTCCGCCCGGTGGGGTTGAGCAGCGGCGGGAGGATCCTGCTGGAGGGCCCCGGCGGGCGCTTCCTGGTGAGGATCTCCCCCCTGGGCAGGGTGGACTACGCCCCCTTCGCCGAGGAGTGAGCGATGGGCGAGGGCAGATGGTCTTCCCTCTCGACCTTCCTCCTCCTCTTCGTCCTGGTCCAGGGGGCGCTCGCCCTGACGCTCCTCCTGGGGGAGAGGGGGATCCTGAGCAGGAGGGTGGCGGACGGCGCTTTCGGGCTCCTTATCCTGGTGGACCTCGCGCTGATCCTGGCCCTCCTAAGGACCGTGTGGGACAGGTTCAGGGGGATCTAGGCCTGGCCTCTCCTCCCCTTTGGCTTTGGATCTCCGCCTCGAAGGCCTCCACCACCTCCGGGTCGAAGAGGCGTCCGCTCTCCCTTCGGATGTAGGATAGGGCCTCCTCCTCGCTCCAGGCCCTGCGGTAGGGCCTGTCGCTGGTCAGGGCGTCGTAGACGTCCACCACGGCGAAGATGCGAGCCGAAAGCGGTATGTCCTTCCCCCTGAGGCCCAGGGGATATCCGCTTCCGTCCCACCTCTCCTGGTGCAGGTAGGGCACCTCCAGGGCCTTGCTCAGGTAGCCCACCTTGGAGAGGGCCCTGTAGGCCACCAGGGGGTGCGTCCTCATGATCCTCCACTCCTCCTCGTTCAGGGGGCCTGGCTTCAGGAGGACGCTGTCCGGCACGGCGATCTTCCCCACGTCGTGGAGCAGGGCTCCGCGGTACAGGTCCTTGAGCTCCTCCTCCGACATCCCCATCCTCCTGCCCACCCTGAGGGCGAGGTCCGCGACCCTCTTGCTGTGCCCCTCCGTCTCCCTGTCCTTCAGGTCTATGAGGCTCGACCAGCCCTCCAGCGTCTCCTCGTAGGCCCTCTCTATCTCCGACTGCTTCCTGGAGAGCTCCTCCAGCAGGGCGGCGTTCTCCACGGCTATGGCGAGCTGGTCCCCCAGGGCCCTCAGGAGCTCCTCCCTGGAGGGGTCGTCCTCGTCGAAGAGGAGCAGGAGGTGCCCAAGCCTTCTGCCCCTCGAGCGAAGCTCCACGGACCAGACGCTTCGCTCCTCGTCCACGGGCGAGACCCCATCCCCCAGGGGTCGTCCTCCGTCCAGCAGCTCGAATAGGCAAGAGGAATCGCCCCCCGCCCCGGCTATCTCCCCCTCTTCCTCCTCCCCCTGGAGGATCAGGAGATATCCCCTGGCCTTGAGGGCCTGCCTTATCCGCTCCATCAGGGAGCTGGCTATCTGCCCCAGCTCTATGCCATCCAGGATGGCCTCGTCTATGAGCCTCATGGTCTTAAGCCTCTCCGATCGCCTCTTGAGCTCCTCGAAGAGCAGCGCGTTGGAGAGGGAGGAGAGCCCCAGGCGCATCGCCGTCACCGCGGCCATGACGTCCTCTTCCGGCAGGTTCAAAGAGTTTCTGTCGCTGCCGAACATCACGAGGATCACCGTCCTCTTTTCCTCCTCCCCTATGGTCCCGGCCGGGACCA
>CAYRKT010000070.1:0-8327 GCA_964425005.1 uncultured Synergistia bacterium
GCGGAGGTGGAGGTGGAGGCGGAGGCGGTGGCGGCGGAGCGCAGGTGTAGCTTGACCAGTAACTCGACGAGACGCTCGTTGCTCGTCCAGGATTCACAACGACCGTTGTGCTGGAGGGATAGGGGTAATAGTCGTAGCAGGCCGTGTAGAAGTTGCCGAAGACCACGGTGTACGACCCCGGGGCCAAGGAGGTCAGGGTCCAGCCGTTTACGTTTCCTAGGATGAAGCTCTCGTTGTACCCGTTCGGCCCCGTGACCCCCACAGCCACCTGGGCCCCGCTCGGAAGGTTCGATATGGAGATGGACAGAGCCCCAGCCTGCGCGGAGTAGGTGAAGGACGCCGAGGCGGTCTGACCCCTTTCCACGGAGACGGTCGTCGAGGCCGGGGACGGGGCGTACGTGAGCCCCCCGCTCGTGACGTTCGAAGCGGTCAGGGTGTAGGTCCCCGTGGGCACCTCGAGGGAGTAGCCCGTCGTGTTGCCCAAAGACAGGGTCCTGGAATAGCCTCCGGGGCCCGAGAGGCTCACGCTAGCGGTCGCTCCGCTGGGAAGGCCCGAGACCGCCACGCTGATGTACCCAGACTGCTTGCTGTAAGCGATCGTCTGGTTGGCGACCTCGCCCGCGCGCACCTCGAGGGTCCCGGAGGCTGGCGAGGGCGAGTAAGTGAAGCCGCTGGCGTCGGTGATCGGAGCTGCCGTGAAGGTGTAGGTCCCCGGAGGGAGGTAGGAAGCCACGAAGGTTCCCGTCCCTGTCCACTGGGCCACTGCGGCGCCAGAGGCGTTGTGGAGAGTGACGGTGGGGGCAGGCATCCCCGAGGGGCCCGAAACGGTCAAGATTATCGCGCCGTCCACCGCGGCGTAGGTCGCCGTTCCCTGGAGGATCTGCTGCGGAGCCTCGAGGGCGTAGGTCCTCGGGTTGACCGCGCCCCGGTACGTGAAGAGGGAGCTCTTCACTTCCAGGGCGGTCGCCGTGTAGCTCCCGAGAGGGAGCTGGGTGAAGCTGCACGTGCCGTTGCCGCAGTCCTTCTGCTGCGCGATCGGACCCGAGATCGCTATCCTTCCCGAAAGCCCCGGGAGGAGGCCCTGCACGCTGAAGTCGATTCCCGCCGAGTCCTCTCGGTACGTCACGGAGACGCTCTTGGTCTCCCCGACCGCGCTCGAGCTGACCGTGGAGGGGCTGGCTGCGCCCGTGTAACCGTAGCCGCCGTAGCTGAAGCTGTTGGGGACTACGGTGTAGCTCCCGAGGGGTAGCTCCAGGGTCTGGGAACCGTCTCCCCTAAAGGTGAGGGAGTAGGTCCTGGCGCCCCTCAGCTCCACTACCGCCGTGGCTCCGGAGGGAAGGCCAGAGACGGACACTCGCGCCTGGAAGCTCTGCCTCGTGTAGGCGAAGCTGAGGTTCGCCGTCTGTCCCGCCGCTAGATCCACGGTCAGGGGAGAAGAAGCACACGTGATGCCCGAGCCGTCTGGCGGAGTAGGGAGGGGGAGGACTTGGTAGCTTCCCGGGGGCAGGTCTTCGAAGGACCCAGAGGTCCCGGTGGCGCGTCCCACCTCGCTCCCGCCCGCCTTGAGGACCACCGTCGGATCAGGGCAGGACGCGGGTTTGGACACAGTGAAGGCGATCCTGGCCGTGGCGGGGGCGTAGACCAGGGTGAGCCCAAGGGTCTGGCCGTTCGCCAGGGTCCCGCTCGAGGGGGAAGCCTTGTAAGTGATCCCCCCGTAGCGGAAGTCCGCCCCCGTGACCGTGTAAGTCCCCGTGGGAAGGCCGTTATAGGAGAGCGTGGCCGTCCCCGTGACGGTCTGGTTGGCAGTAAACCCGCCTGCGCCCGAGATCGAGACGGAGGCCCGCCCGCTCACCGGGCTTTGGACCTTCACCTGGAGGTTGCCCGACTGCTTGGCGAACGTGAACGTCGCGACGGCCGTGCTTCCTGGGAAGACCTCGACGCTCCTGGAGCCGGAATCAGGCTGGTAGAGGTAGGTGAGGATCCCGTAGGGAGTGCTTTCCTGCGCGGGTCGCCCCGAGGCGCTGAGGCTGTAGGTCCCAGGCGTCAGGCCATAGAGGGTGGTGCTGGCGTTCACCGTAGACGAGTATCCCCCTGGCCCAGAAACCGAGATCCCAGCGTCCACCCCCGCGGGCAGTCCATGCACGGTCACGGAGAGGTTTCCCGTCACAGCCCGGTAGGACACCCTGAACACGAGGGTGCCGTCCGCGCTGAGGGTTCCCGAGCTCGGCGAGACGGTGGCCTTGTAGGTCATCCCTCCCGAGGTGACATCTGCCGCGCTCAGGGAGTACGTCCCCGTGGGGAGGCCGGGGATGGTCTCCGTGGAGGTGCCCGTCCTCCTGTAGCCCCCAGGTCCAGAAAGGGTCCAAGAGCCCTGGACCCCGGAGGGGAGACCCGACACTTCGATCTGGACCGTGCCCTGCAAGCGCGTGTAGGTGACCACGGCCGAGGCCGTCTGCCCAGCGGTCACTCCGACGGTCCGCTCGGCGGTGTCGGGGGCGTAGGCGTAGCCCCCCCAGACCACCGTCTCGGCCTTGAGGCTGTAGCTTCCGGGCGCCAAGTACGGGAAGACCTGCGGGTTAGCGCTCAGAGGGGCGCCGTTAAACTTGACCGCGCCCAGGGGGGCTCCCGAGGGAAGACCCCTCACCTCCACCCTCGCCGCTCCCGTGGCCGCTTGGTAGATGACGGAAGCCGCCTTTCTCTCGCCCGCTTGCAGGTTGACATCTTGCCTCGAGGGGCTGGGGGCGTAGGTGTAGAGGCTGTCGGAGACGACCGACCCCTCGAGGGCGTAAGTCCCTGGCGCGATGTCGGGGAAGGCGCTAACCCCGTAAGCGGTGATGGTCGAGTCGGTTCCAGGTCCTCGCACCCGCACTCGAGGAGCCGGAGCCCCGCTCGGGCCCTGGACTTCCACGGTGAGCCTTCCGCTCACCGCGCGGTAGACCACCGAAGCGGTCGAGGTCTCCCCCGCTAAGACGGTCGCCTCCTGAGGCGAAGCCGTCCCGCGGTATCGCACCCCATCGGCGAGAACGTCCTGGGGGGTCAGAACGTAAGCCCCGGGCTCCAAGTCCGTCAGGGTCGTAGACGAGCTGAGGACCTGGGACATGCCAGGACCCACGACTCTGACCCCCGGAGCCCCCTCGGGGGGAGGGGTTATGTTCACCCGAAGGGCCCCCGTGACTGGCACGTAGCTCACCGTGACCGAGGTGGTCTGGCAAGCGCTGACGGAAAGGGTCTGGCCAGGAGAGTACCTCGGGGAGTAGGTGTAGGGGGGGCGCTGAACGGACTGCCCTTCGACCCGGTGCGTCCCGGGGGAGAGGTAGGGAAAGAGCCCTCCGGAAGAGGCCTCTTTCCCATCGAGCTTGACCGTCCCAGGCGGCAGAGCCCCCCCAGGAGGCGGCACCACGGTCAGGTTGATCGCTCCGGAAACGCACTCGTAGGCGATCTCCACTTCCTTGGCCTCGCCCGCGGCGAGCCGCACGTCCACCGCGCTCGGGGAGGGGCGGTAGCTGTAGCGGGGTGTGGTGGCTATGGAGGCCGTTACCCTGTAACTGCCTGGAGGAAGAGTCTTGCCGTAGAGCCCGTACTGAGCGTACCGCTCGCCAGCGAAGAGGACGTCCGCCGCGCCCCCCTCAGGGCCGCGCACCCTGAGGGCAACGTAGCCCGTCCCGGGGGAAGGGGTGTAGTTCGCTCCCTCTTCGCTCGGCCTAGGGATGTTTCGGACGAAGGCCCTTGGAGCGCCCACCCTCTCCTCGAGGCACTTCTCCTCCTCGGGGAGGCGTACGCACACCCTGAAGGCGTAGGAGACCCCCTGCGCGTCCTGCTCGTACCTAGCCGAGGCCGCGTAGAGCGCGCTCGAGGCGAAAGAACGTCCCTGATTCTGGAGGAGGGACGCTATCTGACCGGGGGAGAGGGTCTTCTCTGGCTCAGAGGGGGTGGGGAGCCAGGGCGGAAGGTTCTCAACGCTCCTCACCATCGCCTTGAGAAGCAGGGTGGCGCCCTCCACCCCTTCGGCGGCCCTGCCCGTCTTTCCGGTCTCGGCCATGAGCCTGAAGGCCGCTCCCCCTATGGCCGCCACCAGGGCTAGGGAGACGAGGACCTCCACCAAGGTAAAACCGAGAGCGCGCTTCACCGCACGACCACCTCCCCCCAGCGGGAGACGATCACCCTTTTGCCGTTAAGTATAACGCCCCCAGGGGGCGAAAGGGCCAGGAGCCCCCTTTCGTCGAAGACCACTTCAACGGGCCCCTGCGCCGAGACGACCTCGGGGAGGGAGGACGGGAGGGCGACTTTGTCGACCTCTTGCCACGCGCTCCCGTCCTTGAGCTGCAAGGAAGCGACGCGGGCTCGGTAGTCCACGTAGACCCGCACTCGCCTCTCCGTGGAGAACGCCAGCGACTGGGCCCGCTTGACGAGCTCCGCCACCTTGAGGGGCGTGTTGGCGTTCTCCCGGGCGGCGAGGACCTTGCCGGCCTGCGGCAACAAGAGGCCTGCCACCACAACCACGATGGAGACGACCACCAAGACCTCAACGAGGGAAAAGCCCTCACGGCCTCTCGCCGTTGACATAGTAGGCCCCGCTCCCCTCCACCCACGTGAAGACGAGGACCCTTCTCAGGGATCCAACCGTCCTCACGCCAAAAGCACAGCCCACGCCCCTCGGGGCATCTCCCCAAACGTATCCCCCCGGAAGGGAACCGCTTCCTCTGCACGAACGGTCTGCCGCCTCCCTGGGACTTCCCACCGCGCCCGCCGCCCCGCTCCAGTCTGCGCGCGGGAGCCTCGAGACCTCCGGAAGGGCCATGAAGGCGTCTGCGGTCAGGGTGATGTTGGTGCTGAGGTAGTTCGCTATCGTTTGCGCCACAGCCCCCCCGTGAGCCTTGGCTTCTTGCTCCCTCGCCTTCGCCCTGAGGCCGCTATAGTTGGCGACGCTCACGACGATGAGCACGGACGCGATCCCTATGACGACTAACAGCTCCACGAGGGAGAACCCCTTCCTTCCCACTGACTATCCCCCCAATGAGAGTATACTCCCCTGGGGGAACTCCCCAGGGGCCCGCCTTCCCTCTTCAGAAGCCGCCCACGCTCTGGGCGATCTTGAAGTACGGCAGCAAGACGGAGAGCATGATGACGGCGATCAGCCCTCCCACGAACACGAGGAGAAGGGGTTCCACCACGCTGGATATGCTGCTCAGGATGCCCTCTGCCTCCTCTTCGTAAAAGGAGGCGGCGTGCTCGAGCATCTCGTCCAACTGTCCCGTCTCCTCGCCGATCCGGGTGAGGCTCACGAGCAGGGGGGGGAAGAGCTCCGGGTAGGCCGACCAGGAGCTGCTTATGCTGTTGCCAAGAGCGATGGCGCGTCGGCTCTCCTTGAGAGCGTCCCCGTAGACGACCAGGGGCATCGTCTTGCGAACGTACTCGAGGGCCTCGTGGATCTGTATCCCCGCCTGGTACATGACCCCCGTGGTCCGGGCCAAGGTGGAGAGGGCGCTGTACTTCATCAAGGGGCCAACGACGGGCAAGCGAAGGAGGCGCGGTTCGATCTTGCGCCTGAGGTCTTCCTGGGACATCGCCCAGCGCCAAGCGTAGACGGCTCCTCCAACGCCTCCGAGGACAGCGGCCAAACCGAAGGGAGAAGACAAGAAGGAGGAGACCGCCATCACGGCCTTGGTCAAGGGCGGGAGGGGGGCGTCGAACTCGCGCAGCATGCCAGCGAACTGGGGAACCACGAAGACCATGAGGGCCCACGTGATCGCCACGGCCAAGAGGAGCACGATCACGGGGTACGTCAGGGCTCCCCTCAGCTTGCGCGCGAAAGACGCGGCCCGCTGGTAGTAGCGGTACACGAGGTCCAGCGTCTCCTCTAGCTTGCCCGAGACCTCTCCCACCCTCAGGAGGTTGAGGGCCAGCGGCGGGAAGAGGCCCGTGGACTGGAGCGCTTGAGAGATGGGGACCCCAGCCGTCAGGGCCTGGTGCGCGGCCGTAGAGTAGGCCTTGCGGAACCTCGGGGGGATCTGTTCCTCGAGGAGTCTGAGGGCCTCCGCCGCGTTGATCCTTCCGGTGCGCAAGAGAGCCCTCAATTGGCGGAAGAAGGCGGCCACCGTGTCGTTTTTCAGCTGCCCGCCCCTCCTGCCGCCCCCCTTTGCCCGAGCGACCTCTATCGGGATGACGCCCCTAGAGCGCAAAAGAAGGACGGCCTCCTCGAGGCTCTCCGCCTCCAACGTCCCCGTCGCTAGGCTCCCGTCCGCCTCGAGGTAGGTGTAGCGGAAGAGGGGCATGGCCTACTCCCCCTCCTCGGGGCTGCCCAGGACGTACCCCCGCGTCCCTGCCTCGCTCTTCACGAGCAGCAACACCTTCTCGCCAGGCTTCGGTACCTCCGCCAAGGCCACGACCGCCACCGTGCCGTTGCCGAAGCGAGAGGAGCTGCCCCGCCAAGCCACCTCCCTGGCCTGATAGCTCCCGCTTCCTGCCGGGAGGGCGTAGTAGACCCTTTCGATCTCGGCGTAGGCGGTCTTGGGGCCGCCCCCCACGTACAGGACCCCTCCCTCCTTCCCTGGGACGAGGCGGAGCACGTAGTCCCCGAAGACAGGGGAGGGAACGACGAGGGGGGGAGCGCCCAGCTTGGACCCTTGCGCTCCGGATGCCTTCTCCTCCTCGCCCTTGGGCGATGCGCCCTTTTGAGAAGGAAGTGGAGGCGGCGGCGCGCGGGGGTCCTCCTCCCCCATCGCCGCTTGGCCTTTTCCGATGCCCCTCGCGTCCTCAAAGAGGGTGACCTTGGGAAGCTCGGGGACCTCCACCTCGAGGGGTGTGATCAAAGCGAGGAGGACCGTCTCCTTCTGCCCGGACTGGGAGCTCTTGAAGAACTCTCCTATGATGGGTATAGCCGAGAGGATGGGTATCCCCCTCTTGTCCTCCGTGCTCTGCTGGTAGATGAGCCCTCCGAGGACCCCCGTGTACCCCCGTTCAAGCCTCAGGGTCCCCTTGACCTTCTGTTTGCGGACGTCGACGGAGTTGGCGATGGGCCCCTGGGAGGGCAAGCCGCCGAGCTCCATCTCCGCCTGGATCTCCACCACCTTGTCGGGGAAGATCGAGGACTTAAGCCTGACCACGAGCCCATACTCGATGTTGCTCACAGCGGGGGTCGAAGCCGTCGTGCCGCCGCCTTGGTTTCCGTCTTGCGTCTGCGCACCCTGCTGGACCAGGTAGAGTGTGCCCCCCGAGGTCAGGCTGGCCTCACTGCCGTCCCGGGCTAGCGCCTCCGTGCTCACCAGCGTCTTCGCCAGCCCCTTGCCCTCGAGGGCGTTCAGGTTGAGCGTCAGGAGGTTCGCCACGTTCGCTGGGAGGGCATAGCGCAACTGAAGCCCATTTGGGGTGAACGAGGCGGAGATCCCAGATAAGGAGGCCGAGACCTCTGGCCCGAGCTGGCTCAGAGCAGAGCGCTCCACCTGGTACACCCTGACGGCGAGCTTGACCTGTGAGGGCCTCTGGTCCAGCACTCCGAGATAGGTCTGGGCCTTGGTCACCTCCTCCCTCGGTCCCTCCAACCAGATCCCCCCAGTCCCCTCCTCAGGGACCACTTTGACGTCCTTCACCCCCAGGCTTTCCAGGTAGCTTTTGGCCTTGTCCGGGGAGAGGTAACTTAGCTGCAGGCGGACCTTGAGGGAAGGGCTGGCAATCTTCGCCCCCTGAGGCGGGTCGGCCTGCCTCAGGAAGGCCACCACCTCCTCGTGGAAGGAAGTCGGACCGTAGACGAGGACGCTCTTCTGCGCCTCCAAGACCTCCACCCGGTAGCCACGCCCCTCCCCTCCTTTGGCGGACAAAAGCGCTCCGAGGCCCTTGGCGATGTCCTTCGGGTCGCCGTAGATGGGGTAGGCCTTGCTCACGTACCCCGACTGGTCGGGGGAGCTCCGCTTGAGCCCTTCCAAAAGAGAGGAGATCTCCTTCCTCGCCCGCTCCGCTTCCCTGGCCGAGAGGACCACCAAGAGGTTGCGGCCCGCAGCCTGCACCTGGACCTGAGGGTAGAGCGCGGAGACGAGCCTCTCCGCTTCGTTCGCGGGAACCTCCGGGTCAAGCGGGAAGCTGAGGACCGCCCTTTCGCCGCTTTCGAGGGCCACGATGAGGACTTCCTCGAGCCGCTTGAGCTTCTCTTCGGACCCCTTTACTGCCACCAGGTCGTCGCTGAGCAGGTAGACCCCCACCCCGATGGCCTCGGCGAGCTTTTCGAGGCCCTTGAGCTTCCCCACCCCAGGAACGCGGAGCACGCGGAGGGCGGTTTTCTCGTCGCCGCTCCCCCCGGGCACGGCCGAATCCTCTCCAAGCGCTGGAACTGGAGG
>CAYRKT010000071.1:0-8306 GCA_964425005.1 uncultured Synergistia bacterium
GGAGGGTGGCGGTCAAGGGGGTGGTCTTCCCCTTCGAGAGGTTCCCGGACCTGGACCCCCTTCCGGGGCCCAGGATGCAGTCCACGGGGGAGGTCATAGGGCTCGGCTCCACCCTGGAGGAGGCCCTTCTCAAGGCCTTCGAGGCCTGCGGAAGGCCCCTCCCCTCGGGGGGCTCCGCGGTCCTGAGCGTCTGCGACCGCGAGAAGCCGGGGGCGCTCTTCCTGGCCAGGAGGCTCGCCTCCCTGGGCTTCGAGATCTACGCCACCGAGGGGACCAGGTCGTACCTGGCGCTGCACGGCCTGAAAGCCCTACCCCTGCCCCAGCCCCTCTCGGCCAGGGACCTGGCGGAGAGGAGGGTGGGGCTGGTGGTCAACGTCCCGGCGGACCGCCGATCCAGGGGATACGGCTTCTCCCTCAGGAGGGCCGCGGTGGAGGGAAAGATCCCCCTGATCTTCAGCCTCAGGAGCGCTGAGCTGGCGCTGGGGGCCGTGGAGGCCCTGCTCAGGGGGGACCTCGTGTTGGAATCGCGCGAGCTATGTGGTAGAATTAGCCCGTCCCGGTGAGGTGGCCGAGCTGGCCGAAGGCACTCGCCTGCTAAGCGAGTAGGGTGGTGAACGCTGCCCTCGAGGGTTCGAATCCCTCCCTCACCGCCACTCGATCCCACGCGCCCGTAGCTCAACTGGACAGAGCGGCGGACTACGGATCCGCAGGTTGGGGGTTCGACTCCTCTCGGGCGCGCCAGATGGGGCCCCGCCCTCCAGGGCGGGGCCTTTTTCGCTTCCACGAACCCCTTCCGGCCTTTCCTCTTCGGGTGTAAAATAAAAATTCGGTGAAATTCCACCTTTCGTCGAGGTGATCCGGGCGGTGCCTTCTTTCGTCGACATGACCCGGGGGAGCGTCTTTCGCCACCTGGTGGGCTTCTCCTGGCCGATCTTCGCTGGGGGCCTTCTGCACGCCCTCTACAGCGCGGTGGACGCCTTCTGGGTGGGGAATTTCCTGGGTGGGGCCGGGCTCGCCTCGGTCTCGGTCTGCTTCCCGCTGGTCTTCGGGGCCAGCGCTCTGGTGATGGGGCTTTCCATGGCGGCCACGGCGCTGGTCTCCCAGCTCTTCGGGGCGGGGATGTGGGGGAAGCTGAGGGAGGTCTGCAGGGCCTCCGTGCTCCTGTCGGCGGCCTTGGGGCTTTTCGCCGCTTCGGTCCTGGCCTTCCTGGGTGGACGTCTGCTGTCGCTGCTGGGCGTGTCGCCGAGGATAATGGGCTGGGCTAAGTCCTATCTGTCGCTGATAGCCCTGGGGCTTCCCTTCGCCTTCGTCTACCAGATGGGAGGCGCCCTCTGCAGGGGTCTGGGCGACTCCAGAAGGCCCCTCCTCTTCCTGGCCTTCGCCTCCGCCCTCAACGTCGTGCTGGATCCGCTGCTCATAGGGGGCGTGGGCGGTCTGGTGCCCCCCATGGGGGTGGTGGGGGCTGCCCTGGCCACGTCGGCCTCCCAGGCGCTGTCGGCGTTCCTTTCGTTGAGGCACCTCTGGCGTTCCGGGCTCGTGAACCTCCTGGACCTGTGCTCCCTGCCGGACAGGTCCATCTCGGCGCTCCTGTTCAGGATAGGGCTTCCGGCCTCGCTCCAGCAGCTTCTGGTCTCCCTGGGGCACGCCTTCCTGATGTCCTTCGTCAACGCCTTCGGGAGCACTGCTGCCGCCGCCTTCGGCGTGGGGATAAGGGTGGACCAGTTCTCCTCCCTCCCCTCCATGAGCCTGGGGTTTGCGGTCTCGTCCCTGGTGGGGCAGAACCTGGGGGCGGGCAGGGACGACCGCGTGAGGGAGGTGGTGAGGATCTCCTCCCTCGCCGGCTCCTCCCTGGCCGTATCCCTGGCCCTGGTCGTCCTCCTCTTCGCCCCCTCCATCGCCTCCCTCTTCGTGTCGGACCCCTCGGTGGTGGAGGAGAGCGCCAGCTACCTCAGGCACAACGCCTTCAACTACCTCCCCTTCGCCCTCATGTTCGTCCTGGCGGGGGTCTTCAGGGGGGCGGGGGACACCCTCCCCACGGTGCTCTTCACCTTCCTGGCCATGTGGGGCTTCAGGGTGCCGGTCGCATACCTCCTGGCCTTCGGGCTCCGGATGGGGACCAGGGGGATATGGATCGCCATGGCGCTGAGCCCTTACCTCAGCCTGCTGGTCCAGTACGCCTACTACAGGAGCGGCCTCTGGCGAAGGAGGGCCGCCCTGAGGAGGCTCGTGGGGGCAGAGGTTTTTAAACTATAAAAACAGAGGCCTCCCCTTTACAGGCGATCGCAGGAGGGTATAATCGACGGTGAGCACACGGAGGTGCTCTTTCGAGCTTCAGGGAGGGGGCAGAGGTGGATGAGAAGGGGCATTCCCTCCGTGTGGGGTGTGCCCCTTTTTCTTTTGCCTCTTCCCGCGGGAGGTGGTGTCCGGGGCTGGTGGTCTGCTGGTGAGTCGAGCGGCGAGGGTTTTCCAGGGATGGGTCTTCAGACCTCAAGGAGGAGGTGTGGCAGATGAGGATAATGCACAACATCCCCGCCCTGTTCTCCTACAGGATACTGTCGGGGACGGACAGGGATCTCACCAAGACGGTTCAGAGGTTGAGCTCGGGCCTCAGGATCAACTCGGCGGCCGACGACGCCGCTGGCCTCGCCATAAGCGAGAAGATGAGGGGCCAGATCCGGGGCCTGAACCAGGCGGTCAGGAACGCCGAGGACGGCATCTCCATGATCCAGACGGCCGAGGGGGCCCTGAACGAGGTCCACAACATCCTGCAGAGGATGAGGGAGCTCGCCGTGCAGGCGGCCAACGACACCCTCACCCAGAGCGACCGGGCTCAGATCCAGGCGGAGATCGACCAGCTCAAGGAGGAGATAGACCGCATAGGCAACACCACCGAGTTCAACACCAAGAAGCTCCTGGACGGGACTGCGGCCGTTCTGGCCTCCACCGACAGGCTCACCACCAAGGTGTACGTCAGGGGAGGCCTCAGGACCCTGGACATGTTCAACCAGAAGGTGGTCCTGGAGGGCAACTACCAGGTGATCATAAACGCCAACCCGGGCAAGGCCCAGGTCCAGAAGACCGACATCTTCAAGATAAAGCACAGCGACGTGATAATGAACGTCTCCATAGACACGGCCACCAACCTGAGGGAGATATCGGTGAGGAACCTCCCGAGCGGCAACTACAGGACCGTCCTTCTGGAGGGCGTCTGGACCGGAGCGAGGTACGTAAGCGTGATCAGCAGGCTCAGGTATCTGTCGGATGTCCCGGGGGTTGGCATAAGCGCTGGTATACGGCCTGGAAGACAAAGCGCCCTCCTGGGCAACAACGCTGTCAGGGCCGTTAGGGTGTTGGGGGGCTACGGCCAGCTGGCTAACCTCAACTCCCTCACAGCCATATTCGCCACCATAAGGGTCTACAGCCGGAACAGCACCAACGCCTCCATGCTCTTCGAGGTCGTAAACGTCGACACCGTTAACAGCACCGTCACCTTCAGGGTGGTCTCCCACCAGTACGACAGGAACGGAAACTACTCCCAGTACACCAACGAGAGCTTAACCCTGAGGAGGGTCGCCCAGACCAACACCGTCGTTAACGGCATCAACGTCCTGAGGATAGGGAACGTCTACTTCGGCTTGTCCACGAACGCCGCCTTGAGCCGGACCTTCGCGATAAAGAGCTCCACCTTCGCGAACCTGCGGAGGGGAGACAAGTTCGTGCTTAACGTCACCAGGTTCTTCGCCATATCGGTGAACAACACCAACAGAGTCGTCAACTTCTCCAGCAACCTGGTGTTCCACGTCTCGCTCAGCGTCAACAGGACCTGGAGCGGCGGCTGGAACAGGGACGTGAGGAACCTCGTCTACGCCTTCGACAACACCGCCATAAACAACGAGACCTTCAACTTCAGGACCTTCTACATAAACCCCAACGACGGGACCGTCTACGACTCGGAGATATCCTACACCTTCTCGGGAAGGGCCCGCTTCGGCTACCCGGCGGCCAGCTTCCACGCCTCCTACGTGGGGGAGGTGGCCGACAGGGACGTGAAGCTCTACAACCTCGATCGCTTCTGGAACAACAGCGGCGTCTTCCTCCTCTCCGACCCGCAGACGATCACCATCATCCAGGGCAACGGGGTGAAGACCTCCTTCACCCTCTACAGCGACGACACCATAGCCGACATGGAGAGGAAGCTCAACGACGCCATAGCCTACGGGCTGGGCCAGTCCTACTGGGCTAAGACGGCAAGCGGCAACTTCGTCACCTACGTGAGGCCCAACGCGGGGGTGGCCAACACCCACGAGTCGGTGGAGGGCACCTTCGTGATAAGGAGCGTGGTGGCCGGAAAGGTCGGCGAGCTCAACTTCAGCGGCGAGGAGGACATAATAAAGGCCCTCAGCCTCACGGAGATCCAGAGGTCCAAGGAGAACGAGTTCAGGGTGACCATATACGACGCCCACTCCGGCGGGACCGTGGCCAGCAACGTGAAGATCACCGGGAACAGGTTGATAGGGGTGATCCATCCCCACATCGACATAGAGTTCGACCCCATGGCGGACGTTTCGGTCTCCTGGAACCAGACCGAGCGGCGCTTCCAGTTCTCCGAGCAGGCGAGCAACTACGTGACCTACGTCCACCTGGCCGACAACACCACCGTCTTCCAGATCGGCGCCAACGAGGGGCAGGACATGGGTATAAACATCGGCGACATGAGGGCCGCCGCGCTGGGGGTCGACAGGGTCCTGGTGACCGACAGGGAGTCGGCCGCGAGGAGCATCACCATAGTCGACAACGCCATAAACAGGGTCAGCTCCCAGAGGGCGAAGCTCGGGGCCTACCAGAACAGGCTGGAGAAGACCATCAACGCCCTGGGCGTGGCCGCCGAGAACCTCACCGCCGCCGAGTCCCGCATAAGGGACACCGACATGGCCAAGGAGATGATGGAGTTCACCAAGCTCCAGATCCTCCTGCAGGCCGGCACGGCCATGCTGGCCCAGGCCAACGCCAGGTCCCAGATAGCCCTCCAGCTCCTGGGCGGCTAGCCCTGGGCTCAGATCGGCGCGATAAGGACCGGGAGGTAAGCCTCCCGGTCCTCTAAACTTTGGGGCCCGGCGCGTCGAAACTCAAGGGGGGATGGGGATGGATTTCGAGGTCGGATCCCTCAAGGGGCCATCCCTGCCGGAGACGGCCATCTCCTCCCAGGAGCTGGCGAGGAGGGTCAGGGAGGAGCCGGGGCGCGACCTCCCGAAGGTGGACCGCAAAGCCCAGGAGGACGAGCCCAGGCGAGGTAAGGACTCCATCAGGGGAATAGTGGAGACGCTCAACGACTTCGCCTCGGCCCTGAACCGCTCCTTTCGCTTCGAGTACGTGGAGGAGATAGACCGCTTCTGGGTGAAGGTGGTGGACAGGGAAACCCACAGGGTCATAAGGGAGATACCACCCGGTCAGATCGTGGAGCTCTTCAAGAGGATCCGCGAGACGCTGGGGGTGCTCTTCGACGAGTTCTTCTAGCGGGGAGGGGATGGGCGGTGGCCGAAAGCCTCTTCCAGATCACGGGCCTTGCCTCCAACGTGGACTGGGGCAAGCTCATAGACGCCATAATAGAGAACGAGCGCAAGAAGACCAGGGTCTGGGAGTCCGAGATAGAGCGGCTCACCCTGAGGAGGGGCCTCTACCAGGAGTTCCAGGCCGTCATGAGGGACCTCAAGGGCAAACTTCAGCCCCTCACCTCCAGGACCACCCTCGAGGGCAAGTCCGTGAGGCTGGATTCGCTCACCCCCGGCGTCGAGGCCCAGAGCGTGGTGAGGGTCACCGCCTCCTCCACCGCCCCTAACGGCACCTACGAGGTGGAGGTCACCTCCGTGGCGGCCGCCCACAAGGTGGCATCGAGAGCTTACGGCGACGTCTCCGCCTCCCTCAACCTGTCGGGGACCTTCAGGATAACGCAGGGCTCCGGGTCCGTGGACGTCTCGGTTTCCAGCTCCGACAGCCTCCTGGCCGTAGCCAACAAGGTGAACGCCGCTGCCTCCCAGGGGGGCCTGAGCCTCACGGCCTACATATGGGAGGGAAGGCTTATAGTCGAGTCCACCAGGACCGGCACGGCCAGCGCCCTCTCCTTCACCGACTCGGCCGACGTCCAGGGCTCCACCTCCAGCTCGGAGGTGCTGGAGTCCCTGGGGATCCTGGACGACTCGAAGGCCGTGGCCAACCAGCTTCGGGCCGCCTCGGACGCCGTGTTCACGGTGAACGGGAACCCAGTCGTCCGCCAGACCAACAGGGTGGACGACCTGTACGTGGGGATAACCTTCGAGATCCTCTCCGTGGGTAGGGTGATGGCCTACATCTCCGACGACAGGGACAGGATCAAGGAGGCCATAAGCTCCTTCGTCTCCACCTACAACGACGCCATAGAGTGGATCTCCATAAGGGTATCCGAGGAGAAGGTGGAGAACCCCAAGAGCGAGCTCGAGAGGAAGAGGGGGCTCCTCAGGGGGGATAGCCTGCTGTGGCAGGCCAAGACGGCCATGAGGCAGAGGGTCGCAGATCCGCTCTCGGGGCTTCCCCCGGGCCTGGACAGGCTCTCCGCCGTGGGGATAAAGACCGAGTCGATCAACTACGGAAAGAGCGGCAAGCTCGAGTTCGACGAGACCGCCTTCGACGCCGCCTTCGACAGAAACCCCGAGGCCGTGAGGGACCTCATAAGGGGTGCAGCCGCTAGGCTTCTGGAGCTGGTGGACGGCTACGTCTCCTCCATCCCCGTGAACGTGGGCGGGGCGGTGGTGAGGGAGGGGAGGATACCCAACAGGATAGACTCCATAGACTCCACCATCCGCGACCTCCGAAAGCAGATAGCCTCCTTCGAGTACAGGCTGGAGATGAAGAAGGTCTCCTTGACCCAGCGCTTCACCAGGCTGGAGGAGGCGTTGTCCCAGCTCACCAAGCAGTCCCAGTGGCTCGCCGGTGTGATAGCCCAGATGCAGGGAGGCGGCAAGGGGTAGAAGATGCTCCCTCCTCCACCTCGCTTCCCCCCCGACGGCGGGTGGTGTAAACTCTTATCGGCTCGCCCTTCCACCTTCGCCCTGAGGGGGGATCTCCTTGGCCCAGCCTTCCAGGATAGCCTTGCTGCAGGAGAGGGGCTCGGAGCAGCTCCACCTGGGGGTGTTGCTGGCCCTCTTCCTTAAGGAGAGGGGGTATAAGGTCTCCGCCTGGGTGCTCTCCTGTCGCACCGAGCTCTCGGCGATCCTGGAGAGGGTCCTGGATTCCCCCGTCTACAACGCGCATCCCTTCTTCTTCCGCTCCGAGGAGGTCCTGAAGGAGTTCTACCACCAGGCCTTCAGGGGTTCAGACCTGCTGCTGATGCTGGGGTGGCTGGGGAGGAGGGAGGGTGAGAGAGGGATAGCCCTGGAGGAGGAGGCCCTCTCGATCTGCAGGGTCCTCAGGACGCCTGTGGTCCCCGTGGTGGATGGCTCCTCGAGCGCCTCCGTGACGGTTTCGGTCTGCGAGGCCCTCCACAGGGCCCTGAGGTCCGAGCCCTTCCCCGTGGAGGGGGTCCTGTTCTTCGGCCTCCCGAACCCCACCGAGTACCACCTGGTGGACGCTGGCCTCTCCCGGGCGACCCCCTGGCTCTCCCTGGGGTATCTGCCCAGGAGCATGCTCTTGCCCCAGCCCACCCACGCCGAGCTCGTATCGGAGAGGGACTTCGCCCTCTGGAGGATGAAGCTCAAGGGCGCCTCTGGGATGCTCTCCCACAAGGGGGAGCTCTTCGACTTCGCCCTCCTTCGGGCCATCTCCCTCAGGGCGCCCGAGGTCCCGAGGCCGGCCCAGAGCCCCCTGCCCGACCCCACCATGGAGCCGGTGAAGGTGGCGGTGGCGGGAGGAGAAGTCTTCTGCCTGGGCTTTCGCGAGAACGAGCTCATCCTGAGGGTACTGGGGGGAGAGCTGATTAGGGTTAACCCCTATTCCGACCCCTTCCCCGCCGAGGCTAGGGCGGTCTACCTGCCCGACGGGCTGTGGTACCTGAGGGGGGATTTCCCTCCCAGGGGTCCCTTCTGGGCCGGGCTGATGAGGGCGGTCTCCCAGAGGAGGTTGTTGCTCGCGGAGGGGAGCAGCCTGGGCATACTCTGCAGGGGCCTCAGGTGGGGAGGGGGCGGAGCCTCGGGCTTCGGCATCTTCGGTGAGCTCCTGGCCGAGAGGGGTCCCTCCTCCGACCCCAGGGAGGATCTCGTGGAGCTCGAGGCCCTCTCGAACAACCCCCTGCTCCTGTTCGGCTGGAGGGCGAGGGGGCTCAGGGGGCGTTTCTCCCT
>CAYRKT010000072.1:0-8300 GCA_964425005.1 uncultured Synergistia bacterium
CGGGAGGCTCGGCCTCGGGGGAGCCCCGCAGCAAGAGGACTGAGAGGACCAAGAGGGCCGCCAGGCCAGGCAGCGCGTAGACGGTCCACCTGGGGAGCCTCGAGGGCTTGACGGGGCCCCTCTTTTCCCCCTCCCCCGTCTCGCCTCGACCGTTCCCTCTTTTCCCCTTGGGCGCCTCCTTCTCGATGGGGCTCTCCTCGACAGGGCCCTCTTCCGCTTTTGCAGGGCGGGGGCGCCTGAAGAGGGACACCGAGCTCTTCTTCTTCACGGTCTCTCCTCCCGTTGCGGAGTGAGGATGGCGAACTGCAGCTCCATGGAGAGCGCTCCCTCGGGAAGAGCCTCCACCGCAATCCGGTCCACGGACACGCGGGCTTCGAGGAGCTTCTCGAGGGCCTTCGTCACGCTAGGAGCCCCCTTCGCCTTCCCCCTCGCGATGGTCCTCACCGACTTGAGCCCGTTTGGCAAGGGCTCGCCTCCCGAGATCTCCAGCGACTCGACCTTCCAGCCAGCTTCCTCCAGCAAGCCCACCACCCAGGCCACGCCCTGGGTCTCGGGGTCCGGCGGCCACTTCACGCTCCGGTAGAAGGCCTCCAGCTCTTTGAGCCGCTCCTCTAGCTTCTCCAACGAAGCCCTGCGGACCCTCATCGAGTCCAGCTCCGACTGAAGGCCGTCGAGCTGCGCCCTGAGCTCCTCCACCTCGCCCTTTCGGGAGGAGAAGTTGCCGAAGCCCAGGGCCAGGGCTAAGGCCAGGCCGAGGAGGAAGAGGAGGAGAGGAGGATACTTCCTCCTTCCTCCCTTGGCAGAACCCCCTCTTTGGGCCGCACCCCTCGTCACGGGGCCTCCTTCAACGTGAAGGAAACCTGCAGGGACTTCCAGCCTGTCTCCTCAGCGCTGAGCTTGCTGATCCCTGGAGGCACGCCGAGGGCTTTGGTGTAGGCGCTCAGCGCTTCCGACAAGGAGCCCGCGCTCTTGCTGTGCAAGACGAGGTTGGCCTCTTTCGAGGTGAAGACCGCCTTGGAGATCAGGACGTCGGCTGGCGTGCCCTTCAGAGCGTCTAGTAAGGCTCGGTAGACGGGCGACTCCGTGGAGGTGCTCTTGAGGAGGGCCTCGAGGTCGGCCACGCGCTTCCTGACCGCTGGCTCGCGGCTGAGCTCGGCCTGAAGGACCTGCTTCTCGGACTCCAGCGCCTGGATCTGGGCCCGCAGGTCCGCCGCTTGGCGCGCGAAGTAGAAGGTGGGCGCCACGATCAAAACCCCCCCGGCGAGGAGCCCGTAGAGCGCTGCGACAAAGGCCTGGAGGTCTGTGGTCTCCTTCTCCCAGCCAAGCTCTTTCGGGGGGGAGAGGAGCACGCTAAGCGACTCCAGCTCCACTTCCTGTCCGACGTCAAGAGGGGGGCTGTCCACGAAGCACACCCTCTGAGGCAAGCCGCCGAGGAGGACCCTCGACTGCAGGGCGAGCTCGCCCTGGAGAAAGTCGGGGGTCACCGACGTGGACACCGTGGTCTGAAGGCCCGCGACCTCCCCTCCGCGAATCCCCACGAGCAGCAGGTACTCCGGGCGCCAGAAGACGAGAAAGCCGTTGCCCTCAAAGCCGCGCGAGGCGCTCGCGACCGCCAGGGGGAGGGGGTAGACCCCCCGCACCCCTTTGCTCTTGTGCAAGGCCTTGAGGTCCTCGGCGAAGACCGCTGCCACCAAGGCTCCGTAGGCCGTCGGGTAGTGGCGGGCCCTGACCTCCTGGCTCTTCACGCCCCAGTCCCTGGCGATCTCCACCTTCCAGCTCTCCTCTCCCTGGCCGAGAGGGACGTTCTTCGCCGCGCTCTCCCTCACCTCGGACAGAAGCGGATCGGCGACGAACACGTACTGGACTGGGGGCAAGCTCTTCAAGAGGGAGAACACCTCCTCTTGAAGCTTTCCGTTCCTCGGTCTGGTCGTCCGCAGGGGGTAGACCTTTCCCTCTGGAAGGAGCTCCACCGCGTTCTCGTAGACCACGGCCGCTCTCACCTGTTCCCCGCGAGACCTCAGCATCCTCACCTCCCGCTACCGGGCTCCGCCCGTAGAAAGCTCCCCTCCGCCACGGTGGCCGCGACCTTTTGGGTGATCACCCCGCGGCCGACCAGGTCCCTCAAGCACTCGTCCATGGCGACCATTCCGATGGCCCGATTGGTGGAGATGATGTGGGGGATCTGGCTGACCTTGCCGTCCCTGATAAGGTTCGAGATCGCGGGGGTGTTCACCATGACCTCGTAAGCGAGGACCCGTCCAGCCCCATCTGCCCGGGGAAGGAGCACCTGGGAGATGACCAGGTTCAAGCTCGAAGAGAGCTGCAGCCGCACCATCTCCCGGTACCCTTCGGGGAAGACGTCCACGATCCGGGTGACGGTCTCCGAGGCGGACTTGGCGTGGAGCGTGGCGAGGACGAGGTGGCCCGTCTCGGCGGCGGTGAGGGCGGCTTGAATGGTCTCCAGGTCGCGCATCTCCCCGACCATGATCACGTTCGGGGCTTGGCGGAGCGCGCTCCTCAGGGCGGAAGGAAAGTCTGGCACGTCCGTGCCCACCTCGCGTTGGCTGATGATGGCCCTCTTCGCCTGGAAGAAGAACTCTATGGGGTCCTCGATGGTGACGATGTGGATCTCCTCCCGCTCGTTGAGCCACTCGATCATGGCGGCTAGGGTCGTGGACTTCCCCGAGCCCGTGGCCCCCGTCACCAGAATCAGCCCCTTCTTCCGGCTCAGGGCGGCCTCCAGAGGGGCGACGGGCAGACCCAGCTCCTCCAGCTTGGGAGGTTCTTTGGGGATGGGACGGAACACCGCCGCGAGCC
Source organism: uncultured Synergistia bacterium (assembly GCA_964425005.1). Lineage (GTDB taxonomy): Bacteria > Synergistota > Synergistia > CAYRKT01 > CAYRKT01 > CAYRKT01. The sequence goes on from CAYRKT010000072.1 coordinate 2,818, forward strand.
TCCCCTGGACCTTGTAGACGTTGATGCGGAAGCGGTGGCCGTCCTCCAGGGCGTAGGAGAGGTCGTGGTCCCGCCCCTCCCGCCTTATCTCCTCGAGCTTCTCCGCGGGCAAGACATCGCCGATCAAGACCTCGGCGGTGGCGTCGTCCACGATGCCCCACCCCGATTGGCGCTTCCAGCTGCCGTGGACCTTGAAGGCCACGGCCTCGCCTCCCATGATGAGGATGTCCGACGCCCTCACCTCGAGGGCCTTGCGCAAGATCTCGTTGATGTCGTGCCGAACGGGCCTCATTCCCCTTCCTCCTTCGCTTCCGCTTCCCACCCTTGTATCGCGGCGCTGTACATGAGGTCCTGGTAGGAGATCAGCCCTTGGAACACCTTCTCTAAACCGTCCTCCATCAGGGTGCGGAAGCCCTTCGGGCGGACGGCCTCTTCTATCGCCTCTGCCGAGGCCCTCTCGATGATGAGCCTCCTCACCTCGCCGTCGACCCAGAGGAGTTCGTGGATGGCCACCCGCCCCACGTAGCCCGTGCCCCCGCAGAAGTCGCAGCCAGGGCCCTTGGCGTAGACCTTTATCGCCTCGCGCTTGCGCCTGTAGCGGTGGGCGAGGAGCTCGGCCGTCTCGGGGTCCTCCACCTTGCAGGTGCAGAGCTTGGGCACGAGCCGCTGGGCCAAGGCTCCCCGCAGGGCATCCGCGATCTTAAAGGGCTCCACGCCCATCTCCTCGAGCCTCACGGGGACCATGGCCGCGCTGTTCGTGTGCAGGGTGCCGAGGACCAGGTGCCCCGTCATGGCGGCCTCGGTGGCGATCTTGGCCGACTCCTGGTCCCGGATCTCGCCCACGAGGATCACGTCCGGGTCCTGCCTCAGAAAGGCCCTCAGCGCCCGGGCGAACGTGAGCCCAGCCGCCACGTTCACCTGCACCTGGGATATGCCTGGCAGCCTGTACTCCACGGGGTCTTCCACGCTCAGGATCTTGGGGTTGCGCCGCTCCTTGATCTCCTGGAGGACGGCGAAGAGGGTCGTCGTCTTCCCGCTCCCCGTGGGGCCGGTCACGAGGAAGAGGCCGTTGGCGATGTTGGCCACCTCCTCGAGCTTGGTGCGGATGCTCTTCGCGAAGCCGAGGTTCGCGAGCCTCGGGGCCTGTCCTTCCTTGGGCAAGATCCGGAGGACCGCCTCCTCTCCCAGGACCGTGGGGATGACGGAGACGCGGATCTCGTTGCGCACCTTCCCGTCCGCCGAGACGAAGTAGTAGCGCCCGTCCTGGGGGAGCAGCTTCTGCGTGATGTCCAGGTTGCTTTCCACCTTGATGACGTTGATGAGGGCGTTGAAGAGGGGCAGGTCGAACTCCTCCCTCTCCGTCAGGGCCCCGTCTATCCGGAAGCGCACCCGCCCCTTCGTCTTAGAGATCAGCTCGAAGTGGATGTCTGTGGCTCTCTGGTGGATCGCCTCGTCCACGATCCGGTTGAGGGTGAAGCGCGCTCCCGAGAGCTCGTCCGCCTCCAAGGACGTCGAAGGCGTTTGGGGAGCGGTGCGCTGCGGAACCTCTTCATCGGCCCCCTGAAGCAACGGTTCGACCATGGACCCCTCCAGGAGCCGCAGGGCCACGCGCCTCACGCTGGAAGAAGGCCCCACCGCCACAGCGATGGGCCGCCTCAGGTAGGAGCGGGCGTTGTTCAGGAGGCTCTGGTTGAAGGGGTCCACGGCCACCACCACCACGAGGGAGTCTCCCTCGACGTGGTGGGGGAGGATGAGCCCCTGCTTCAGGAGGCTCTTGGGAAGCTTTTGGGCCAGGCTCGGATCGGGGGGGTTCTCCTCGGGGTCGATGTAGGGGTAGCCCGTCACCTCCGCGAGCACTTCGGCGAAGGCCTTGGGGTCCAGGGCCTTCTGGATCTCCTCGAGGGTAGGGGAGGGGGGGAGGGCCTCGCGCCTGTAGCCCCGCTTGACCAAGGCCTCGAGGATCTCTTGAGCGAGGTCGCCTCTGACGCTATGCATCTTGCCTAAGCTTAGCTTCCAGGAGCTTGGGGTCGGGGGCCGCGGCCAAAGCGGCATCCCGCTTCAGCAGCCCGACCCGGACCAGCCGGGCCAGGGTGTCCTCGTAGCGGATGCCCATCCCCTTGCTCGTCAAGCTGGTGATCATGTTGGGAATAGTCTGGGTCTTGTCCTCCTTGATGACCGTGCGCAGCGCGGGGTCGGCGAAGATGTACTCGTAGGCGACGACCCTGCGCCTGCCCGCTCCGTGGGAGCCGCTGGCGGGAAGGAGGACCTGCGAGAGGATCCCGATCAAGGTGGTCCCGAGCCTCACCTTGGCCTGGTTTTGCTCGTACTCGGGGAAGGAGCCCACGATCCTCTCCACGGCCTCCTGGGGGGACCGGGCGTGGAAGCTCGCCAGCACCAGGAACCCGGCCTCCGCCAAGGTCAGGGTCCAGCGCAGGGTCTCCAGGTCGCGGACCTCCCCCACGAGGATCACGTCAGGGCTCTCCCTCAAGGCGGAGCGGAGACCCTCGGGGAACGAGGGGAAGTCCTCGTGCAGCTCCCGCTGGTGGACCAGCCCTCTGCCGGGCCTGATCACGTACTCTATGGGGTCCTCGAAGGTCAGCACGTGGACGGGCTCGTGGAGCGCGATGTTCTGGATGAGCGTAGCCAGGGTGGTGGTCTTTCCCGCCCCCGTCGGACCCGTCACCAGGAAGAGCCCCTTGTTGCCCCTCACCCGGTTCTCTATGTTCTTCTCCAGTCCGATGTCCTCCAGGGACTTGGCCGGGGGCGGGATGATCCTTATCGCGAAGGCCGGCTCCTTGCGGGTGTAGAAAGCGTGGACCCTCAGCCTGATCTCCACGTCGGAGCCAGGGTCGGAGATCGTGGCGGCGAAGTCCGCCACCTTCTCCCTCTCAAACCTGCTCGCGATGTTCGCGGGGAGGAAGCCCTGGGCGTTGACGGTCTCCACGAAGGCCGCCACGTCCTCCCTGGTCACTCCTGGGACCGCCAGGGCCTCCACCACCCCGTCTGGCGCTCTGAACCAGACCTTGCCTCCCCGGACGTAGATGTCGCTCACATAGGCCGCGAACGCCTTGTTGATGAGGTCCAAACCCCGCATCCTTCCTCCTCACTTTCTCAGGGTCGGGTAGATCCCCTTCTCCCTCGCGAAAGCCTTGCCCTTTTCTCCCTCTAGGAGGACCACGGCGCAGTCCCCCTTGCCCTCGAGGGCCCAACGGACCCCCCTGGCTGAGGCCTCTTCGAGCACCCCCTTCAGTCTCCGGAGGTCGCAGTACTTGGCCAGCACATACCAGTTTTGCCCGGGAAGGGAGGAGGCGGGAGCGAGGTGGAAGCCGCCCCAGCTCGTTCCTCCAGCTACGGGGAGCCACAGGCCCGTGGGGGGAGGGGGAAGGAGAAGAGAGCCCTCCGTGAGCGGGGGGACTGGGGTCTCCTTAAGGACGAAGCCTCCCGTCGGGAAGGTGCCGTCTAGGCTTATGAGCCTGGCCCGAGGAGGGGTCGGCACCACCCGGTAGCGCACCGTGTACCGATTCCCGCCCAAGACGACGGGGACCTCTCCCTCTCCCGAGAAGACCGTGGGCCTCAGGCAAGCGGCCTCTCCTTGCGCCGCGAAGCAGGTCACCTCGTCCGGCGAGAGGACCACCTCGAGGACCCCCCTGGGCTTCGCCACCTCCTGCACCAGGGCGCTCACCTGCAGGCTCTTCACCGCGCTGGAGTTCGTCCCGTCGGGAAGGATGAGGGTGAGGAGGATCCCCCCTTCTTTTCCCTCTTTCTCTTCGGCCGCGCCTCTGCTTCCCGGGAAGACCTTGATGGTCTTCTCCTCCACCAAGAATCGGTACTCTGGGCCCAGGTTCTCCCGCACGAGCTGGGCGAGGACCTCGAGGGGCTCCCCCTCTTCGGAGTAGGAGACGGGCTTGATCAGCATGAGAGGAGGGGCTTCTACTGCGACAGCGTACCCCGCTTTCTGGGCGAGCTCCTTGATGGCCCCGATTAGGAGCGCCTCTTTTGCGCCCGCGAGAGGCGCGAGCGCCGAGAGGAGCAGGAGGCCGAGCTTCAGGCAAACCCCGCGCATCCTTCCCATTTTACGGGGGAGGGTCTTCACCCTCTCAGGCCAAGAAGCCGAGCTCTCCTTTCAGCGCGAAGCGCAAGCGCTTCTCCGCCTCCCGGAGCGCGTCCGCCACCTCGGCGGGGCTGAGCCCCAGAGCCTGCGCCACGACCTTGTTCGGCGAGGGCTCGTCCGTAGCCAGGCCGTACTTCAGGAAGACCACCGCGGCCTGCAGAGGGGTCAGGGCCCTGGCGATCGCCCTCTGGAGCCGCTCCCTTTCGGCGAGGCCTAAGGCCCGCTCCGCGGGCTCGCTCCCTGCGGCGATGAAGTCCCCGAGCACGGCCTCTTCGCCGACGGGCTCCTCCAAGTGGAGCTCCCTGTTTTCGCCCAAGGTCTTCGCCGCGCGGGCCACCCGCTGGCGGATCCACCAGTAGGCGTAGGTGGAGAAGCGGTAGCCGAGCTTGGGGTCGAAGCGGTCCACCGCCTCGTAGAGCCCGCTTACCCCTTCGCTCACCAGGTCGTTGAGGGAGAAGTTCCCCTTGAGGTTGTAGCGCTTGGCCACGTAGAAGACCAGCCTGAGGTTGCCCTCCACAATCTTGAGGGTGCCCTCCTCTCCCTGAAGGAGCTGGTGGTAGAGGTGGCGGGCCTCCTTTGGGACCTCCCTCTCGAGGCCTTCCAGGAAGCTCGGGGGCTTCCTGTCCAGGAGCTTGTGGCGAGCGTGAGCCCGCCAGGATGCCGCCGGGATGCCTGTGCGCTCCTCGAGGGCCTTGGCGGCCTCGCGGCCTAGCCTCGCCAACCCCAGGTACCCGAGCTGCTCGTCTTCCGTCGGCACCCGCGTCTTTCCCAGGAGGTCGAGGAGCCAGGCCACCCCGTCCCTTTCCTCGTCCTCGTCCTTCTCCTTGTGAAGGCCAAGCTCGAGCTCGACCTCCTCTGTCTCCTCGGGAAGGAGGACTTCCTCCTCCCCATCGCCCACCTCGCAAGCCGCGTTTGCGAGGATGTCCAGGAGGGGCTCCTGAACGACCAGGGAAGCTTTTGCGCTCACGCTCACCCCCTTTTCACGTAGAGAATAACCCGCTCCCCCCTCGTGCGCAAGGGGGAGCGTTGAGAGGAGGTGAGCTAGAGGTTTCGATGAGGGAGGAAGATCAGGGAGACCTCCTTGGGCACCCGGAGGGGGACCTCCTCCGCCACGGTGAGGCCGCCCTGCCTGCGGAAGGCCACGATCCGCTTGCCCTCGCCCCTCGCGGGCCGCGCCAGGGGAAGCGCGGCCTCCCCGTCCTTGACCTTGGCGATGGTGAGCTCCGCGTAGAAGCGGATTTCTCCCTTGCCCCCGCGGGGAGCGGGGTAGATGGGAACGCGGTGGGTCCTGGACCAGCGGTAGGTCTCGGCCACCAGCTGGGCCTCCTCGAGGGAGGAGACTCGGAAGACCCCGGGGGAGCCCACCCAGACC
>CAYRKT010000073.1:0-8204 GCA_964425005.1 uncultured Synergistia bacterium
CACCACTCCTCCCCCTAAGGCACACAAAACCCCCTCTCTGTCGAGTCCCACCTGGGCCATGTGCTCCAGGAGCTCCATCAAGACCCCCATCTCCTTCGCCGACTCCCCCACCCGGATGAGCCTGAGGGGGCCAAAGGGCTCGAAGGAGGACCCGTGGAGGGCCCCCACCAGCCAGTCCGCCAGGAACAGGTTCGAAGAGTACCGGGAGACGAGGCCCCCGACCCTTTCGCAGGCCAAGCCCTCGCAGACCACGTAGCGGACTCCCCCGCTCTCCAGCTCCAGCACGACCCTCCTCCGCGAGGGGATGGACTTCAGCGAGAGCAGCCCCTCGATCCTGTCCGCCACCTGGTGGGGCCAGATCCCAACCGTGTCCACGTGAAGCGGGATCCTGTCGTAGAGGGGTTTTCTCCTCCTCCAGAGATCCGTCAGGGCCGATGGATCCCTGAGCAGAGGTCTATCCCCGCGCGAGAGGTCGAGCCTCCTCAGCACCTCCTCGGGGGTGACGTCCAGCACCACCATCTGCACCCTCTCCCCTATCTCCTCCACCAGGTCCTCGAAGGCCAAGACCCCTCCTCCCAGGGAGACCACGGCGTTCGAGACCCTAGAGAGCGCCACGACCACCTCCCGCTCGAGGTCCCTGAAGACCCTCTCGCCGAACCTCGAGAAGATCTCGGGTATCCTGGCTCCCGCCCTCCTCTCCACCAGCTCGTCGGTGTCCACGAAGGGTAGGCCCAACCTCTCGGCCAGCATCCTGCCCACGGTGGTCTTTCCCGACCCGGAAAACCCCCCGATGAAGATCGGCTTAGCGCACACCCTCGAACCACCTCCTCCTAAGCTCCCTGTAGCCGAAGACCCTCTCCTTGAGCTCAAGGAGGGTGCCGCCGCCGAACTCCTCCAGGAAGACCGAGGCCAGCACCAGGCAAACCATGGCCTCCCCCACCACGCAGGCAGCTGGCACCGCGCAGACGTCAGCCCTCTCCGAGTGGGAGGGAGACGGAGACATGTCCCTGACGTCGAAGCTTTGAAGCGACCTCGGGATGGTCGGAATGGGCTTCAAGGAGGCCCTGAGCAATATGTCCTCTCCGTTGCTCAGACCTCCATCTATGCCGCCGGACCTGTTGGAGGTCCTGCGAGGACCGTGAGGGCCTATGACGAAGGCGTCGTGCGCCTCAGATCCTCGCATGGAGGAGAGGGCAAATCCCATCCCCACCTCCACGCCCTTAACAGAGGGGATGGACATGAGGGCGAAGGCGAGCCTGGCGTCGAGCCTCCTGTCCCACTCGGAGAGGGAACCCAAGCCCGGCGGAACGCCCTTGGCCCTGACCCAGAAGGTGCCACCCAGGGAGTCGCCCTCCTGGGCGGCCCCCTCTATCTCCCGGACGGCGGTGCGCTCGAGGTCAGAGCTCCAAAGCCCCATATCAGAGGCGAAGGCCCTCTCCCACTCCTCCTCCGAGGAGGGCATGCCGAAGTAAGACCTACCTATGGAGCAGACCGCCCCCTGCACCTCCACCCCCAGCTCCTTGAGCAGGAGCCTGCACACCGAGCCGCAGGCAACCCTGGCTGCGGTGCTCCTGGCGCTCGCCCTCTCGGCCACCTCCCTGGCGTCCCTGAGCAGGAACTTGAGGCAGCCGGGCAGGTCCGCGTGGCCCGGCCTGGGAGACCTTATGGCCCTTGCCTCCATGGCCTCGGGCGGCACCTCATCGAACGACATGGCCTCCTCCCAGAAGGAGGAGCCGCTGTTCTCGATCCACAGGGCCAGGGGAGAGCCCATGGTGACACCATCCCTCACGCCCGCCAGTATCCTCACCTCGTCCCTCTCCAGCTTCATGCGAGGGCTTCTGCCGTATCCCCTCCTCCTGCGCGCCAGATCCAGCTCTAAGGCCGAGGTCGACACCTCGAGGCCCCTGGGCATGCCCTCCAGCACGGCCACCAACCCCCTCCCGTGCGACTCGCCAGCGGTGAGCATCCTGAGCGTCATGCCAAGCCCCCCTCAATGGTCGAGGCAGACCCCGGACAGCAGGCGCATGTGTTCGAAGAACTGGGGGTAGGAGATCCTAACGCAGCCAGCGTCGTCCAGCAGGACCTCCCCCTCCGATATGAGGCCAGCCACGGAGAAGGTCATGGCTATCCTGTGGTCCCCGAAGCTCCTGACCCTTCCGCCCCCAAGGGCGGTAGGTCCCTCTATCTCCCAACCGTCGGGAAGCTCCTCTATCCTGGCGCCGAGCCTCCTCAAACCCTCTGCCACGGCGGATATCCTGTCGCACTCCTTGACCCGAAGCTCCCCAGCACCCCTCACCACGGACCTGCCGGGTATCTGGGTGGCGACGAGGGCCAAAAGCGGCAGCTCGTCCACCATGGAGGGGACCTCCTCCGGCCCCACCTCGAAGGGGCTAAGCTCGGAATGCCTAACCAGGACGTCGCCGACCCGCTCCCCCCCGTAGAGCCCCCTCTCCCTGAACTCCAGCTCGGCCCCACAGCGCGACATCAGGCCGAAGAAACCCGTCCTCGTGGGGTTCAAACAGACCTCCTCCAGCAAGACCTCGGATCCGGGGATGAGGAGCGCCGCAGCCGCCCAGAAAGAGGCCGAGGAGGGATCACCCGGGATCCTCCAGCTCCGGCCGGGCACCTGGTCGCAGGGGAACACCTTCACGACCCCGTCCCTGGCCTCCATCGGAAGCCCCAGGAACCTGAACATTATCTCCGTGTGGTCCCTGCTCTTCACGCCCTCGACGACCGAAGTGGGGGAGTTGGCGAAAAGCCCTGCCAGGAGCAGGGCGCTCTTCACCTGGGCGCTTGGGACCTTCATCTCGTACCTGATACCCGAGAGCTTGGTCCCCCACACCACGAGGGGCAACCTGTTCCCCCCTTCCCTCCCGGAGATCCGAGCCCCCATCGCGGAGAGAGGCTCCACCACCCTCCTCATCGGGCGACGCCTCAGGCTATCGTCCCCCGTGATCACCGCGAAGGCTCCGGACAAGCCGGCCAGAAGCCCGCACAGCAACCTGGCGGTGGTCCCGGAGTTACCGGCGTCCAACACGTCCTCGGGCTCCCTGAGGCGATCCCTCCCGCCCCTTATCGTCAGGCGCGAACCGTCCAGGAGCTCCACCTGAGCCCCCATAGCTCCAAGACACCTCACGGTGGAGGCGCAGTCAGCGGCCGGAGAGAAGTTCTCCAGCTCAAAACCCTCCTCGGAGAGCGCCCCCAGCACGGCAGCCCTGTGGGATATGGATTTGTCGCCGGGCACCCTCAAAGATCCCACCAGTGGTCTAGGCCTTCTCCTGCACACCACCTCGGACATCCCTCTTATCCCCCCTTCGGAGCGAGTCCCAAGATCCTCTCCCTGGCGCTTTTGGCCATACTCACCAGCTCGCTCCTCCCTTCGACGTCGGCGAGGAGTAAGGACCTGCATACCCCCATGAGCTCGTTCAGCCAAGCCTCCAAGACGTCGACGTTGAAGCCCACCACGTCGGAGGTGAGCCAGACCGGCTGGGAGGCCAGCCTGGTGGCCCCCTCGAACCCAGAGGAGACCACCTCCTCAGCCCTGCTCACGCCTCCGGCCAGGACGGAAAGCCCACAGGCCAGAAGCATCGGAAGATGGCTGATCAGCCCCACCACGGAGTCGTGCTCCTGAGGCGACATGCGAACCAGCCTTCCCTCCAGGGACTTCACCATCGCCTCAGCCACCTCCACCACCCCGGGATCCGCCGAGCCGTGCTCTATCAGGACGAAACTCTTCCCTACCAGCAACGAGGATGAGGCCTGCAGGACACCGGAGCTCTCCTTGCCCGCCATGGGATGAAGGCCCGCGTAGATGGGTCCAAACAGGGCCCTGAGTCCATCGCCCGGCCTCCTGGCGGTGCTACCAAGCCCGAAAACCGCCAACGGCCTGAGGCCTGACCTCCCTAAGGCGCAGGCCAGCGCGCTGGCCACCTCCTCCATACGCCCCAAGGGCACCGCCAGGGCCAGGACCTCAGCCCGCGAGGGAAGCTCCTCGAGGGAGGAGGTCACCTCGTCCACGAACCCCCTCTCCAAGGAGACGCTCCTGGCTGTGCGGTCCACGTCGAACCCTACGACCCTCGCGAAGACCCCCCTCTCCCTGCACGCGCCGGCCAGCGAGGAGCCGATCAGACCAAGGCCCACCACCCCAAGCCTCATGCCGCTCAGGGGACCCCTAGCCGACGAGGGCAAGCTCGCTCCCCCTCCCGAGGGATGCGCTCAAGACCGAAACCATGCCCACCAACCTGGTGAGCTCAGAAGGGGTTATGGACTGATCTCCGTCGCTCTTGGCCCTGGAGGGGTTCTCGTGGACCTCGATCAGAAGCCCATCGGCCCCCGCCGCCACCGCTGCGAGGGACATGGGCAAAACCAGATCCCTCCTGCCCGTGCCGTGGCTCGGGTCGACCACCACAGGGAGGTGGCTGAGCCTCTTTATCAGGGCCACGGAGTTCAGGTCCAGGGTGTTCCTGGTCCTGGCCTCAAAGGTCCTTATCCCCCTCTCGCACAGCATCACGTTGAAGTTGCCCTCCGAGAGGACGTACTCCGCCGCTTGAAGCCATTCGTCCACGGTGGCGCTCATGCCCCTCTTGAGCAAGACGGGCTTGTCGCCCTTGCCGAGCTCCTTCAGCAAGGGGTAGTTGTACATGTTCCTGGTCCCCACCTGGAACACGTCCACGTAGGGATACATCACCCCCACCTGAGAGGGCTCCATGACCTCCGTCACTATGGGTATCCCTTCCTCTCTGGCCGCCTCGCTCATGATCCGAAGGCCCTCCAGGCCGAGGCCCTGGAAGGAATAAGGGTTAGTCCTGGGCTTAAAGACCCCACCCCTCAGGACTGAGGCGCCAGCCTCCTTCACCAGCCTGGCCATCCTCCTTATCTGCTCCTCCCCCTCCACCGAGCAGGGGCCAGCCATCACCACAGGGACACCCCCTCCCACGACGACCGCATCGCCCACCCTGATCCGACGAGGGCCCTTTATCAGGGAGGTGCTGGCCAGCGGGAAGGGGTCTGAGGCGTCCACGCACCTCCTGACGAAGGACAAGGACCTAAGCCTCTCCTTCAGCTTGGGAGATGGACTCCCGGAGACCAAGAGCAGGAAGAAACCATCCTCGTGAGGAACCAGCTTGGTCCCAAGGCCTCTTAGCTCCAGAAACCTTATGAGCTTAGCCATCATGGCCTTGGAGACGTCCCTCGGCATGTCCAATACCAACAAGACGCATCACCCCCGAACGCCGAGATCTGAGGGTTCAAAAAAGGCCTGGAGGCCGACCCCCTCTCTGGGGACCGGCCTCCAGGCCTTCGCCTCTCGGGACCGCCCTGCTCCTCAGGTGCCAGGGCTCAAGTCCTCCGGGCGCCGGAGGCAGATCCCCAAGCGGCTAAAGTAATAGTAGAACCAGTAGCCGCCGAAGCCCTGGCCGCTGAAGGAGAACCTCAACGGAGATCTGCCACCGCACCTAGAGGTCATAAGGCTTTCCCCCTAACCCCTCTTAACCTTTTTGGGCGATTATAACCCTAAAACAGGACTTGTCAAGGTGTCCCGCGACGCTACCAGTCGAGATCGGGGGTGCTCCGCCCGGAGCCGATCCGATCCTGACCTTGACAGAAGGTCGACAGCAGGTTATAATACGAACCGCTTTGTAAAGGGGCCGTGGCGCAGAGGGAGCGCGCTTCCTTGGCATGGAAGAGGTCACGGGTTCAATTCCCGTCGGCTCCACCAGAAGAAAAGGGCGGAAGGTTCAACCTTCCGCCCTCGTGCTATTCGTCGGACCTCTCGGCTCAGCTCAACCTCATGGAGATCCAAAAGGTCCTTCCCTTTCTCCAGACCAGGGCGGCGAAGAGATCGTTCCTGCGGGCGAGCGCCCTGTTCCAATCCTCCAGCTTCTCCACCTTCAGGCCGTTGACCTCCAAGAAGACGTCCCCTCGCCTGATACCCCTGGCCTCGGCGATGGAGCCCCTCTCCACCTCCACCACCGCGACCCCCCTCACCGAGGAGGGGATCTCGAACTTCGAGGCTAGCTCCTCGGTGATCTCGCTCACCCTCATACCCAGCTTGGACTCGACGTCCGAGCCAGTCCCTACGGTCTCCTCGTCGGGCCTGGCCCCCAGGACCACCTCCTTGACGATCTCTCTTCCCTCCCTGACGAGGGTCAGCTTAACCCTGTCGCCGGCGAGTTTCTGCCTTATCCTGGCCACCAGCTCGCCCGTGGTCCTAACCTGCTCTCCGTCGACCTTGGATATCACATCGCCGCGCCTTATGTCGGCCCTCTGGGCCGGAGAGCCCTCCTCCACGTCGCCGACCAGAACCCCCATCACGTCTTTGTCCAGTCCGAGGGCTTCCCTCAGCTCAGGGGTTAGATCCTGGATGTGGACGCCTAGCCATCCCCGCTTCACACCGCCAAACCTTACCAGGTCGTCCAGCACCTGCTTCACCACGTTTATGGGAACGGCGAAGCCTATGCCCTGGGCGTAGGGTATTATCGCCGTGTTGATCCCCACCACCTCGCCGTTGAGGTTGACCAGCGGTCCACCGGAGTTGCCGGGGTTTATGGCCGCGTCCGTCTGGATGAAGTTCTGGAAGCGCCTGCCCCCCACCTGGATCATCCTGCCCTTGGCCGATATCACCCCCACCGTGGCGCTGTGCTCGAGCCCGTAGGGGTTGCCCACGGCCATCACCCATTCGCCCACCCTGAGGCTATCCGAGTCGCCCAGCTTGACGGTGGGCAAACCCCTGCCGTCTATCCTGATCACCGCCAGGTCGAACTCGGGGTCCTTGCCGACCAGCCTGGCCTCGAAGCTCCTCCCGTCCGACATGGTCACGGTTATCTTCTGCGCCCCGTCCACCACGTGGAAGTTGGTGACTATGTAGCCGTCCTCCCTGACTATGAACCCCGAACCAGCGCCCCTTCGGGGTATGACCCTGTTGAAACGCTCCCACTCCTCCCTGAAGAACTCCCTGAACACCGGGTCGTCGAAGAAGGGAGGGAGCAACGATCGCCTCACCATGGTCACGGTGTCTATGTTGACCACTGCCCCCTTTATGGACTCGAATATCTCGGCGAAGGGGTTGCCCCTGAACGGATCCTGCGCCAGAGAGGGCCCCTGTGCGACCAGGATCGAAAGGATCGCCGCCGCGAAGGCCGTCCTAAGACCCCCCTTTAAGAAGTTTAAAGACCTCATCCTAAGAACACCTCCTCCAGAAGATCGCCTTTTCGCCCAGCGGATCAAAACCCAGGACGTCCAAGAAACTACCCCCGTTAACCGCGAGGGAGAGGAAACCCCAGGAGTCGGGGATCACCATCGAGGTGCCTGGCTGAGCCTGGGCGAAGAACTCTAAAAAGGGAAGCCCAAACCTCAAGCCCCTCAGCTCGACCCACACCTCATCCCCGACCACCAGGCCTCCAAGGGCCTCCTGGGCCCTGAAGACCTCCACGTCGGTGCAAACGTTACCGAAGCGATCCACCCAGACCACGTGGCCCTCCACCACGCCATCGCCAGAGACGGGTCCGCTGAGAGGGTAGGGTGCTAGAGCGTCCGCCTCCACCGGAGGGCCCACCTCGACCAGCGGCAAACCCCCAGCCAGGGCGGCGGCGACCGGCGCGAACAAGTCCCTCCCGTGGAAGGTCCTGGAGACATAACCCTCCACCAGGGAGGGGTTAGCTATCTCCCTAGCCTCCTCCACCCCTCCGAAGGCCGAGAGGGCGGGTAGCAGAAGGCCGTTGTCGGGCCCCACCAGGGTGAAGCCCGAGCGCGCCCTCACGGCAAGGGGTCGCCTCGAGGAACCCACTCCCGGGTCGACCACCGCCAGAAAGACGGTCCCCTGGGGGAAATAGGGAACGGAGAGCCTGAGGAGCCAACCTCCCTCTATAACCGAGAACGGCCTCACGGAGTGGCAGAGGTCCACCACCTTCACCCAGGGATTTCGCCTGAGCATCACCCCCTTGCACACGCCGACGTAAGGGCTAGACTCGCCGAAGTCGCTAAGGAAGGCCACCAATCCCCCGAAGCGAGGTCGATCAGAAGGACCAGTAAAGCCCAGCTCCAAACCTTCCCTCCTCCCCGTCGATCCCCTCGGAGCGCAGGTAGAACCCCACACCCTCGCCCAAACCCCACCCCAGCATAGCGTCAAGATGATAGTCTCTGGCCCTGTCCCTGACCAAGCGCAAATTTACCCTCGCCCTGGAGGACAGGTCGAAGTCCACCCCGCC
>CAYRKT010000074.1:0-8199 GCA_964425005.1 uncultured Synergistia bacterium
GGGGCTCAAGGGGCTCTCGGAGGCCTACTACCTGGCCGCCTCCAGGGCCCTGGAGAGGGCCGAGGTGGAGGAGCTTCGAAGGAGGTTCAGGGCGCGCCTCCTCGTCCCCTACCAGTTCTCCGGCTACGCCGAGGAGAGGGTCAGGTCCTGCGGGGCCAGGGTCACCTCCAGGGCGGAGGGGGAGGATGGGCTGGAGCTGGAGGTGGAGGTGGACGAGGAGCGCTTCGCCCTCCTCCGGGAGAGGCTGGAGAGGTGGCTGAAGGGGGGAGAGCTGCTGGACCTATCCTGGGAGGAGATTTGAGGTGTTCGATTTCTTTGACCTAAATTGATCTGTTGGGGGATCGTCCTCTATGGAAGCGGGGCTCGCGCTGGTCCTCGGTGGGATAAAGAGCGGGAAGAGCGCCTTCGCCGCGTCCCTGGCCTCGAAGCTGGGGGGGGAGGTGCTGTACCTGGCCACCGCCGACCCGGGGGACCCTGAGATGGCGGAGCGCGTGGAGCGACACAGGGCGAGCAGGCCAGCCTCCTGGCTAACGGTGGAGGTCCCCTTCGTCTCCTCCTGGAGGCGCGAGGGGGTCGAGGGGGCGGTGGTGCTGGTGGAGTGCATGACGCTGATGCTCTCAAACGTCTTCGCCCAGGTGGGGCTCTACTCGGGCAGGGGGGTCGACCGGTCGGCCAGGGAGGAGGTATGGCGCAGGGTGGAGGAGGAGGTATCGGCCCTGGAGGGGCTTTCTCTGCGCAACGCCGTGATAGCGGTGAGCAACGAGCTGGGCATGGGGGTGATAGGGGCGGATCCCCTCACCAGGGCCTTCGTAGACCTGCACGGCAGGATGAACCAGCGCCTCGCCTCGGCGGCGAGGGAGGTCTACCTGGTGACCGCTGGGATACCGCTCAAGCTCAAGGGATGAGGGGGGATCGACCTTGTTCGCGCTGGTGGTGGCTAACACCAGGGTGACCGACGTCAGGGGGATATCGGCCGCCGGGTCTGACCCGGAGATGGTGAGGTTCACGGCGGTGCTGGACGCCGAGTTCCTGCTGTGGGGAAGGCCTTTGACGCTCAACGCCATACCAGTGGACCCCCAGGGGCACCCCTCCCCAGTGGTGATAAGCAGGGCCTGCCTCGAGCGGGTGGGTTTTCCCGTTCTGGTGCTGGACGCCGGCTGCTTCGTGAGGCCCATGGTCCCGCTGGTCGACCTCAGGTCCGAGCCCGGGGGGAGGATAGACCTGGAGGACGGAGCGCCGCAGGCCAGAAGGCTCCTGGAGTGGGGCTTAAGGCTCGGGGAGGAGCTGAGCAAGGTCTCGAGGGAGCTCTGGATAGGGGAGTCGGTGCCCGGGGGGACCACCACGGCCATGGCCGTGCTGAGGGCCCTGGGTTACAGGGCCACCACCAGCTCCTCGGGCCCCCACAACCCCGTGGGGCTCAAGGAGGAGGTCGTGGGTAGGGCCTTCGAGAGGGCCTTCCGGGGGGTGGAGCGCCACCGGGAGGACCCGCTGAGCGCGGTCGAGTCCTTCGGCGACCCGATGATGCCCGTGGCGATGGGCCTGTCCCTGGGGTTCAGGGGGAGAAGGGTCCTCTGCGGAGGGACGCAGATGCTCGCGGTGGCCGCGGCGCTCAGGTGGATGGGCGGGCTGGACGGGGATCTGCAGGTGGCCACCACCAAGTACGTGGCCCACGACCCCAACGCCAACTTCCGCGAGGTCGCCGACGAGATCGGGGTCGAGACCCTGGTGGCCCCCCTGGACTTCTCCGGGAGCAAGCACCGGGGCCTGAGGGACTACGAGCTGGGGTTCATAAAGGAGGGGGTGGGCGCCGGCGGATGCGCCGTGATGGCCCTGGAGTCGGGCCTCTCTCCCGAGGAGATCGCGAAGGCCACGGAGGAGGTCTACGAGGGGCTCCTGAGAGGGGGGCACGCCCCATAGCGATAGCCCGACCCCCCTTGACGAGAGAGGGGGGCGGTGCTAACCTTTTTGTGAATGATTGTTCATTTGTTCATTGCTATGTGAGGGATGGGGGTGCGTGCTATTGTTGAGCGAGATGCTGGAGCTGGAGGGAGACGAGCTGGAGGAGGTGATCCTGGGCCTTTCCGAGACCTTTAAGGCCCTTTCCGACTCGAGCAGGACGAAGATACTGCTTTTGCTATCCCGAAAGCCCATGTGCGTGGGCGACCTGGCGCAGGAGGCGGGCATATCCTTCTCCAACGCCTCGCACCAGCTCAGGGTCCTCCGGAACATGGGGCTGGTGAGGCCCAAAAAGGCCGGGAGGATGACCTACTACGCCCTGAACGACGCGCACATAGAGAGGCTCCTTTGGGAGGGGGTGTCCCACGTGAAGGACCTCCTGAACCTGGATCGCCGCAGGATCGACGAGGATGAACCCAGGGAGGAGGAGGGGCGATGAGGAGGGGGGCGGATCAGGGGCCCAAGGTCCTGGAGAGCTTGAGGAGGTCGGCCAAGGTCGCCCTGGTGGGCAGGCCGAACGTGGGTAAGAGCGCCGTGTTCGGGGCTCTCACGGGCACCTACGCCAACGTGTCCAACTACCCAGGCACCACCGTGGAGGTGTTCAGGGGGAGGAGCAGGGTGGGGGAGCTGGAGCTGGAGGTGCTGGACACCCCGGGCATGTACTCGCTGATGTCCATCACCGAGGAGGAGAAGGTGGCGAGGGACATGCTGTTGCTCGAGTCCCCGGACGTGGTGGTCCACGTGGTGGACGCCAAGAACCTGGAGCTGGAGCTCCCCATGACCCTGCAGCTCCTGGAGGCCGGCTTCGACCTGGTCCTCTGCCTGAACATGATGGACGAGGCCATCTCCTCCGGCGTGCAGCCGGACCCAGAGGCGCTGAGCAGGGAGCTTAGCGCGCCCGTGGTGGGCACGGTGGCCGTCAAGGGGGAGGGGATAGACCGCCTCAAGGAGGCCATAGCTAGGACCCTGGAGGGCAAGGAGGGGCCAGACAGGGCCCTGCCCGTGAGGTATCCGGAGCCCCTGGAGAGAGCCCTGGAGGAGCTGGAGCGCCTCCTGTCGAGGGACTACCACCTGTCCCGGAGGGCGGTGGGGGTGCTGGCGCTGCAGGGAGATCCGGAGGTCCTGAAAGCCCTCTCCCTGGCCGAGGAGAGCTACCAGAGGGTGATCCAGATGAAGGCCGAGGTGGAGAGGCGGTTGGGTAAGGAGGTGAGCTACGCCGTGGCCGAGGCCCTGAGGGCCAGGGCCAGGGAGCTGGTGGAGAGGGTGATAAGGGCCTCCGAGAGGAGGAAGAGGGTCCTGGACAGGCTTAGCGACCTCACCATAAGGCCCCTCACGGGGCTACCCATACTGCTACTGGTGGTGTACGCCATATACGAGGTGGTGGGGGTGCTGGGCGCCCAGGTGATAGTGGACTTCACCGAGGGCTACCTCTTCGAGGAGAGGATAAACCCGTTCCTGGACTCCCTCTTCGAGAGGCTAATACCCTACCCGGTGATCCAGGACCTCTTCGTCCACGAGCACGGGATGCTCACCCTGGGGCTTCGATACTCCCTGGGCCTGATCCTGCCGCTGGTGACCGTCTTCTTCCTGGTCTTCGCCCTGCTCGAGGACAGCGGCTACCTCCCCAGGCTGGCCCTGCTGCTGGACAGGGCTTTCAAGGCGGTGGGATTGAGCGGCAGGGCCGTCATCCCCATGGTCCTGGGGCTGGGCTGCGACACCATGGCGACCATAGTGACCAGGACGCTGGAGACCAGGAAGGAGAGGATCATAGCCACCCTCCTCCTCTCGCTCGCCATACCCTGCTCAGCACAGCTGGGGGTGATCATGGGGGTCCTGCACTCCAGCGCCAAGGCCCTGCTCATATGGCTTTCCGTGCTGGTGGCCGTCTTCCTGGCGGTGGGCGCCGCGAGCAAGAGGCTCATACCCGGGGGCAACCCGGTCTTCTTCATGGAGATACCGCCCCTCAGGGTGCCGAGCCCCCGAAACGTCCTGGTCAAGACGATGGCCAGGGTGGAGTGGTACGTGAAGGAGGTGGTCCCCATATTCCTGGCGGCTAGCCTCCTCATATGGATCGGGAACCTCACGGGCCTGTTCCAGGCCCTGACGGGCGCCCTGGCCTATCCGGCCAGATGGCTGGGCCTGCCCGACGAGATGGGCAGGGTCTTCCTCTACGGTTTCCTCAGGAGGGACTACGGGGCCGCAGGCCTCTACGACCTCAAGGAGGCAGGGGTGATATCCGGGAACTCCCTGGTGGTGGCGTCGGTGGTGTTGACCCTCTTCCTGCCCTGCGTGGCCCAGCTCATGGTCAACTACAAGGAGAGGGGCCCCAGGGTGGCGGCGGCGATAGCCTTGACCACCCTGTTCTTCTCCTTCTCCGTGGGGTGGACCTTGAAGTCTGCCCTGGAGTGGCTGGGGGTGAGCGTTTGAGGTGCCCGATCTGTGGGTTCGAGTTCGACGAGGGGCAGTCCTCCTCCTGCGGGGGATGTCCCCTCCGCGGAGGCTGCTCCCTGGTGAGGTGCCCCAACTGCGGCTACGAGACACCCAGGGACTCCAGGGCGGTCAACCTTCTGGACAGGATCTTCGGGAGGAAGAAAGGCCATGATGGCGCGTGACCGAAGGAGCTCCTGCGAGAACGCCATAAGGGAGATATGGACGGCGGAGGAGGAGAGGGGAGAGCCCATGAGGGCTGAGGAGCTCGACCCGGAGGAGCTCTCCGCCCTCCAGGAGGACGGGCTGGTGGAGGTGAGGGAAGGCCTGGTTCGCCTCACGGAGAGGGGGAGGCAGGAGGGAAGACAGATGATGAGGAGGCACCGCCTGGCCGAGCGACTGCTCTCGGACGTGCTGGGCATGGACAAGAGCTCCATACACGCCATATCCTGCGAGTTCGAGCACTCGGTGGCCCCCGAGCTGGAGGAGAAGATATGCACCCTCCTGGGACACCCCAGGAGCTGCCCCCACGGCAGGAGGATACCCGAGGGCAACTGCTGCCTCCAGGCCAAGTGGGTGGTGGAGTCGGCGGTGAAGCCCCTGAGCGCCATGAGGGAAGGGGAGGAGGGGGAGGTGGTCTACATCTCCACCCTGGACCCCCAGGTGGCCAGGAAGATGACCGCCATGGGCATACTACCCAGGACCCCCATAAGGCTCGTCCACAAGAGGCCAGCCTACGTCTTCGAGGTGGGTCTTTCCACCTTCGCGGTGGACGAGACCATAGCCGACGCCATATTCGTGAGGACTAAAGGCTAAAGCCTTTGCCTCCCAACCCCCCGAAGAGGGGGACGGATCCCCTCCGTCCCCCTATCTCCTTTCGAACCTCACGACCACCAGAGCCTCAAGAAGGCCTCCAGCGCGAAGACGGCCTTTCCGAGCTCCCTCAGGTCCACCGACTCCTCCTTCGAGTGGGGCTTGCTCACCCCGATGGATAGGTTGACGGCCCTCCTCCCTCTGCCGTTGAGGACGTTGGCGTCGCTCCCCCCGCCGCTTCCCCGAAGCCTCGCCTCCAGGCCCGAGAGCTTGAAGGCCTCGACCAGGGTCCTGACGGGCTCCTCCTCGGGGCTCAGGGAGAAGGAGGGGTACATCCTCTCCACCCTGACCTCCGCCTCGCCGCCCATGCGGGAGGCCACCTCCCTCAGGGTGAGGACCATGTGCTCGGTCTGGGACTTAAGCCTCCCTTCGTCCAGGCTTCTCGCCTCCGCCTCCAGGTGGACCTCAGGGGCCACTATGTTGGTGGCCACCCCTCCCCTTATGACGCCGACGTTGGCGGTGGTGATCTCGTCCACCCTCCCAAGCCTCATCTCCGATATGGCCCTCGCGGCCACGACTATGGCGCTAACCCCCTTCTCCGGCTCCAACCCCGCGTGGGCGGCCCTTCCCAGGACCCTGGCCTCTATCCTGTCCTGGGCCGGGCCACGGACAATCACGTCCCCCACGGGGCCGGAGCTGTCGAGGACCAGGAAGTGCTGGCTCTTCACCATCGACAGGTCCAGGTGTTTGGAACCCCTAAGACCCTTCTCCTCCACCACTGTGAAGACCAGCTCCAGGTCACCCCTTCGCCCCCCGAACCGCAAGGCCCTCCTGGAGAGCTCCAGGGCCAGGGCTATACCCGCCTTGTCGTCGGCCCCCAGCACGGTTTGGCCCGAGGATCTGATCACATCCCCATCCAGGACCGGAACCACCCCCTCGCAGGGCTCCACGTTGTCCATGTGGCAGCAGATAGCTATGGGCCTCAAAGCCCCATCTCCCGGAAGGCGGGCTATGAGGTTTCCCACCTCCGAGCCAGCGGGTCCAGCGGCCTCGTCGAAGGCCACCTGAAAGCCCATGGAGGAGAGCTTCTCCGACAGAAAACCAGCGAGGGCCCCCTCCCTGCCCGAAGGGCTGCTGATCTTAAGGAGCTCCAGGAGCTCTTCCGCCATGGCATCCATCGGCAAAGGGATCACCTCCGCTCGAAAAGCCATAAAATGATACCATGAAGTCGAAAGGGGAAACCATCGAGGGAGGTGATCTCCAGTTGACGTCGAACCTTCTGGAGGAGGCAAAGTCCTCAGAGGAGTGGCTCTTGAAGGTCAGAAGGCACCTCCACGCGCACCCGGAGCGCTCCTTCCAGGAGCACGGGACGGCCAGGTTCGTGGAGGAGGAGCTGCTCCGCATCGGGCCCATGACGGTGAGGACGGGCGTGGGGAAGACGGGGGTGGTGGCCCTGATAGAGGGCAGGCCCGGGCCCTGCGTGGCCCTTAGGGCCGACATGGACGCGCTGCCCATCTCGGAGGAGACGGGCTTGCCCTACGCCTCCAGGAACGAGGGGGTCATGCACGCCTGCGGCCACGACGTCCACGTGACCTGTCTCCTGGGGGCCGCGAGGCTGCTTTGGGCCAGGAGGAAGGAGCTTCGAGGTTCGGTCAAGCTGATCTTCCAGCCCGCCGAGGAGCTGACCCTGGGGGCCAGGGCGATGATCGAGGAGGGGGTCATGGAGTCCCCGAAGGTGGAGATGATCTTCGGGCTCCACGTGAACCCCGAGGTGGAGGCGGGCAAGGTGGCCGTGAGGAGCGGTCCGATAATGGCCTCCACGGACTCCTTCGACGTGGAGGTCAGGGGTAGAGGGGGACACGGGGCGATGCCCCACAGGTCGGCCGATCCCATCCTGGCCGCCTCCGCCGTGGTCCTAAACCTCCAGTCGGTGGTGAGCAGGAACGTGGATCCCCTGAAGCCCGCTGTCCTGAGCGTCTGCACCTTCCACGGCGGGAGCGCCCACAACATAATACCCGAGCGGGTGGAGCTCGGGGGCACCGTGAGGACCATGGACGAGGGGGTTCGAGACCTCATGGAGGCCCGGATCCTGGAGATAGCCAGGTCCACCGCCGAGGCGCTGGGCTGCAGCGCCAGCGTAATTTACCACAGGCTGCTTCCCCCCACCGTAAACAGCCCCAGGGCGGCCTCCATCGCCGCGGAGGCCGCTAGGGAGGTGCTGGGCGAGGAAGGGGTGGAGGAGGCCAACCCCGTCATGGGGGCGGAGGACTTCTCCCTCTTCGCCAGGGCCGTCCCCGGCTGCTTCCTCTGGCTGGGGGTGAGGAACGAGAGGATCGACGCCGTCCATCCCTGGCACAGCCCTCGCTTCAAGGTGGACGAGAGCTGCCTGGCGGTGGGGGCTTCCGTCATGGCCGGATGCGCCCTGAAGGCCTTGACGGCCCTCTCTCCGTCCCGATAGCGCTTGACAAAGCGGGAGGGGTTTGATCCAACATATCCACAAAAGCTTTCCACATATCCACACGGAGAAATCCACAAGGGCATGAAGGTGAGGGCTTTATAAAGTTAAGGTGAGATATCGGTGAATTTTCGAAGAATTCGGGGGGAGACCGAAGCTTCGGCCTCCCCCGAGCCCTATAGGGCGGAGAGGTATCGGTCCAGCCTGTCGGGGAAGACGGTGAGGACGTTAGAGCCCTCCGGGAGGGAGGAGGCCACCTCCAGGGCCCCCGCCAGGTTGGCCCCCGAGGATATGCCGCAGGGCAAACCCTCCTTAGAGCCCAGGAGGGCCGTCATCTCGAGGGCGCGCTCGTCGGACACCCTTATCACCCCGTCCAGGAGCCCCACGTCGAGGACCGGGGGGACGAAGCCCGCGCCTATCCCCTGGATGCGGTGAGGTCCGGGCCTGCCCCCCGAGAGCACCGGCGAGGAGGCTGGCTCCACCGCGAACACCCTGGCCAGGGGGTTGGCCCTCTTGAGGGCCCTCCCCACGCCGGTGACCGTCCCCCC
>CAYRKT010000075.1:0-8193 GCA_964425005.1 uncultured Synergistia bacterium
GGGCGGGGTGGGGGGGCGTTTCCTCAAGGCCGGCGACGTCTTGCCCCTCGAGGTGGACGAGAGGTGCTTCGCCCGGGTGGGGATCAGGCCGGCGAGGGAGGTCTTGCCCAGGTTCGGCGAGGAGGTCTCGGTCTCCTTCACCTGGGGCCCCGAGGAGGACAGGTTCGAGTCCGAGGCGAGGAGGCTCTTCGTGGAGAGCTCCTGGACGGTGACGGAGAAGTCCGACCGGATGGGCTACAGGCTGGACGGCCCTCCCCTGAGGCACGGGCCCAGGGGGGCCGACATCATATCCGACGGTATAGCCCTGGGGAGCGTCCAGGTCCCCGGCGACGGGAAGCCCATAGTGCTCCTCAAGGACCGGCAGACGGTGGGGGGCTACACCAAGATAGGGACCGTTGTGTGGGCCCACCTGCCGAGGCTGGTCCAGGTCAGGCCCGGCGGCAGGGTGAGGTTCGAGCCGGTGGATCTGGATTGCGCCCTGGAGGAGAGGAGGAGGTTCTGGCGCTTGCTGCACCACCTCCCCCTGGAGAGCAGGAGGAGGTGGGCCTTCAGGATATCCATCGATGGGAAAAGCTTTAACGCCTTCGTGGAGGAGGCGTAGGAGGTGTGCTGGTTAGATGTTGTCCAGGATCGATCTCAACAGCGACGTGGGGGAGAGCTTCGGCAGGTACAAGCTGGGCTTCGACGAGAGGCTCATGGCCTGCATCTCCTCCGCCAACGTGGCCTGCGGGATGCACGCGGGGGACCCGTCGGTGATGAGGAGGACGGTGGAGAAGGCTCTGTCCCTGGGGGTAAAGGTGGGGGCTCACCCGTCCTATCCGGACCTCCAGGGGTTCGGCAGGAGGACCCTGGATATGGGCCCGGACGAGGTCTACGAGTTCACCCTCTACCAGATGGGGGCCCTGGACGCCTTCCTCAGGGCCAGGGGCTCGAAGCTCACCCACGTGAAGCCCCACGGCGCTCTCTACAACGACGTGTACAAGAGGGCGCTGAAGGGCGATCGGACCTACTGCGAGGCCATAGCCTCCGCCGTCAAGGACTTCGACCCCTCCCTGTGGGTGGTGACCCTGGCCGGTAACGTGACGATGGAGATATACGCCTCCCTGGGCCTCAAGGTGGCCGGGGAGGTCTTCGCCGACAGGGCCTACAACCCGGACGGCAGCCTCGTCCCCAGGGGCGTGAAGGGGGCCGTGATCGAGGACGTGGAGGCGGTGGTGGAGAGGGTGGTCCGGATGGTCGAGAGGGGCGAGGTCGAGGCCATGGACGGCTCCGCCATAAAGGGCTTGAGCTTCCACACCATCTGCCTGCACGGGGACAGCGAGGGGGCCGTGGAGATGGCCGAGCGCATAAGGAAGGCCCTGTCGGAGCGGGGGATATCGATCAAGAGCTTCGCGGAGCCCTAGGCCGCGGGGGATCCCGCAGGGCTGGATAAGTCTGAATTTTTAGATCCACCTCGTCCTTGACACGGGTTTTTTAGAGGGTTAAAATCCCGCAAAAGCTTAGCCTCATGGAGGGTTTGGGCGTGAGGAGGAACCTTCTGGCGGTCTTCGAGCTGGTCCTAGCCGTAGCCCTGACGATAGTAGTCCACCTCAGGGTCCCTCCTCCTTTGCCCTCTTGAGGCCTTAGCTGGGCGGCGAAGGGGGGTCGGGACCCCGGGGTCCCGACCCCCCTTCGGCTTTTTAAAAACCTCGTTCCGGGAGGGGTTTAGCGTGGCGCGAGTCTACTACCAGCAGGACGTGGACGGGTCTCATCTCAGGGGTAAGACCATAGCCGTGCTGGGCTACGGCAGTCAGGGGCACGCCCATGCCCTGAACCTCAGGGACTCGGGGCACCGGGTCCTGGTGGGGTTGAGGGAGAGGGGTTCTTCCTGGGAGAGGGCCAGGGCCGACGGCATGGACGTGCGGACCTTCGCCGAGGCCGTGAGGGAGGCGGATGTGGTTATGTTCCTCGTCCCCGACCACGTCCAGCCGCAGGTCTGGAGGGAGGAGGTCAGGCCCAACCTCAAGAAGGGGGCGGCTTTGGGCTTCGCCCACGGCTTTTCGATCCACTTCAACCAGATAGTTCCCCCTCCGGACGTGGACGTCTTCATGGTGGCGCCGAAGGGGCCTGGCAGCCTGGTGAGGAGGTGCTTCCTGGAGGGCTCGGCGGTGCCCTCTCTGGTGGCGGTATACCAGGACGCCTCCGGCAGCGCCCTCAAGCTCGCCCTGGCCTACGCGGACGGCATAGGCTGTTCGAGGGCCGGGATGATAGAGACCACCTTCAAGGAGGAGACGGAGACGGACCTCTTCGGGGAGCAGGCGGTCCTGTGCGGTGGGGTGACGGAGCTGGTCAAGGCGGGCTTCGAGACGCTGGTGGAGGCGGGCTATCAGCCGGAGATAGCCTACTTCGAGTGCCTCAACGAGCTCAAGCTGATAGTGGACCTCATGTACGAGGGGGGCATAGCCCACATGAGGAGGTGCGTCAGCGACACGGCCAAATACGGAGATATGATCGCCGGCCCCTTCGTGATAGACTCCTCGGTGAGGGCCAGGATGAGGGAGCTCCTCAGGAGGGTTCAGGACGGCTCCTTCGCCAAGGACTGGATTTTGGAGAACCAGACCGGAAGGCCCAGGATGTCCAGGTGGATGGAGGCCGAGTCGAACCACCTCATAGAGAGGGTGGGAGCCGAGCTTCGCTCCCGGATGGATTGGCTTAAGAGGTAGCGCCTGGGCGGCGGGTAATTCCGCCGCCTAGGTCCTTTGGTTCTCATCCCAGGATGTTCTTTAGCTTCTCTATGAGCTGGTTGGGCTTAAAGGGCTTGGCTATGAAGTCCGAGGCGCCGAGCTTTAGGGCCTTCAGGACCGACTCCCTGTCCGCCACCGAGGAGATCACCACCACCGGTATCGACCTGGTGGTGGGGTCCTCCTTCAGCTTCTCCAGGAGCTTGAGCCCGTCCATTTGGGGCATCATGATGTCGGTGAGCACCAGGTCCGGTCTCTCCCCTTTTGCCAGCAGGAGGGCCTCCCTCCCGTCCTTGGCCCTTATGACCTGGTATCCCTGGGAGGAGACGATGTCGGAGATGTAGTTGGCCATGACGGCGACGTCCTCCGCCACCAGGACCTTCCCCCTGCTCTCTCCCCCCTGGGGAGGAGGTGTGTGCTCGGCCCTTCCCTCCGTCCGCTCGCTCTGGGGGAGACGAGACTCGTAGGGTATCCCCAGGTGCTGGGAGATGAGCCCCTTGAGGGCCTCCAGGTCGGGCGGATTGGTGAGGAGGACCTCTATGCCGCTGGCCTTGGCCCGGAAGCGAAGCTGGAGGCTTCCCAGGGCGGAGGACATGCCGAAGATGATCGACCTGGAGAAGGGGTTCATCTCGCGAAGCCTTCTCACGCTCCCGGGCATGTCGGAGATGATGGGGTCTAGGTCCAGTATCACCAGGTCGTAGGGATCCTCGCCCCCCTTCTCGATGATAGCGCCGTCGACCGAGGAGGCCTGGTCGAGGGCTATCTCGAAGGGAGGGGCCTTTAGGGAAGGGAGCAGGACCTGCGAAAGCTTCTTGTTCTCGGATATCAGGAGAGCCTTCCTGCCCAAGCCCGCACCCCCAGATCTGGTCTCGAGGACATCGAAGATTCTAAGCCCGGATTTGGCCTCACGGCAAGGGGGAGAACCATATGGACCAGGCGTTCCCCAGGGCGTGGAAGATGGCCGAGGGAAGGATGGAGCCGCTCCTCAGCCGAAGCCAACCCATGAGGAGCCCTGGGAAGAAGGTGAGCAGGTAGGCCGGACCCTTGAGGGGCAGGTGGGCCAGGGCGAAGACCGCGCTGCTCGAGAGGACGAGAAGCGCATCTCCCCTGAGGACCTTCTGGAGCAGGTAGAAGAGGTAACCTCTGAAGAGGTACTCCTCCGCCAGCGCCACCACGGGAGCCTGGAGGAGGGAGATGGCGGCCTCCTTCGCGCCGGGGCTTTTCGGAGGAAGGGAACCGGCGATCGACACCGCCAGGGGGGTGAGGGCCGAGAGGAAGGCGAGGGACACGAGGAGCGCCAGCTTCAAGTCCTCTCGCCTCGCCCTGAGGGATATGCCCAGGTCGGAGGGCCTTCGGCGGGATATCCACATGTGGATCAGGGGCAGGTAGAACAGGGAAGCGAGGAGGTACTCTATGCCCTTTCCCCCTTTCCTCTTCTGGGTTGATGGATTCAGGTGTTTATCTTATCATATGCCTTACCCTGAGGAAACCCTTTTGGGGAGGTGGTATCTTTGGGCGGCGGTAAGATCCCTCTGGTGTACCGCATAGGGATAGGCTTCGTCCTTGGGGTAGCCGCCGGGGCCGTCTTCGGCCAGGGAGTCCAGGTCATAGCCCCGGTGGGCACCATCTTCCTCAACCTGCTCCGCATGCTCATAGTGCCCCTGGTCTTCGCGAGCCTGGCGGTCGGCACCGCGAGCTTGAAGGACGTGGCGGCGCTGGGAAGGCTTGGCGTCAGGACCCTGGCTTTATACCTCATAACCACCGCCGTGGCCATATCCATAGGGTTGGTCCTGGGGAACCTGATCCAGCCAGGTGCGGGGATGAACCTGGACCTGGGGAGCGCCCAGTTCAAGGCCCCCGAGGTGCCCAAGCTGGTGGACGTCCTGGTGGGCATCTTCCCGTCCAACCCTGTGGACGCCATGGTCAAGGCCAACATGTTGCAGATAATAGTCTTCGCCCTGTTCGTGGGGGTGGCCATGGTTAAGGCCGGCGAGAGGGCCGCGCCCCTGCACTCCGCCCTGGAGTCCCTGGCCGAGACCATGTACTCGCTCACGGGCATAGTGATGGAGTTCGCCCCCTTCGGGGTCTTCGCCCTCATCTCAGGGGTCGTGGCCAGGCACGGCCTTTCGGTGCTGGCTCCCTTCTCCAAGCTGATAGCGGCGGTTTACCTGGGCTGCTTGCTCCACGCGGCTATCATATACTCGGGCATGCTCAGGTGGATGGCGGGCGTTTCGCCCCTCAAGTTCTTCTCCGCCGTGAAGGACGCGGCCCTAATGGCCTTCGTGACGCGCTCGTCTTCGGCCACCCTGCCGGTGACGATGAGGGTTACCCGGGAGGGGGTTGGGGTCTCCGAGAGGGTGTCGGGCTTCGTCCTGCCGCTTGGGGCCACCATCAACATGGACGGGACGGCCCTATACCAGGGGGTGTGCGCCCTCTTCGTGGCCCAGGCCTTCGGCATACCGCTCTCGGTTGGTCAGCAGCTGTCGATAATCCTCACGGCCACCCTGGCCTCCATAGGGACCGCCGGTGTTCCAGGGGCCGGCCTCATAATGCTCACCATGGTGCTGTCCGCCGCCGGGCTCCCGGTGGAGGCGGTGGCCCTCATAGCCGGCGTGGACGTGGTCCTGGACATGGCCCGCACCTCCATCAACGTGACCGGGGACGCGGTGGTGGCCGCGGTGGTTGCCAGAGGAGAGGGGGAGAGCCTAAAATTGTAGCGCGGCCGTTTAGCTCTCGCCGTGGGGGAGAGGGGAGAGGTCCTCTCCCCCTGAATTTTGACTTCCAGGGGCCGAAGGGGTGGTTCGATGCGCTACAGGTTGATAGGCGTGTTGGGGGGTATGGGGCCAGCTGCGACGGTCCACTTCCTGGACCTCCTGGTCAGGCTGGTCAAGGCCTCGAGGGATCAGGAGCACGCCAGGTGGGTGGCCCTGTGCGATCCCACCATCCCCGACAGGAGCGAGGCGATCCTCAGCGGGGGGGAAAGCCCCCTCGGCGCCATGGTGGAAGGGGCCCTGAGGCTTAAGTCCGCCGGGGCTGAGCTGCTGGCGATGCCC
The DNA here is from genome assembly GCA_964425005.1 of uncultured Synergistia bacterium. Lineage (GTDB taxonomy): Bacteria > Synergistota > Synergistia > CAYRKT01 > CAYRKT01 > CAYRKT01. The sequence goes on from CAYRKT010000075.1 coordinate 5,774, forward strand.
TGCAACACCGCTCACCTCTGGGCCGAGGAGGTCCAGAGGGCGGTGGAGCTCCCGATGGTGTCCATCGTGAAGGCCACGCTGAAGGGGGTTAGGTCCCTCGGCTTTCGCTCGGCCCTGCTGCTCTCCACCGAGGCCACCGCGAGGTCCGGCCTCTACCAGCGCTTCGCGCCCCTCTTCGGGGTGAAGCTGTACCTTCCGGGCTTCGAGGAGCAGCAGGGGGTTAACGAGGTCATAAGGCTGGTCAAGGCCGGAGACCTGGCGGGGGCCAGGGGGGTCCTCGGGCGCCTCCTGCCGCCCCTCAGGGAGGCCTACCCCTTCGAGTGCGTCGTGGGCGGCTGCACCGAGATACCCCTGGTCTTCGACGGGAGGTGGGCTCCCTTCGTGGACTCCTCCTCGGAGCTCGCGAAGGCCGCCCTGGCCCTGTCGCGGGGGGAGGAGGTGGGGGAGCTCCTGGTCTAGTCCCCCCTGCAGGCGCTATCCTCGTCGGGAGATGGGGTCTCGAGGGGCGCGGCTATCCGCTCGGTCCCCTTCTCCCAGCTACCCCCCGAGGAGATAGTCCTCTTGAACTCCTCGAAGTCCCTCACGTCCACCCATATCTCCTTGCCCTGGGGGTGTAGCACCCTGACCTGGTTGGTGAAGACGTCCACCCCCAGCACCACGTAGTTGCCGCTGGGGGTCTTTATCTTCTGGTCCGGGTTGGTCCCCGGCGGCAGGCTGCTCCATAGCTCCATGTAGGTGGGTAGCTCGTAGGCCATGCAACAGAGGAGCTTCCCGCACAGCCCCGAGGTCTTGGTGGGGTTTAGGGCCATGTTCTGGGCTCTGACCATCCTTATCCCGATGGACTGAAAGTCCCTCAGGAACAGGTTGCAGCAGCACTGCATTCCGCAAGGGCCTATGCCTCCCACGATGGCGCTCTCGTCGCGGGCCCCCACCTGTCTCAGCTCTATCCTGGTCCTAAAAGTCCTTGCCATGTTCTTGACCAGCTGCCTGAAGTCCACCCTCTGGGAGGCGGTGAAGTAGAAGAAGAGCTTGCCCCTGTCGAGGGTGTACTCGGCCTCCACCAGCTTCATGGGGAGGTTCAGCTCCTCCACCATCGCCCTCCCGGTGCGCAGCGCCTCCTCCTCCAGCTTCCTGTTCTCCTGCGCCTCCTTGAGCTCGCGCAGGGTGGCCCTCCTGATGAACCTGATGGACTCAGCTGGACCCCTGGACTCATCCCTGGAGGTCCCCACCACCTCGGCGAGCACGACCCCCCTCTCGGACCTCCCGACGAAGAGATCCCCCTTCGCCAGGTCCCTCCTCTGGTCCAGTTCCACCCTGCCGAAGCTTCTGTCCTTGCCCCATCGGGCTATATAGGTCAAGCTCACCTACCTCCTCGCTCGCTATCATCACGGCCAGGTCCACCACCATGGGGGAGGAGAGGTTGGCCCTCTCGGATATGGCCCTCAGCTTCTCCAGCTCCAGCCTCGCCCTGAGGGGGATCCCCTCGAGCCCCGAAAGCCCCTTAAGCCACTCCAGCAGCTCCTCCCTGGATGCCCTGGAGAGCGAGGCTATCTCCGAAGGGCTTAGCTCCAGGGATTTTCCGCGTTGGATCTCTGCCCCCCCCTCCCTCTCCTCGGAGAGGACCCAGGTCCAGCACCTGCTCCTCACGGTGGGCGGAAGGAGCTCCGCCCTCTCCGCGAACAGGAAGAGGTGGGCGTGCTCCGGGGGCTCCTCCAGGACCTTGAGGAGGCTTATGGCGGCTGGAGCGCTCATGAGGTCCGCGCCGTGGACGAAGGCCACCCTGCGAGGTCCCCTGAGGGGCCTGGAGAAGAGATCGGCCTTAAGGGCCCTGGTCTCCTCTATGCCGAGCCCCCTCCTCTGAGGTCTTAAGCTAATCAGGTCCGGGTGGGAGCCGGCCTTTATCGAGGAGCAGTCGGGACAGGACCTGCACCCACCCTCGGGGCAGAGCAGGGCCAGGGCGATCTCGAGCTCCAACCTCTCCCACAGGGGCTGCGGTGCCTGGACGACCGCGGCGTGGGGCCAACTTCCCCCCCTCGCGGCCCTGAGGATCGGCTCGAAGAGGGGGTTCTCGGCCCCCTCTAGGCCAGTAGGTCCGCCACGCAACCCTTTATCTCCTCCACCAGCTGGGTTATCCGGACCCTGTCGGCCTCCCTGGAGGCGATGAGGGAGGCTATCTTGGCCACCCTCTCGTCTATCTCCCTTACGACCACCAGGACCTCCTTGCCCCTTCGGGTTATCCGAAGCTCCCGCTCCACCTCCATGGCCTTCAGGGCCGTCTCTATCAGGGCCCCCAGGGTCTGCCTGTACTCCTCCAGGACCTTGAGGCTGCAGAACCTGGTGAGCCTGAGCCCCACCTCGTCCAGCCTGGAGAGGAGGTATTCCAGCTCGAAGGACCTCCCCTCCCTTCTCCCCCCTTCCCC
>CAYRKT010000076.1:0-8125 GCA_964425005.1 uncultured Synergistia bacterium
CCTTCCCTCCCCCCAATACCAGGGCGGAGGCCCCTATCCCGAGGCCTCCGCCGCCGCGATCCAGGAGCGCTCCCCCCAACGCGAAGACACCTGCTCCTCTACTCGTTGCCGGTCATGACCAGCTTGTCCTTGAAGACGAGGAAGTAGAAGACGGCGACGAAGAGGACGCCGCCCACTATGTTGCCCAGCGTGACGGGTACGAGGTTGTTCAGGTAGCCGCCCAGGGAGAGGTAGGAGAGCTTCTCGGGGGAGAGCTCGCTCAGGGCCACCACGGAGCTATCCCCTTTGGCCAGGATGCCCAGGGCTATGAAGTACATGTTGGCGATGCTGTGCTCGTAGCCGGAGGCCACGAAGCCCATTATGGGGAAGAATATGGCGAAGATCTTCCCCACCACGTCCTGAGCCGACATGCTCATCCAGACCGCCATGACCACTAGCCAGTTGCACAGGATGCCCCTGAAGAAGCTCTGCCCCCAGGGGAGGCTCGCCTTGTTGGCGGCTATCTTCAGCGCGTTGGCCCCCACCATCCCCACGTCCAGGCCGCTCACGTGGACCAGGAAGGCCACGGTCAGGGAACCTATCAGGTTGGCGAAGTACACCCAAAACCAGTTCCTGAACATGCCGTAGGGGGTGACGCATCCGGACATGACGCCCATGGGCATGAGGCAGTTGCCGGTGAAAAGCTCCCCTCCTCCTATCACCACGAGCATCAGGCCCATCGAGAAGACCGCCCCGGTGTAGAACCGCGCGAGCCCAACCCCCACGTACTTGGCGGCGTCCTGGCTCACCACCGTGGCGAGGAAGCCCGCGAGGGCTATGTAGGCGCCCCCGAGGAAGCCCATGATGAGCATCTGCCCTATCGTCCAGTTGGCCTTGGCTATGGCCACGTTGCAGGCGTTCTTGGCTATCTCACCAGGAGCCTTGAAGTTCACTTCAACTCTACCTCCTTTCGCTCTCCCAGAGGAACTCCAACCCAGGACTACCTCTCTCCAGGACTAACTGTTTGAGGACCAGCCTCGAGGCCCGGCCCGGGCGCTCGAGCGCCCGGGCCGGGAAAACCAGCCTCAGAGCTTCTCGATCCTCACGGCGTTGACCTTGAGGGGCGGCATCTTGGAGGCGGGACAGCGCTCCTTCGAGGAGGTCAGCTGGTTGGCCGCCGCCTCGGAGAAGTGGAAGGGGAGGAAGACCGATCCGGGGGCCACCCGATCGGTGACCAAGGCCTTGCACTCTATGGAGCCGCGGCGCGAGCTGACCCTGACCATGTCCCCGTCGGATATGCCGAGCCTGAGGGCGTCCTCCGGGTTGACCTCCACGAACATCTCCCTGATGAACTCGCCGGGCGCGGAGCGCCTGCTCATGCTGCCGGTGTGGTAGTGGTAGAGGATCCTGCCGGTGGACGCCAGGAAGGGGTACTCCTCGTCGGGCCACTCGTGGGGCGCCCTCCAGTGACACGGGGAGAACCTCGCCCTGCCGCCCTCCCTCGGGAACCTCTCCACGTGAAGTGTCGGGGTGCCGGGGTGGTCCTCCGAGGGACAGGGCCAGGGTATGCCCTTCTCCTCGATCCTGCTGTAGGTGATGCCCGCGTAGGCGGGGAGCACCTTCCGGATCTCCTCGAAGATCTCCTCAGCGCTGGAGTAGTTCCAGTCGAAGCCCATGAGCCTGGCCAGATCCGCGATTATCTGCCAGTCGGGCCTGGCCTCCCCCGGGGGGTTGACCGCCTTCCTGACCCTCTGGACCGTCCTGGTGGTGTTGGTGAAGGTCCCGTCCTTCTCCGCCCAGCTGGCGGCGGGAAGGACCACGTGGGCGAGCTGGGCCGTCTCGGTGAGGAATATGTCCTGGACCACCAGGAAGTCCAGCTTCTCCAGGGCCTCCCTCACGTGGGCTATGTCGGGGTCGCTCACCATGGGGTTCTCCCCCATGATGAACATGGCCCTGATCGTCCCGCCCAGGGCGGCGTCCATCATCTCCGTCACGGTGAGCCCGGAACCCGTCGGCAGCTCCTTGCCCCAGACCTTCGCGAACCTCTCGCGGGCCGCCTGGTCCATCGGGTTCTGATATCCGGGCAGGAAGGAGGGGAGAGCGCCCACGTCGCAGGCGCCCTGGACGTTGTTCTGACCCCTCAGGGGGTTCACGCCGGTGCCGGGGCGGCCTATCATGCCGCAGAGCAGCGCCAGGTTAGCTATGGCCCTGACGTTGTCGGTCCCCTGGGAGTGCTGGGTGATCCCCATGGTGTAGAATATGGCCGAGTTGGGACCCCTGGCGTAGAGGTGGGCCGCCCTCTCTATCAGCTCCGGGGCTACGCCGGTTATCTCGCTGACCCTCTGCGGGGTGTAGGAGGACACCAGCTCCTTGAGAGCCTCGAAGTTCTCCGTCCTCTCCCTGATGAAAGCGTCGTTCTGGAGGCCGTCCCTTATTATGACGTGCATTATGCCGTTCAGCAGGGCCACGTCGGTGCCGTTCTTGTGCTGCAGGAACAGGTCGGCGTAGTTGGCCATCTCTATTCTCCTGGGATCGCAGACTATCAGCTTGGCCCCCTGGCGCTTCCTCTCCTTCAGGAAGGAGCCTATCACGGGGTGGGTCTCGGTGACGTTGGAACCTATGAGGAATATGACGTCGCAGCTCTTTATGGACTCGTAGTCGTTGGTCATGGCGCCGCTGCCCAGGACCTCCCTGAGCCCCACCACGGAGGGGGCGTGGCACAGCCTGGCGCAGTGGTCCACGTTGTTGGTCCCCACCACCACCCTGGCGAACTTCTGAAGGAGGTAGTTATCCTCGTTGGTGCAGCGAGCGGAGGCCAGAAAGCCTATCGCGTCCGGCCCGAACTCCTCCGCCACCTGGCCGAGCCTGCTGGCCACGAGCCTCAGGGCCTCATCCCAGGAGGCCTCGCGGAAGCGCCCATCCTCCTTGATGAGGGGCTTCGTGAGCCTGTCGGGGCTGTGGACGAACTGCCACGCGAAGCGCCCCTTGACGCAGGACCTGCCCCTGTTGAGGGCGGAGGGGCTCAGGTGATCGGTGGTGACGTTGGCTATCCTGCCGGTCTTCCTGTTGACGTTTATGTAGAGCTCGCAGCCCACCCCGCAGTAGGGGCAGACCGTCTTGACCTTGTCCAGCTCCCAGGGCCTTCCCTGCCCCACCGATGGCTTCTCGTACAGGGCCCCGACGGGACAGAGCTGCACGCATTGACCGCAGAAGACGCAGTCGGAATTCTCTATGGTGGTGCCGACGGGAGGCTCCACGGAGGTCCTTATGCCCCTGTTCTGGAAGTCTATGGCGTGGTACTGGGCCAGGCTATCGCAGGCCCTGACGCACCTGCCGCAGAGGATGCACTTGTTCATGTCGCGCACGTAGAAGGGGTTCCTGTCCTCCAGGGGCCTGCTCCTTTCGACGTCGCCCGGGTCGGCGAAGCTGGAGCGCTCCACGCCGAGCTCGTAGGCCACGTCCTGAAGCTCGCACTTGCCGTTGCTGGGACAGCTGAAGCAGTCGAGCGGATGCCTTATCAGCAAGAGCTCCACGACGAACCTCCTGGCCTCCAGGACCCTCTGGGTCCTGGTGTGCACGACCATCCCGGGGGTCACCGGGGTGGTGCAGGCGGTCAGCAGCTTGGGGTTGCCCTCCACCTCCACGAGACAAAGCCTGCAAGCCCCCACGGGCTCAAGGGCGGGATGATCGCACAGGGTGGGTATGCGAATCCCGGCCCTCCGGGCAGCCTGAAGGATGGTGGAGCCGCTCTCCACCTCTACCCTGACTCCATCTATGGTGAGCTCCACGCTCTGCAAGGTCGCTCCCCCCTCGCTTTACTTCCTGAAAACGGCCCCCACCGGGCAGACCTCGGCGCAGGCGCCGCACTTGATGCACTTCCCGGTGTCTATCACGTGCGCCTTCTTGACCTGTCCGCTTATGGCCCCTACGGGACAGGTCCTCGCGCACTTCGTACAGCCTATGCACTTCTCGGGGTCTATGTGGAAGCTGATCAACGCCAAGCAGACGCCAGCTGGACACTTCCTGTCCCTTATGTGACACTCGTACTCGTCCCTGAAGTAACGAAGAGTCGTCAAGACCGGGTTGGGGGCGGTCTGGCCGAGGCCGCACAGGGAGGCCTCCTTCACCCAGACCCCAAGCCTCATCAGCCTGTCCAGGTCCTCCTCCTTGCCCTCCCCCTCCGTGATCTTCCTCAGGATGTCCAGCATCTTCTTGGTGCCCTCGCGGCACGGAACGCACTTGCCGCAGGACTCGGCCTGCGTGAACTCCAGGAAGAACTTGGCCACGTCCACCATGCAGGTGTCCTCGTCCATGACCACGAGACCGCCGGAACCCATGATCGCCCCGGCTCCCGTGAGGGACTCGTAGCTTATCGGGAGGTCCAGGTGCTGCTCCGTCAGACAGCCGCCGGAAGGACCGCCTATCTGCACCGCCTTGAATTTCTTGCCGCCGATTATCCCACCGCCTATGTCGAAGACGATCTCCCGAATCGTCGTCCCCATCGGCACCTCTATCAGGCCCGTGTTGTTCACCTTGCCGGTGAGGGCGAAGACCTTCGTGCCCTTCGAGTGCTCAGTGCCCATGGAGGCGAACCAGTCGCCGCCCCGGAGTATTATCGGCGGCACGTTGGCCCAGGTCTCCACGTTGTTTATGTTCGTGGGCTTATCCCACAGGCCCCTGTTAGCGGGGAACGGAGGACGAGGACGAGGCATGCCCCTCTTGCCCTCGATGGAGGCTATCAACGCCGTCTCCTCGCCGCAGACAAAAGCCCCCGCCCCCTCCCTCAGATGAACCCTGAAGGAGAAGCCGGTGCCCAGGATGTTATCCCCCAGAAGCCCGTACTCCTCCGCCTGAGCTATGGCGTGCTTGAGCCTCTTGACCGCCAGCGGGTACTCCGCCCGGCAGTAGATGTAGCCCTCGTCGGCCCCTATCGCGTAGGCCCCTATCGCCATGCCCTCCAGCACCGAGTGGGGATCCCCCTCCAGGATGGACCTGTCCATGAACGCACCGGGGTCCCCCTCGTCGGCGTTGCATATCACGTACTTCTTATCTCCTTTGGCCTTCCTGCAGAACTCCCACTTCATCCCCGTCGGGAAGCCGCCGCCGCCCCTGCCCCTCAGCCCGGACCTCTTTATCTCGTCTATGACCTCCTCGGGCGTCATCTCCGTCAAGACCTTCGCCAGCGCCTGATAGCCGTCCCTAGCGATGTATTCCTCTATGTTGTCGGGGTTTATGTAACCACAGTTCCTTAGAGCTATCCTCACCTGCTTGGCGTAAAAGGGGATCTCGCTGTACTTCCTGACCGCCTCGACGGCGCCCGCCTCCCGGTAGAGCAGCCGCTGGACTATCCGCCCCTTGTAGAGATGCTCCTCCACTATCTCCCTGGCGTCCTCCGGCTGAACGCGAACGTAGAAGACCCCCTCAGGATACACCACCACTATGGGTCCGGACTCGCACATCCCGTGGCAACCCGTCTGGACGAGGGCCACCTCCTTGTCCAGACCCCTCCTGGCCAGCTCCTCCCTCAGGGCCTCCCGGACCTTCGAGCTGCCGCTGGAACTACAACCGGTCCCGCCGCACACCAGAACGTGGCTACGATATACAGGCATGACCAACCCCCCTAATCGGCCCTTCCCACCAGCTTCTCCGCGTATATCCGCCCGTTGACCACGTGCTCGGATATGATCAGGGGCACATCCTGCGGCGTCACCCTGCCGTAGGTGATCCTGGGCTCCCCGGGCCTTATCACGTCCAGAAGCGGCTCGTTCTGGCACATCCCTATACAACCGGTGCTCTCCACCACCACGTCCTTCAGGCCCCTCTTCTCTATCTCCTCCAAAACCGCCCTCATGACCTCCCTGGCCCCAGCCGCTATGCCGCAGGTCCCAAGGCCGATTATCACCCTAACCTTGTCCTTGGGAGAGCGCAAAGAAGTCTGATCCTGCGCCCCCTCCTTTATCCTCCTGAGATCCTCCAGGCTCATGATCCTCTTGCCCACGACCAACCCCCCCAGGGAGAACTACCTGTACTGATCCAGTATCCCCTTAACCTTATCCGGCGTAAGCCTCCCGTGCGTCTCGTCGTTGATCATCATGACGGGCGCAAGACCACACGCGCCCAGACAGGCCACGGGCTCCAGGGTGAACCTCAAATCCGGCGTGGTGCCTCCCTCCTCTATGCCCAGTATCTCCTTGACCTTCTCCAGGATCTTCAAGCTACCCCTGACGTGACAGGCGGTGCCGCGGCAGACCCTTATCACGTACTTGCCCCTCGGCTTAAGGTGAAACTGCGCGTAGAAGGTCGCCACGCTGTAGATCTCGCTCCTGGGCACCAGCAGCTCCTTCGATATGACCTCGACCGCCTCAGAGGGTATGTAGCCGAACTCCTCCTGAACCCTCTGCAGTATCGGGATCAAACCACCCCTCTGACCCTTCCAGGGCAACACTATCTCCCTCGTCCTGGAGAAGACCTCACCCCGATCCAAAACACACACCCCCCAAGCCAAGGCTGCACGATAGAATCAGCGAGAAAATCCCCCGATTTGAAGCGGCGCCGCCGGACCTGAAGCGGACAAAAAAGTAGGCGGAAGGGCAGGCAACAGGAGCGCCCATCGCCCCACCGCGACCCAACGACGCAACAGCGAAAACCTCGGGCAACGCCTCGACCACTCCTCGTGAAAAGGATAACATACACGAAAACTAGCGTCAAGCTCGGCCCCTTAAGGACGAGATCCAAATCGGGACGGACGACCGGGACAGCCCCTTCCACACCGGGGAAAACTCCTAAATATTAAGACTCGCCCGGACGGTTGCGACGGGGGGACAAAAGTGATAGAATTAACGTGAAAAAAATAACAGAGGTGGTCGGCCGTGCGCTGGGAGGGCAAGGTGGACGTAAGGAGGGTCTTCGAGCTTCGGTGCAGGACCATCGACTTCTTCGGGGTCGGCGCCATCGAGAAGTTCGACCTCATCGCCGACAGGCTGAAGGAGATGGGCGTGGACGCGGTGTTGCTGGTGACCGGCAGGTCCTCCTACAGGACTTGCGGCGCCTGGGACGTGGTGAGGCCCGCTCTGGAGTCGAGGGGGATCAGGTACGCCCTCTACGACAGGGTCCTGCCCAACCCCACCGTCCGGATGATAGACGAGGCCAAGGAGATGGGCCTGTCGGTGGGGGCTAAGGCCGTCATAGGGATAGGGGGCGGAAGCCCCATAGACACCGCCAAGGGGGTGGCGATCCTGCTGGAGCACCCCGAGAGGAGCGGCGAGGAGCTCTACACCTTCAGGTTCGCTCCCTCGAGGGCCAGGCCGGTGATAGCCATAAACACCACCCACGGCACCGGGACCGAGGTGGACAGGTTCGCCGTGGCCTCCATCCCGGAGAAGGAGTACAAGCCCGCCATAGCCTACGAGTGCATATACCCCCTCTACGCCATCGACGACCCGGCGCTGACGACCGGCCTCCCCGCCGACCAGACCGCCTACGTCACCATAGACGCCCTTAACCACATAACCGAGGCCGCCACCACCAAAGCCACCAGCCCCCTAGCGGTCGACGCGGCCGTCAGGGCCGCCGACCTGATATTCCGGTACCTGCCGGAGGCCATAGCCAACCCGACCAACCTCACCGCCCGCTATTTCCTGCTGTACGCCTCCGCCATAGCCGGCATCTCCTTCGACAACGGCCTTCTCCACTTCACCCACGCCCTGGAGCACCCCCTGAGCGCCCTGAAGCCCGAGCTACCCCACGGCCTGGGCCTCGCCATGCTGCTACCCGCGGTGGTCAAGCACGTCTACCCCCACGCACCCGAGGTGCTAGCCGCCATATACAAGCCCATAACCCCCGAGGCCAGGGGTCTTCCCGGAGAGGGCGAAGCGGTGGCCAGGCGCATCGAGCGCTGGCTCTTCCAGATGGGGGCCAGGCAGAAGCTGTCCGACTTCGGCTTCAAGGAGGACGACGTCAAGGAGCTCGCCGATCTCGCCAGGAACACCCCGGGGCTGGACGGGCTCATCAAGCTCGCCCCGGTCCCCAAACCCATGGAGCTGGTCGAGGAGATCTACAGGGACTCCATCTACCCCCTAATTTAAAACCCCCAGGGGCAGGGCTCCCCCGCCCTGCCCCTGGGGGTTTTAAATTAGGGGGTAGATGG
>CAYRKT010000077.1:0-8125 GCA_964425005.1 uncultured Synergistia bacterium
CCCCCGCCCTTTGGGGCCCTCTCGCCCCGGTGGTATCATCTTGGCAATGCCTGGGAGATCTCAGGACTTCAGGGGGGTGGTGGCGCTTGGGAGTCGAGGAGAGGGCCTTAGCTGCGGCCTCCTCGGTGGATCCCTCCTTCGTGGTGGGGTTGGCCAGGGAGCTGGTGAGGATCCCCAGCGTGTACGACCCCGACGAGGAGGGGGCCTGCGAGGAGGGGGTGGCCCTCAGGCTGGCCGAGGTGCTGGAGGGGCTTGGCCTCGAGGTGAAGGTGGACTACGTGGACAGGGGTAGGCCCAACGTGGTGGGTCTTTGGGGGGAGGGGGATAGGACGATCCTGCTCGAGGGACACACCGACGTGGTCACCCCTGGCGATCCGTCCAGCTGGAGCGTGGACCCCTTCGGGGGCGAGGTGAGAGACGGGAAGCTCTTCGGCAGAGGGGCCTGCGACACGAAGGGAAACCTGGCCGCCGCCGTGGCGGCCGTGAAGGCTCTCGCGGAGCTTCCCGGAGGCCTGAGGGGCAGGGTGGTGCTCTGCGCCCCTGTCGACGAGGAGGGGTTGATGCTGGGGATAAAGCACTTCATAAAGAGGGGCTTGGCCGAGGGGGTGGACGGGGCCATCATATGCGAGCCCGAGGACATGAGGCTTTGCACCTCCCAGAAGGGGGCGCTGAGGGCCTGGGTGAGGCTAAGGGGCAGGATGGCCCACGGCGCGATGCCCCTCTCGGGGATAAACCCCGCCTGGGCCGTGGGGGATCTGATCCTGGGCCTCGAGGGGCTCGAGCGCGAGGAGAGGGCGGTGGGGGAGGACCCGCTCCTGGGGCCTCCCAGCGTAACCCCCACGGTGATCCGGGCCCCCTCGGTGGGCCCGGGCCAGATCAACGTGATCCCCTCCGAGGCGTCGGTGGGCTTGGACGTGAGGACCATACCGGTCCAGGAGCACGGGGCCCTGAAGGCCAAGGTGGAGGGTCTGGTCCGGGAGGTGGCCGAGAGGAGGGGCTTGACGGGCTTCGAGGTGGACTTCTTCGAGGAGAGGCCCTGCACCAGGACCGACCACGACGACCCCATAGTGCGCGCCTCTGTGAGGGCCTACAGGCTGCTCTTCGGCGAGGAGCCCACCTTCGACGGCGTGCCGGGCGCCACCGACGGGACGTTCCTTTGGGCCTGGGCGGGCGTCCCCATAGTCACCACGGGGGCGGGGAGGAGGGACGTCCCCCACCAGGTCGACGAGCACGTGGAGGTGGAGCAGCTTCTGGCCGCGGCCAGGTTCTACGCGGCCTGCTCGGTGATATTCCTGGAGGAGAGGTGGTGATGGGAGGATGCGGGAGAGCTCGAGGAAGGAGCTCTCGAAGGAGGCTTCGATCGGGCTTGGGCTGTTCCTGGGCTACTTCCTCTGGTGGTACGTGCTGGGCTACGGTCTCGGCGACGCAGATCCTTCGCTCTACGGCTACGTCCTGGGCTTTCCCTCCTGGTTCTTCTGGAGCTGCGTGGCGGGATTCGTGGTCTTCTCCCTGGTCGCCTGGCTTGCGGTCAGGTTCCTCTTCGAGGACGTCCCCCTCGAAGAGGGGAGGTGAGGGCCTTGGAGGGCAGACCGCAGATGCTTCTGGTGATGGGGCTTTACACGTCGGCGGTCCTGGCCCTGGGGTTCATCTCCAGGAGGTATCAGGTCGCGGCCTCCTCCTTCCTGGAGGAGTACTTCATGGGGAGCAGGTCCTTCGGGGGGCTGTCCCTGGCGATGACGCTGGTGGCCACCTACGTGAGCGCGAGCAGCTTCCTGGGGGGACCGGGGGCGGCCTACAAGTGGGGGCTGGGCTGGGTTTTCCTGGCGATGATACAGGTGCCCGTGGCCTTCCTGACCCTCTCGGTCCTGGGGAAGCGCCTCAACCTGGCCTTCAGGAGGATGGGCGCCATAACGGTCAACGACTTCCTCAGGGTCCGCTACGGGAGCGACCTGGTGGCCTCCCTGGGGGCCGTCTTCACCCTGGTCTTCTTCGTGGCGGCGATAAGCGCCCAGCTGGTGGGGGGGGCTAGGCTCCTGGAGGTGGCGACGGGGATGTCCTACCTCCAGAGCCTTCTGGTCTTCTCGGCGGTGGTGGTGATCTACACCTCCTTCGGGGGGCTGAGGGCGGTGGTCTGGACCGACGTCCTGCAGGGCTTCGTGATGACGGCGGGGCTTTTCGTGCTGCTCTTCGCGGCCCTGGGCGCCGGGGGAGGGGTGGGCCAGATCGTCTCCGCCCTGGGGAGGGAGGACCCGGCGCTCTTAAGCCCCTTCGGGCCCCAGGGCTTCATAGCCAAGCCCTTCATCCTCTCCTTCTGGGTCCTGGTGGGGTTTGGGGTGATGGGCCTCCCCCAGACGGCCATCCGCTGCGCCATATACAGGGACTCGCCCTCCCTGCACCGGGGCATGGTGATCTCCACCCTGGTGCTGGGGTTCATGATGCTGGTGGTCCACCTGCTCGGGGTCTTCGGCAGGGTCCTGGTCCCCGGGATAGACGTGGGGGACAAGGTGATACCCACCCTGGCGCTGAAGCTTCTGTCGCCGGTCCTGGCCGGGGTGTTCCTGGCGGCCCCGGTGGCGGCCATCATGTCCACGGTGGACTCACAGCTCATCCTGGCCTCGGCCTCGGCGGTCAAGGACCTATACATGACCTACCTCGACCACAACCCCTCTCCCGGGAGGATCTCCGCCATAAGCCTCGCCACCACCCTGGGGGTGGGGGTCCTGGCGGCGCTCGCGGCCGTAAAGCCCCCGCAGCTCCTGATATGGATAAACCTCTTCGCCTTCGGGGGCCTTCAGGCGGCCTTCCTCTGGCCGCTGCTCTTGGGGCTCTACTGGCCCAGGGCCAACAGGTACGGGGCCATGGCCTCGATGCTGGTCGGGGTACTGTCCTTCGTCTACCTCTCCCACTACAAGATATCCCTCATAGCCCCGAGGGTGCACGCCATAGTGCCCTCCCTGCTCTTCTCCCTCCTGGCCTTCGTGGCCGTGAGCCTGATCACCCCTCCGCCCTCGGAGGAGGAGCTTAAGCCCACCCGGTGAGGGCGTGGCCTCAGGGCCTGGAAAGCCCCGTCCAGGCCCTTTTCCTTTCTGGGCCTGGAACTCGAGCTCCGTCGGCGTTGGTAAAATCTTACCCAGGTGGAGGGTTTTACCTCCTGGAGGTGATGTCTCGTGCCCTTCGGATACTGCGGTCGGCTGCTGTGGGTGGATCTCTCCAGCGGATCGGTGGAGGTGAGGGAGCTCTCCGAGAGGGACGTGAGGCTCCACATGGGGGGTGCGGGCCTGGCGGGAAAGCTACTGTGGGAGCTGTGCCCGAAGGGGGTGGACCCCCTCTCCCCCGAGAACCCGCTTCTGGTCCTGACGGGGGTCCTCACGGGCTTTCCCCTCTCGGGGATGTGCAGGTTCGTGGTGAGCGGGAAGTCCCCCCTCACCGGCGCCTTCGGGGTCTCGGACGCGGGCGGCTTCCTCGGCCCCGAGCTCAAGAGGGCGGGCTTCGACGGCATCGTGGTCCTGGGGAAAGCCCCCAGGCCCGTCTTCCTCTGGGTCAGGGACGGGGAGGCCTCGATCGAGGACGCCTCCGACGCGTGGGGCCTGCCCTCCAGGGAGGCTAGAGATCTACTACTATCCCGGACGGACCCTCGATCCCGGGTCATGCTGATAGGCCCAGCTGGGGAGAGGGGGGTGCGCTTTGCCTGCATATCCAACGAGCTTCGGCACTACAACGGCAGGAACGGCATGGGGGCCCTCATGGGCTCGAAGATGCTCAAGGCGGTGGTGGTGAGGGGATCTGGCAGGATCGAGGTGGCAGACCCCCAGGGGGCCAGGGATCTGGCCAGGTCCTTCGACTCCATGAGGCGGGAAAACCCCCTCACCAGGAGGCTCTACGAGTTCGGCACCTCGGCTGGGGTTACGGCCAACGACGCGGCGGGCCTTCTTCCCACCAGGCACTTCCTGAGCGGTTCCTTCGAGGGGGCCAGGGCTATAGGGGGCGAGGCCATGAACGCCTCCATCCTGGTGGGGAGGGAGTCCTGCTTCGGCTGCGCCGTCAGGTGCAAGAGGGCCGTTTCCGTCCCCGAGCTGGGGGTGGACCCAGTCTACGGGGGGCCCGAGTACGAGACCCTGGCGGCGCTGGGCTCCCTGTGCGGGGTGGACGACCTCAAGGCCGTGGCCCTGGGGAACCAGATCTGCAACGCCTGGGGCATGGACACCATCTCGGCCGGGGTATCCATAGCCTTCGCCATGGAGCTCTTCGAGCGGGGCGTGATAGGCCCTTCCGATACCGACGGGGTGGAGCTTCGGTTCGGGAACGCCGGGGCGATGCTCGAGATGCTCCAGAGGATGGCCAGGCGGGAGGGCTTCGGCGCCCTCCTGGGCGAGGGGGTGGAGCGGGCCTCCAGGGCCATAGGTAGGGGGGCGGAGCGGTACGCCCTGCACGTGAAGGGTCAGGAGGTCCCCATGCACGAGCCCAGGGGGAAGCAGATGGTGGGGATGGGGTACGCCCTCTGCGAGCACGGGGCCGACCACATGGTGGTGGGCCACGACACCATGCTCTCCTCGAGGGAGCAGTACACCTTCAGGGAGATGGCTCCCCTGGGGATACTCGATCCCACCTCCCCGATCGCCCTGACGGAGGAGAAGGTGAGGCAGTACCACTACCTCTCCTGCTGGTGGTCCTTCTTCGACTGCGCCGGGGTGTGCAAGTTCGTCCCCGTACCCCGAAGCGCCATGCCGGTCCGCATGGTGGTGGAGGCCTTGAGGTGCGCCACCGGCTGGGACACGAGCCTCTTCGAGGTCCTCAAGGCGGGCGAGCGGGCCATCGTGTTGGGCAGGCTCTTCAACGCCCGGGAGGGCTTCACGTCCGCCGACGACGAGCTGCCGTCCCGCTTCTTCGAGCCCCTCGGGGGAGGCGCTCTGGAGGGGACCAGGATCGACCGGGGGGCCTTCGAGCGAGCCAGGGAGCTCTACTACCGGATGGCCGGGCTGGACGAGGAGGGAAGGCCCACCGAGGCTAAGCTGGTGGAGCTCTCCATACCCTACAGGCTTTGAGGATGAAGCGTTTTGGGGGGCTCAGTGCCCCCCAAAACCCCCTAAGGGATCACCTTGCCCGGGTTCAGGATCATGTTCGGGTCGAAGGCCCTCTTTATGCGGCGAAGGAGCTCGATGTGCGGCTCCTCCAGGAAGATGGGTAGGTAGTCTCGCCTCTTTAGCCCCACCCCGTGCTCGCCCGTGAGCGTCCCGCCCATCTCCTTGACCCTGCGGTAGAGCTCAGCCCTGGCCCTCTCCAGGTCGTCCCTCCAGGAGCTTCGCTCGTCGGGCACCAGGACGTTGACGTGGACGTTTCCGTCCCCCACGTGGCCGAAGTTGGCGAAGTCCAGCTTCAGAGGGGCGCATACCTCCTCCACCGCCCTGATGAGCCTCGGCACCTCCGAGGTGGGGACGGATATGTCCTCCTTCGCGTAGAACCTGTAGAAGTGCATCACCGCCTCGGGTATGGCCTTCCTCGCCCTCCACACCTCCTGCCTGGTCCTCGCGTCCTCGGCCACGAATACGTCGATGGCGCCTCCCTCCAGGCAAAGCTCTCCCACCCTCTCGTATAGGGAGGAGAGCGCCTCCTCGCTCTCGCCGTCCACCTCCACTATCAGGGAGGCCTCAGCCCCAAGCCCCGGGAGCTCCGCCTGCAGGTATCTGCTGGCCAGCTCCATCGCCCTCCTGTCCATGAACTCCACCGAGGAGGGCAGGACCCCTAGCCTCGAGGAGATCTTGAAGACCATCTCGACCGCCTCCTCGGCGCTCCCGAAGGGCGCCAGGAGGGCCGCAAAGCCCTTGGGGGCCGGGACGAGCTTCAATATCACCTTGGTTATGACCCCCAGGGTTCCCTCGGAGCCCACCAGCAGGTGGACCAGGTCGAAGCCCGCTGCGTCCTTCCTCCTCTTGCCCCCAAGCTGCAGGATGGAGCCGTCCGGCAGGACCACCTCTAGCCCCAGGACGTTGTCCCCGGTGGTCCCGTACTTCACGACCCTGTTCCCGCCGGCGTTGGTCGCCACGTTGCCCCCTATGGTGGAGACGTCCCCGCTGCAGGGGTCGCCCGCGTAGAAGAGCCCCGTCCCGGATAGTGCTTTGTTGATCTCGGCCGTTATCACCCCGGGCTCCACCACGGCCACCATGTTCACCGCGTCTATCTCCAGGATGGAGTTCATCCTCTCCAGCGAGAGTATTATCCCCCCCAGGGCCGGGACGCACCCTCCGGACAGCCCCGTGCCCGCCCCTCGCGGGACCACCGGGATCATCTCCTCGTTGGCGAGCCTCATTATCCGAGAGACCTCCTGGGCAGTCCTGGGGAGCACCAGCACCTCCCCCAGGTAGGGCCTGTCCCAGAACTGCGGGTGGACCTCGTCGTAGGAGTAGGCCTTGATCTTCTCCTGGTCGGTGCTCACCCACTCCTCCCCCACGATCTCCGCGAGCCTTCGCACGATCCCCTCGTCGACAGCCCTGTAACCCATGCGATCTAAGCCCCCCTCCTCGCGCCCTCAGATCGGCATCTCGTCCTCGAGCCAGTCGGACCCCCGGGGCGGGGCCTCGAGCGATATGCCCGGCACCGGGGCCTCCAAAAACCTCTCGGCCAGCTCCGCTTCGTCCTCCTTGAGCCTCCTCCTCCCCTCCTCCAGGTCCAGCCCGTTGTGGGAGGCGAGCTCCTCGTCCCCCCCGAAGCCCTCGATCAGGACGGCGCTTCCCGTGGCGGAGCCCAGCGCCACGATGGGACCCGACACCAGGTAGCCGTACCTGCCCGTCTGCTTGGGGTTGGGCATGGAGGAGTAGGCCTCGAAGGCCTCGTCCCCCTCGTGCTCCCTTATGACCTGGGCGTCGGCCCCGTGGAGCATACCGAAGCCGTAGACCCGGTTGTGGAGGTTCTTGAAGAGCTCGCCGTCTATGGAGGTGGTGGTCTGGCTTATGAAGGCCATGCCCAGGCCCATCTTCCTGGCCATCCTCACCGTGTCCCTGATGGTGGCCCGAAGGTCCCTGAGGTGCCTCCTCTCCTCCTCCGTGTCGCCGAAGACCTCCCGCGGGGCGTACTGGTGGGCCTCGTCGATCACCACCAGGCAGTTGAGGAGCTTACCCCTCGACCGACGATACAGGCTCTCCGCCTGGAACTGCAGGGAGAGCAACACGTCCCTCAGTATCAGCGGGCTGTTTCTCTCGGCCAGCCTCCTCCTGTCGAGCTGGTGCAGGTCCTCTAGCCCATCGGACCAACCCTCGGCGCCGGGGGGCAGGACCTTGCTCATGTCCAGTATCAGGAACGATCTCTCCTCCAGGAGCTCGGCCAGGACCTCCTGCAGGGTCTTCCTCCTCCTTCCGTCCTCGAGCCAGGTGGCGAAGTAACCCTTCCTTATCGCCTCCAGGGAGCGCGCCAGCTCCTCCTGCACCTCCAGCTGGCGAAGCCTGGCGACCTTCTCCTCCGCGCTGGTCCTCTGCACGTAGGTGCTCCTTATCACCCTCTCGAGGATTGGGACGATCTCCCTTTCCACCACCTCGGGCGTGAAAGGCCGATCCCTGAACGCCTCTACGGCGGGCAGCTCCCTGCCCCCCGTCCTCCTCCCCCTCGACAGCTCCTCCACCAGGACCCTCTCCAGCTCGACCACCGCCTCGTCCTTGCCCAGGCCCGCGACGGTGGGGAAGGGGGTGCTGGAGAGCAAAAGCCTCGCGAAGGTGATGGCGCTGGAAAGGGCCACGTCGCATATCCTCACCAGCCTCAAGCGCTTTCCCGCCGCGCGGACGAGGGCGTGGAGGCTGAAGGAGAGGTGGCTCGCGGCCCCCAGCTTGTCGTCGTAGAACTCCCCCTTTGGGTCCACCAGCAGGACGCTCATGGGACGGTGCCTGGCGAAGCCCACCGCCATGGAGGCGGCGAAGACGCTCTTGCCGGAGCCGGTCCCGCCGAAGATCCCGGTGAACTGGGCCTCGCCCCATCCGCCCTCCGAGTGGGGTCCGAAGTGCCTGAGGCCGAAGGGGACCCCCACCCTGGTGCCGAAGGCGTAGCCCAGGTAGAACCTGCCGGGCCAGTCGGCGCTTATCCGCTCCAGCAGGAAGTGGTCGGGCTCGAAGAGGGGCGTGCCGGGGGGAGGAGGGGTCCTGAG
>CAYRKT010000078.1:0-7861 GCA_964425005.1 uncultured Synergistia bacterium
GGGCTGGTGGCCGCCCTTCGGGTCAGGGGCGGGCAGGTGAGGATAGGGAACCTGGTGGCCGGCGTGGGGGAGGAGTTCCACCTGGAGGGGCCTTTCTGGCTTGAGATCTCCGGGTCGGACCTGGCCTTTCACCCGCTGGGCAAGTAGCTCTCTGGAGGGGGGCTTGGTGTTAGATGAGGGGCACTGTGGTGGTGGTCACCTCTGGCAAAGGGGGTGTGGGCAAGACCACGACGACGGCCAACCTGGGGGTGGCCCTCGCCAAGCTGGGGAAGAAGGTCGCCGTGGTGGACGCCGACATAGGGCTCAGGAACCTGGACGTGGTGCTGGGGTTGGAGAACCGGATAGTGTACAACCTCGTGGACGTGGTGGAGGGCAGCTGCAGGCTCCAGCAGGCCCTGGTGAGGGACAAGAGGGTGGAGGGGCTCTTCCTGCTCCCGGCCGCTCAGACCCGGACCAAGGAGGCGGTGAGCGCCGAGCAGATGGTGAAGCTCTGCGAGGAGCTCAGGTCCGAGTTCGACGTGGTCCTGGTGGACAGCCCCGCCGGGATAGAGTCGGGCTTCAGGAACGCCTCAGTGGGGGCCGACAGGGCGTTGGTGGTCACCACCCCTGAGGTCTCCGCGGTGAGGGACGCGGACCGCATCATAGGGATGCTCGAGTCCATGGGCAAGGGGAGCCCCAAGCTGATAATAAACCGCATAAGGCCCCACATGGTCAGGCAGGGGGAGATGATGGACGTCTCCGACGTGCTGGAGATCCTCTCGGTGGACCTGATAGGGCTCATACCCGAGGACGAGAGCGTCATAGTCTCGACCAACAGGGGAGAACCCCTGACCCTGGAGGGCTCGAGCCCGGCGGGCAGGGCCTTCTTCAACGTGGCCAGGAGGCTTCTGGGCGAGGAGGTCCCCTTCGACGAGCTTAACTCCCTCAAGGGAGAGGGATTCTGGGCCAGGCTCCGCAGGGTAATGGGCCTGAGATAGGGGTGATGGGGTTGAACTTGCTTCGCCTGCTCTTCGGAAAGGGCGAGGGTAGCTCCGAGGTGGCCAAGAAGAGGCTAAAGCTGGTCATAATGCACGACAGGACCGACGTGTCGCCCGAGGTCCTGAGGAGCCTTCGGGCCGACCTGGTGGAGCTCCTCAACAGGTACCTGGTGATAGACGAGGAGCACATAGGGATAGAGCTAATGCAGGACCAGCGCTCCGTGGCCCTGGTGGCGAACATACCCATAAAGGGGGTGAGGAGGGGTTAGCCCCTTGGGAGCGGCCGATAGGGCCGAGGAGGCCCTTCTCTCCTTCCTGCGAGGTCTGGACTGGATCACCCTGGCGCTGGTGGGGGTTTTGAGCTCCCTAGGGCTTTTGGCCCTCTACAGCGCTTCCTTCAGCTTCAAGGGAGGAGGACTTCACGTCTTCCTGAGGCAGCTCGTCTGGTTCGGGGTGGGCTTCATCTTCTACCTCCTGTCCTCCAGGGTCGAGCACCGGAGGCTCGTCCACCTCTCGGGGCTGTTCTACGTGGTCCTCCTGTCGCTCCTGGCGCTGGTCTTGGCCTTCGGCCGCGTCTCGGGTGGGTCGAGCCGCTGGCTTTCGCTGGGCCCTGTCAACCTGCAGCCCTCCGAGCTGGGCAAGGTGGTCTTGCCGCTCGTGCTCGCGGCCTTCTGGGAGAAGAGGGATCCGAGGGGGTTGGTCGACCTCTCGGCTTCGGTCCTCCTGGTGGCCCTGCCGGCTTCGCTGGTGCTCCTCCAGCCGGACCTGGGCACCGCCCTGGTCTACGCCTTCATATGGCTTTGTGTGACCTTCGCCAGGGGCATCCCGATCAGGTACCTGGCCCTCCTCTTCGGAGGGGGGCTGGCCTCCCTGCCGGTGCTGTGGCGCTTTGTGCTCAAGGAGTACCAGAAGAGGAGGATCCTCGTCTTCCTGGACCCCTACGTGGATCCCCTCGGGGCCGGGTACAACGTGATCCAGGCGCGCATAGCGGTGGGGTCGGGTGGGCTCTGGGGCAAGGGCTTCATGGAGGGGACCCAGAGCAAGCTCAGGTTCCTGCCGGAGCCTCACACGGACTTCATCTTCAGCGTCTTCGCCGAGGAGTTCGGCTTCTTCCCGAGCGCCCTGGTGGTGGTGCTCTTCTTCCTCCTCCTGCTCAGGCTTCTTTGGGTCGCCGACGGCGCCAGGGACGGCTTCGGCAAGCTCCTGGTGGTGGGGATCTTCTCCTTCCTTTTGCTACAGTTCTTCGAGAACATAGCCATGACCATGGGCCTGGCCCCCGTGACCGGGATAACGCTCCCCTTCTTCAGCTACGGCGGGAGCGCCCTCCTGACCGTATTTATGTCCCTAGGCCTGGTGGAGAGCGTTAGAAGGGGAAGCGTCTAGGGCGGTCGGGTGATGGGCTTGGGATACCCCCTCAGCGCTCTTAGAGGCTTGAAGGATCCCTTCAGGTATGCCCCCTCCGAGTGGGGCGTCCCCCCCCTTAAGGAGGAGGCTCGTCTGCGCTGGTGTCTGCTCTTCCCGGACGTCTACGAGGTGGGGATGTCCTACCTGGGCTTTTCCATCCTCTACTGGCTGTTGAAGTCCCTGCCGGGGGTGGACGTGGAGAGGGCTTATGCCCCGTGGCCGGACGCCGAGGAGCTCCTGAGGAGGAGGGGGTGGCCCCTCCTCTCGGTGGAGGGCAAAAGGCCCCTCCTCGAGTTCGACGTGGTGGGCGTGACCCTGCAGCACGAGATGAACTACACCAACGTCCTGGCGTCCCTGGATCTGGGGGGCATACCTGTGCTCTCCTCCCGGAGGGACGAGAGGCACCCCCTGGTGGTGGCGGGAGGGCCGGGGGCCCTGCACCCCGAACCCATGGCCGACTTCTTCGACGCCTTCCTCCTCGGGGACGGCGAGGAGCTGCTGCCCGAGGTCTCGCAGCTGCTCCTGGAGCACCGCCCGAAGGGAACCGACAGGGGAGAGCTCCTGGGGATGTTGTCTCGCCTGGAGGGGGTTTACGTCCCCGCCCTGGGGAGGAGGAGGGTCAGGAGGAGGGTCGTGGCGGACCTGGACGGGGCCTTCTACCCCGACAGGCTCATAGTCCCCTCCTCCCCCATAGTTCACGATCGGGTATCGGTGGAGGTCTTCAGGGGTTGTTCCAGGGGTTGTCGGTTCTGCCTGGCGGGCTTCACCACCAGGCCCGTGCGGGAGAGGAGCGCCGGGAGGGTCGTGGAGATATCCAGAAGGCTTCTTTCCAGCACCGGCTGGGAGGAGCTGGGCTTTCTCTCCCTGTCCAGCTGCGACTACAGCTCCCTGATGGAGGTCCTGGACGAGCTGTCCCCGAGCCTTCGGGAGATGGGCGTGAGGGTGAGCCTTCCCTCCCTCAGGGTGGACGCCTTCTCCCTGGAGCTCGCCAGGAGGCTGGACCTGGGGAGGAAGGGAAGCCTCACCTTCGCCCCGGAGGGGGGCACGGAGCGCATAAGGGACGTCATGAACAAGCAGGTGACCGACGAGGAGATAAGGAGGCTGATAGAGGGGGTCTTCGCCTCGGGCTTCGAGAGGCTGAAGCTCTACTTCATGGTGGGGGTCCCCACCGAGACGGAGTCGGACCTGGAGGGAATAGTCGAGATAGCCAGGGAGGCCTCGAGGGCGGCCAGGGCCTTCGGGGGAAGGAGGTCGGTCTCCTTAAGCCTCGCCACCCTGGTGCCCAAGCCCCACACCCCCTTCCAGTGGGCTGAGGCCCTCTCCCCCGAGGAGTCGAGGGAGAGGTTGCTCAGGGTGAAGAGGGCCCTGTCCGGTCTCAGGAACGTGCAGGTGAGCTACCACGACCCGCGCCTCTCCTACCTGGAGGGGGTCCTCTGCCGCGGCGACCGGGAGGTGGGCAGGGCCATCCTTCAGGCCTACAGGCTGGGGGCCAGGATGGAGGCCTGGGAGGATCGTTTCGACGCGGGGATATGGGATAGGGCCTTCGAGCTCGCTGGGGTGGATCCCCTCGCCTACGCCAGGGGTAGGGGACTGGACGAGCCCCTGCCCTGGGACTTCGTGGACGTGGGGGTGGACAGGGCCTTCCTGGAGAGGGAGTGGAGGAAGGCCCTGGAGGGGAGGACCACCCCCCGGTGCGGCCCCCTGAGCTGCGGAGGCTGTGGGGTCTTGGTTTGCCCTTACAGGAGGTCTTCCCTGCCTTGATGGTCCGCTGCTTCTTCGCCAAGTGGGGCCCCGCCGTCTTCGTGCGGCACGTGGAGCTTCCCCCCCTCTTCTCCAGGGTCTTTCGGAGGGCGGGCTTCTCCCTCGAGATGACGGGTGGTATGTCCCCCCACCCCAGGGTCTCGCTGGGGCCGCCCCTGCCCATCGGGGTGGTGGGGTGCGCGGAGGTCCTGGACGTGGGGCTCAGGGTGTCGAGCCTGGAGGAGCTGCTGCTTGCGCCCTGGAGGGAGGTGGAGCCCCTCGGCATATCGGTCCTCGGTTTCTCCGAGGCAGTGGGGCGTCTGTCGGAGGCGATAGACAGCGCCGAGGTGTTCCTCAGGGTTTCCTCCAGGGGCCCCGAGGAGGTCTTAGCCTCCTTGAGCTCCTCGGGGCTCTGGCGAAGTGTCCTCTCCCATCGCCCCTGCGGGGGGGGGCTGGTCCTGGTGCACCAGGACCCCTTCGGCTTCAGCCTCAGGGCCCTGGTGGACGAGCTCAGGACGGCTGGTCTGGCATCGGGCTGGGAGGACGTGGAGATGGCGAGGAGAGGGTGCGGTCGGTTCGACGGGGCCTTCAGGGCCCTCCTCCCTCGCCTGAGGGTGGACGGTGGATCTCGATGGGCGAGGTAAGGAGGCGCTTGCTGGTCAACTCCTTCGACATAGAGGAGCAGAGGATAGCCATCCTCAGGGACGGGGAGCTGGAGCAGCTCTTCGTCGAGAGGATGTGGGACAGGCAGAGGGCCGGGGACATCTACAAGGCCAGGGTGGACTCGGTCCTGCCGGGCATGGGGGCTGCCTTCGTCAACCTGGGGGACGGGAGGAACGCCTTCCTCTACCTGGGGGACGCCCGCGGACCGCTTCGGCGCGGGATGGAGGTCATGGTCCAGGTGGTGAGGGTCGCCAGGAGGAAGAAGGGGGCCAGGGTGACCACCAGGCTATCCATACCGGGCAGGTTCCTGGTGCTGGCCCCGCGCTCCGACGTGGTCGGCGTCTCCCGGCGGATAGAGGACGAGGAGGAGAGGAGGAGGCTAAAGGAGCTGGCCTTATCCCTTAGGCCAGAGGGGCACGGCCTGATAGTGAGGACCGCCGCCATGGGGGTGGACGCGGAGCTCCTGAGGGAGGACCTGGGGGAGCTCCTTTCCCTCTGGGGTAGGATCGAGCGGGAGAGCCAGTACCTCAAGGCCCCGTGCCTGGTCTATCGGGACTCCGGGCTGCTGGGACAGGTGATCCGGGACGAGCTCGATCCCTCCTTCGAGGAGGTGGTGGTGGACTCGGAGGAGGACTTCGAGCTCGCCAGGGAGCTGGTCTCCCGATACGCCAGGGCCTTCTCCAGGGCGCCCGAGGTCAAGCTCTACCGCGGCGCCACACCGCTCTTCGAGCACTTCGGGGTGGAGGCCCAGATAGAGAGGGCCCTGCAGAGGAGGGTCCCCCTCCCCTCCGGCGGCTATCTGGTCTTCGACCAGACGGAGGCCCTCACGGTGATAGACGTGAACAGCGGCAGCTTCGTCTCGGGCCTCGACGTGAGGGACACGATAGTTAGGATAAACAGGGAGGCGGCGCTGGAGATAGCCAGACAGCTCAAGCTTCGGGCCATAGGGGGCATCGTGGTGGTGGACTTCATCGACATGGACAGGGAGGAGGACAAGAGGGAGCTCATATCCTACCTGGAGGAGCTCCTCAGGGAGGACCGGGCCAAGCCCAGGGTCTTCGGGGTTACGGGGCTCGGCCTGGTGGAGATCACCCGGAAGAGGTCCAGGAGCGACCTCAGGTCGGTCCTGGGCAGGAGCTGTCCGTGCTGCGGCGGCGAGGGGTGGACGTGGAGGGAGGAGGTGGTCTCCATGAGGCTCAAGCGCTTCCTCCGCAAGGTCTTGAGGTCGAGCCCCAGCGAGGCCCTGGTGGTGGAGATGCACCCGGAGGTGGCCTCCTTCGTCCTCGACGTGTTCCTGGAGAGCTGGGAGGAGGAGATGGGCGTTCGCCTCTTCCTGGTCTGCCCCTCCGGCGCCTCCTGGGGGAGGTTCAGGCTGGTCTTCCAGGGAGGGGTGGAGGAGGCCCTGGCCAGGGTCAGGGCCCTGGAGGGGGAGGGACTTCGTGTCCTTTCTAAAGCTCGTTGAGCTGGACGGGTTCAAGAGCTTCGCCAGGCCCACCTCCATATCCCTCGAGGCCCCCCTGGTCGCCCTGGTGGGCCCCAACGGGAGCGGCAAGAGCAACGTGCTGGACGCTCTGCGCTGGGCCCTGGGCGAGAGGAACCCCCACGCCATGAGGGTGTCGCGCTACTCCGAGCTGATCTTCGCCGGCAGCGCCTCGCTTCCCCCCAGGAGGGAGGCCTCGGTGGCCCTCTCGCTGGGAGGGGTGAGGGTTTCCAGGAGCGTGGACCTGGAGGGCAGGGTGGAGCTCGTCGTGGGCGACAGGAGGGCCTCGCTCCTGGAGCTCTCGGAGCTCAAGAGGGAGCTCGGGGTAAGGGGGGAGGGCTATGGCTTCATAGGGCAGGGAGCGGTCGCTGGTCTCATCAGGGCCAACCCCGCCGAGAGGAGGGCCCACTTCGAGGAGCTCTTCGGGGTGGACGCGATAAGGTCCAGGAGGAGCAAGATAGAGCTGGAGCTCGACGAGGCCAGGGCCAGGCTGGTCAGGCTCGGGGACCTCATGGCGGAGCTGAGGCACAGGCTCAGGGAGATAGAGCCGCAGGCGGAGAGGGCCAGGAGGAAGAGGGCCCTCTCGGAGGAGCTTCGCGCCCTGGAGGGGCAGCTGGTCCTGGCCAGGATGGAGGAGTTGAGGAGGAGGCTCGGCGCCCTCAGATCCAGCAGGTTCGGCCTCCTCCGCAGGGCTCACGAGGCCAGGGGGAGGATGCTCCTCAGCTGCGAGGAGGTCGAGGCCTGGGAGAGGACCTCGAGGGAGCTCTCCTCCCGCCTGGAGGGTTTGAGGGAGGAGGGGAACGCCCTTCTGGCGGAGAGGATAAGGATCGTGGAGTCCCTCAAGTTCCTGGGCCTTCGCTACAGGGAGGCCTTCCTCCTCTCCAGGAGGTGCTGGCGAAGGCTCGAGGAGGTTCGCTCGGCGGTGGAGGAGAAGAGGGTCTCCGCGGAGGAGCTGTCCCTTCGCCTTGAGGGGATCTCAGCGAGGCTCCTCGAGGTGCGCTCTGCCCTCGAGGAGGCGCGCAGGTCCGGCCTGGACCTGGACCTCCTCGAGGAGAGGCTCAGGCTCAAGGAGGTCAGGGCCTCCTCCCTGAGGGAGGCGCTCGAGGAGAGGAGGGAGAGGGCGAAGGCCCTGGCCCTGAGGAGGGACTCCCTTCTCCTCGAGCTCGAGCTCTACGAGCGCTCCCTCCGGGAGCTGGCCTCGCGCTACGCCTCCCTCTTCGCCCAGAGGAGGCTTTTGCTCTCCAGGCTGGAGGAGGCCTCCGCGAGGGCCGAGGCCCTGATGAGGGAGGGGGAGGCCCTCTCCTCCAGGATGGGGGTCCTGCGCAGGGAGGCCGCCTCCCTCGAGAAGGAGCTCGAGGAGAGGAGGGAGGATCTCCTTCGGGGCGGCCCTCCCCTTCCGGTGGCCAGGCTCCTCTCCGCCGTGGAGCTCGGGAGGGTCAGGGTTCGCGCCAGGACCGTCTCCCAGATCCTCAAGGTGCCCAGGGGGCTGGAGGTGGCCCTGGAGGCCTTCCTGGGGGGCAGGATCCACTGGGTGGTGGTGGGGGACCTGGAGGAGGCCAAATCCTGCATAGAGTTCCTGAAGAGGGAGGGGCTTGGG
>CAYRKT010000079.1:0-7529 GCA_964425005.1 uncultured Synergistia bacterium
GATGGGGATCGACTTGCTCTCCTCCTTCGCCTCCTACGCCCCCCCCGCGCTGGTGGAGGGGGCCTTGTCCCTCTGCCGCCTCGGGCCCGCGGGGCAGATGGCCTTCGGCTTTCTGGCCTCCTCCCTTCTCTTCAGCTCCTCCTCCGCGGTGGGGCTCTTCGTCTCCCTCGCGAGGGGTGGGCTGGTGGAGCCGGCGGCCTTCGTCCCCCTCGTCCTGGGGGCCCACCTGGGCTCCTCCGCGACGGCCCTCCTCCTGTCCCTGGGGAGGATGAGCCAGGCCAGGAGGCTCGCCCTGGCTGGCTTCCTCTACAAAGCCCTCTTCGTCCTGCCGGCCCTGCCGGCCTGCGTGGCCCTGGGACTTAGCCCGGCGCCCATGGCGCTGCCCTTCGTCCACGCCGCGGTGGCCTCGGCCAACGCGCTGGTGGCCCTACCCCTGGCCGAGAGGGGGATGAGGTTGCTCTACCTACTGGTCCCGGAGGGTACCTACGAGTCGCTGTCCAGGCCCCGCTTCCTGGGCCCGGACATCCTGGAGGCCGGCGAGGTGGTGGTGAAGCTGGTGGAGAGGGAGCTCGGGAGGGCCTGCAACCAGATGGAGAGGGCCCTTTGCCTCGCCGCCGGGGCCCTGGAGGAGGGGAAGGAGGTCCCGGGGGACGCCCTCGAGCTGGCCATGGCCTCGAGGGCCCTCCTCCTTCAGTGCCTGGCCTACTCCCTCGAGGCCTTCGGGGTGGAGCCCGAGAGGCGAGGGAGGCTGGCATCGGCCTGCACCGCCCTCCTCGAGGCGGCCAGGGCCGAGGAGGCCCTTCTGGGGGCCGGGCTGGCCGGGCTCGGGCGCTGCAGGCCCCTGGTCCTCCGCTCCCTCCAGCGCCTCTGCTCCCTCTCCTCCCTGGCCTTCGGCTCCCTCCTCCTGGGGGACAGGAGCATGGCCCTGCGCTTCGACCGCCTCTTCGGGGACCTGATCTCCCTGGCGAGGGGGGACGAGCCCGGGCTGGTCCTCTTCGACCCCTCCCTCCCGCAGGAGGAGAGGGAGCTCTGCCTGCGCGCCCTCCAGAGGCTCGAGGGGCTCGCCCTCTCCCTCCGGGGGGTGGTCCACGCGTCGGGGACGGCTTAGCCACCGGCGACCCTTTTGTGATATGATTTTCCGCGAGAAGTTTTAGAAAAATTGAGCTTTTAAGCGCGAAAGGGGGTGCGTCTCTTTGTCCTTCTGGGTCACCTTCGGCGTGTGCTACGCGGCCTACCTGCTCCTGGTCTGGACGGGAGGGGCCGTGGAGCTCTCAGAGCTGGTGGTGGGGGCCCTGGTGGCGCTGCTGTCCGCCAGGCTCTCCCATCGCTTCTTCGCCGAGGGCTCCGACATGCGGATGATGTCCCTTTCCCGCTGGGGCACGCTCCTGAGGTATCTGTTCGGGCCCTTCGCCAGGGCCATGGCGGAGGCCAACATAGACGTGGCCAAGCGGGTGATCACTGGGGAGCTCAGGCCGGGGATAGTGCGCATATCCCCGGGTCTCAGGACCGAGCTGGGGAGGATGTTGCTCGCCAACTCCATCACCCTCACCCCTGGCACCCTCACGGTGGACGTGGACGAGCAGACGGGGGACTTCTTCGTCCACTGGATATACGTGAGGGAGGAGGATCCCCCGGTGGAGCAGGTGTGCGGGCACTTCCCCGATTGGGTGAGGAGGATCGCCGAATGAGCGCCTACCTTTTCGGTATCGCCTCTGCCGTGCTGGTCTTCGCGGCCCTGCTGATGGTGGGCCGGCTGTTCTGGGGTCCCACGGTGGCCGACAGGGCCGTCGCGCTGGACTCCATAAACACGCTGGTCATGGCCACCATGATAACCCTCGGGGCCTACTACGACTCGGTGGTTATGGTGGACGTGGCCATAGTATATGGGGCTTTGTCCTACGTCAGCACCCTGTTCATAGCCCGCTACCTGGAGAGGAGGCTTTAGGCCATGGACCTGGTGATATCCGCCGTAGTCCTGCCCATGCTGGTGGTGGGGGTGGCCTTCAACCTGCTGGGCACGGTGGCCCTCTACCGCTTCCCCGACGTCTACACCCGCCTGCACGGGACCACCAAGTGCACCACCTTCGGCAGCATCTTCACCTCCGGGGCGGTGATAGTCTACGGGCTCCTCAGGTTCCTGGTGGCCGGGGACCTGGCCTCCAGGAGGGGGATGGCCCTGGCCATCCACGCCTTCTTCGCCCTGATGGCCCTTCTCATCACCAACCCCACGGGGTCTCACGCCCTCGCCAGGGCCGCCCACAGGGCTGGCATAAGGCCCTGGGGGGCCGTGGTGGACAGGCTGGAGGAGAGGAGGGGGAAAGAGGATGGATAACTTGCTGCACGAGGTCCTGCTCCTGTCGATAATGGCCTGCGCCGTGGCGGCGGCCTCCCTGAGGAAGGTGGTCTACTCCCTCATAGCGGTCTCGGCGATGAGCCTTCTCCTTTCCCTCGAGTTCTACCTGCTCCAGGCCCCCGACGTGGCCATAGCCGAGGCGGGTATAGGGGCGGGGCTCACCATCACCATATACGTGCTGGCCATGCGGGCCTGCCGCGACAAGAGGGGTGATCTGCCGTGAGGGTTTCCAGGGCCTTTCAGCTGCTCTCCCTCTTCCTGCTGGGGGGCTTGATGCTGGCCGGCCTGGGGGGGCTCAGGCCCTTCGGCGAGCCGGCCGACTCCCGGATGGACGACTACTTCATAGCCCACGCCCAGGCGGAGCGGGCCACCAACAACGTGGTGACCTCCATAGTCTTCGACTACAGGGGCTTCGACACCCTGGGGGAGGCGGCGGTGCTGTTCACCGCCGTGTGCTCGGTGCTGGCCCTGTTCAGGGGGGGTGTCAGGGGATGAAGCCCATGTCCGTGGTGGTCAGGTCCGTCTTCTGCGTCTTCGGCTGGTTCGTCCTGGTCTTCGGGGCCTACGTGATAGTCCACGGGCACCTCACCCCCGGAGGGGGCTTCCAGGGAGGGGCGGTCTTCGCCACCTTCTTCGCCGCGCTGATGGCCAGCCTGGGCGAGGGGGCCTTCGGCGAGAGCGTCAGCTCCAGGTTCCTCTCGACGGTGGAGAGCCTGGGGCTGCTGCTCTTCTGGCTCCTGGGCCTCCTGGGGATGGGGAGGACCTTCTTCCACAACTTCCTGGCCGGGAGCGGATCGATCCTCTTCGGTGGGTCCGTGCCCGTGGGGCCCAACGAGGGGGCCCTGGCCACGGGCGGCACGGTGGCCCTGATGAACCTGTCGGTGGGCATGGAGGTGGTGGCGGGGCTCACCCTCATAACCGTCTACATGGCGCTCGCCAGGCTGGTGGTCCCCGACGGAGGTGAGAGAGGCCATGACCGGTAGCATGCCCTACGTGGCGGTGGCGGTCCTCTTCCTGTGCGGGCTCTACATGGTGCTCTTCGAGCACAACCTCTTCAAGATAGCCCTGGGGATAACGGTGATGGAGGCGTCGGCCAACCTCTTCCTGGTGGTCCTGGGATACCGAAGCGGCGGGGGCATACCCGTCTACACCCTGGCCTCCAGGGAGGCGATGGTCCTCCCCACGCCGCAGGCCCTGACCCTCACGGCCATAGTCATAGGGCTAGCCACCACCGCTTTGCTCCTCTCCCTGGTGGTCTGGGCTTACAGGCACTACGGGACGCTGGACATCCAGCAGATCAGGAGGTTGAGAGGATGAGACTGGACGAGCACCTTCCCGCGTTGTTGCTGGCGCTTCCGCTCCTTGGGGCCTTCAGCGCCCCGCTGGTGGGGAAGGGGAGCAGGAGGTGGGTGGAGCTGCTCCTGCCGGTCCTCTCGGGGCTTACCTTCGCCGTGGCGGCCGCCCTGCTCCACAGGGTCTCGGTCGGCGGGACTCAGCTTTACGTCATGGGGGCCGAGAGGGCGGGGTTAGCTTTGCCCTCGGGGATGAGCCTCCCCATAAGGATAGTCCTGGAGGTGGACGCCCTATCGGCGCTCATGGCCGCCAGCGGCTCCCTGGTGGCCTTCGCCTGCGCCCTCTTCGCCGTCCCCTACATGAGGCGCTTCTCGGGCTTCGACAAGTTCGCCTCCCTCTACTTCCTCCTGGTGGCGGGGATGCTGGGGATGGAGGTTACCGGAGACCTGTTCAACTTCTTCGTCTTCCTGGAGATAGCCTCGGTGGCCTCCTACGGGCTCGTGGCCTTCTGGCGCGACCGGCCCGAGGCGATAGAGGCGGGGCTCAAGTACACCGTGGTCTCCACCGTGGCCGCCCTGATGGTGCTCTTCGCCGCGGGCTTCCTCTACGGCAACCACGGGGTGTTGAACATGGCGGCCATAGCCTCCCGGGTGGACCTGGGGGTGGCCGACAAGGTGGCCATGGCGTTGCTCTTCGGGTCCCTGGCCATGAAGGCCGGGGCGGTGCCCATGCACATGTGGCTTCCCGACGCCTACGGGGAGGCCCCCTCCTGCGTCAGCGCCCTCCTGGTGTCGGTCAGCCAGGCTAGCCTCTATGGGCTTTTCAGGACCAGCTTCTCCCTCTTCGGCCTCCCCAGGGTGGCACCCCTTTTGGGCTGGGGGCTGGTGGTGCTGGGGCTTCTCTCCATGTTCGTGGGGGTCACCATGGCCATAGTCCAGAAGGAGATCAAGAGGCTCATGGCCTACCACGCCATATCCCAGACGGGCTACATGCTCCTGGGCGTCGGGGTGGGGCTGGTGGCCTCCCTCTCCCCCGCCAGGATGGAGTCCTTCGGGCTGGTGGCCATAGGGGGGGCGCTCTACCACGTGATAAACCACGCCATGTACAAGGGGCTGCTCTTCCTGACCGCCGGGGCGGTGTACTACTCGGCCGGGACCAGGATGCTGGACCAGATGGGAGGGCTGGCCAGGAACATGCCTAAGACGGCCTCCCTCTTCGCCCTGGCCGCGGCCGCCATAGCCGGGCTTCCCCCCGTGAACGGCTTCACCTCCAAGCTGCTGATATACCAGTCCAGCTACGCCCTGAGCCCCTTCCTGGCGGCCGTGGGGATGATAACCAGCGTGCTGACCCTCGCCTCCTTCGTCAAGATCTTCCAGTCGGCCTTCCTGGGGCCGGCCCTGCCCGAGCTGTCGGAGGTCAGGGAGGTCCCG
This sequence comes from uncultured Synergistia bacterium, assembly GCA_964425005.1. Taxonomy (GTDB): domain Bacteria; phylum Synergistota; class Synergistia; order CAYRKT01; family CAYRKT01; genus CAYRKT01. The sequence goes on from CAYRKT010000079.1 coordinate 5,077, forward strand.
GCCCCGATGCTCGCCGGCATGGCCCTGCTGGCTTTGGCCATCGCGGGGCTGTCCCTGCTGCCAGGGCCGGTGCTGGAGCACATGGTGATGCCGGCGGCCAGGGCCCTGGCCGACAGGGGCGCCTACATAGCCGCCGTCATGGGGGGTGGTATGTAGTGGGCGCCATCTACACCGGATCCGGATACTGGTCGGTGGGCTGGTGGATCCTCTTCGCCGCCCTGGCCCTGGCCATGACGATCTACTTCAGGTCCCTGGGCAGGGGCGACTACAAGGTGGGCACCGAGCAGGAGGAGTTCTTCAACGCCGGACACCCCGTGCCGGAGGACCCGAGGGAGTACAGGTTCCCCGCCGCCTCCACCTACTGGGGCTTCACCAGGGCGCTCTCCAGGTACTACGACTTCCTGTTCGCCTTCCACACCGGCTTCCTCCAGGACTACGTGGCCCTCACGGCGGGGGTCCTGGCCCTCTTCGGGGTGCTGGCGTTGCTCGTGTGATGTGACGCTTTGGGGGTGCATAGCTTGATATCTCTGGCTAGAGGTCTCGAGTTTTTGTCCAGGTCCATCTGGCTGTTCCACTTCAACTCGGGTTCCTGCAACGGGTGCGACATAGAGATAGTGGCGGCCCTGAGCCCCCGCTACGACGTGGAGCGCTTCGGGATGAAGCTGGTGGGAAGCCCCAGGCACGCCGACGTCCTGGTGGTGACGGGGCCCGTCACGAGGCTGATGGAGGACAAGCTGAGGAGGGTCTACATGCAGGTGCCCGATCCCAAGATGGTGGTGGTGGTCGGGAACTGCGGCGCCTCGGGGGACGTGTTCTACAGGTCCTACAACCTGGTGGGCCCCGTGGACGCGGTGATACCGGTGGACGTCTACGTCCACGGCTGTCCGCCCAGGCCCGAGGCGATAATAGAGGGGGCCGCCAAGGCGATCCTCAAGCTGGAGGAGCGGAGGAGGGCCCTCCTGAGCGGGGGTGTGGCTTCATGAGGAGGGCGGACGCGGGCGAGCTGCTGTCGGCGCTGGAGGGATCTCTCGAGGGGGTCAGGGTCATCTCCAGGGGCAGGAGGTACGCCAACTACTCCGACGGGGGGACCCTGCCGCTCGCCCAGGAGGCCTGGGTGGAGGTGGAGCCGGGCCGCGTGAGGGAGGTGGTGTCCTTCCTCATGGGCTTCGACTTCCCCCACCTGATAGTGATGTCGGGCGACGACCTGGGGGAGGCGGTGGAGGTGAACTACCACTTCGTCCTCTTCAGGGAGGCGGGCAGGGGGGATCAGCTCTTCCTGAACCTGAAGGTCCGCCTGCCCAAGGGCGAGCTGGTCCTCCCCTCCTTATACGACCTGGTCCCGGCCGCCGACTACCCGGAGAGGGAGATAAGGGACATGCTGGGGGTCCGCTTCGAGGGGCTTCCCGTGGAGGGGCAGGCCTTCGTGCCGGACGGCTTTCCGGAGCTGGCCCTGCCGTGGCGCAGGGACGAGCGCGCCCCCGGCCCAGAGCTGGTGAAGGATCTTTCCTAGGGGTGATCTCGATGGGAGGTCCCACCTACAAGCTTCCCATAGGGCCGATCCACGTGGGCCTCAAGGAGCCCGTGTGGGTCCACCTGGAGCTGGACGGAGAGAGGGTGGTGGGCGCCAGGGTCCGAAGCGGCCACGTCCACCGGGGCATCGAGTTCATGGGCAGGGAGCGGAACCTCGTCCAGATCATATACCTGGCCGAGCGGATCTGCGGCATCTGCTCCTTCACCCACGTGGCCGCCTTCCTCCAGGCGGTGGAGGCGGCGGCGGGGATAGACGTGCCCAGGCGGGCCAGGTTCATAAGGACCATCGTGCTGGAGCTGGAGAGGATCCACTCCCACCTGCTGTGGGCGGGGGTCGCCGCCTACACCATGGGCTTCGACAGCCTCTTCCACCTGGGGATGGAGCTGAGGGAGAAGGTGCAGGACGTGCTGGAGGCCCTCACCGGCAACAGGGTCAACTACGGGGTGGGCCAGATAGGGGGGGTCAGGAGGGACGTGACCCCCGCCGTGGCCAGGGCCATCCGGGAGATGGTGGACTACTACAGGCTGGAGTTCCCCGCCTTCGAGGAGATCTTCCTGGAGGACCCGTCGGTGAAGGCCAGGATGAGGGGGGTAGGAACCCTCCCGAGGGAGGACGCCATAAGGCTTTGCGCCGTGGGCCCCACCGCCAGGGCCAGCGGTGTCAGGGTGGACGAGCGGTGGGGCAACCCCTACGAGGCCTACGCGGAGGTGGAGGTGAGGCCCATCGTCCCGCAGGACTTCGGCGAGGAGGCCGTGGGCGACGTGTTCGACAGGCTGCTGGTGCGCCTCAAGGAGGTCTGGCAGTCGATGGAGATAATCCAGCGCTGCCTGGAGGGCCTTCCCGAGGGTCCCATCCTCTTCGAGCCCAAGATCGCCAGGCTCCTCACCTACCTGAAGAAGGCGGAGGGGGAGGGGCTCGGGGT
>CAYRKT010000080.1:0-7501 GCA_964425005.1 uncultured Synergistia bacterium
CCCCCTCCCCGGCCCATATTATCTCACAGAAGAGGGCGGCACAGAAACGGGCCCGGCTTCGGGCCCGTTTCTGTGCCGCCGCAGCCTGATGGGGGACTCTCGCTCAGGACAGGAGCTTTTTAGCCTCCTCCAGGGTTGGGATCCTGCCGGAGAGGACCACCTTCCCGTCCACCGCCACTGCCGGGGTCCCCAGGATACCCCTCTCGGCCATGGCCTTCAGGTCCTCCACCTTCTCGATGGAGTGCTCGATCCCCAGCTCCCTGGCCGCCCTTTCCATGACCTCGAAGACCTGCTTGCACCTGGCGCAACCCATTCCGAAGACCTCGATCCTCCTCAAGAGCCACGCACCTCCCTCAGTCCACCAGTATACCGTAAGCCAAGCCCATCAGGGCCGACGCGATCACCACCAGGGCGAAGTAGACGAAAGCCCTCCTCCTGCCGAGGAGGCCCACTATCACGAGCATGCTCGGAAGGCTAAGGGAGTTCCCCGACATGAGCAGCGAAAGGGTGGGCCCGTCCGCCATCCCCAGGGACCTCAGGGCCTGCACTATGGGCACCTCCGTGAGGGTGGCGAAGTAGGTCAGGGCCCCCACCACGGAGGCCACGAGCGTCGAGGAGAGGTCGTTTCTGCCCAGAAGGGACACCACCAGCTCCCTCGGCATGAGCTCGGTCACGAAGCCCGCCAGGAAGACCCCGAAGAAGAGGTAGGGCAGCATCTTGCTCGCCAGGTCCCAGGTCTCGAGCAGCCAGGCCCTGGTCTCCTCGCGCCTGAAGCCGAAGGAGGCCATGGACGCTATGGCCAGGGCCAAAACGGTCATGCCGCTCGCCTTCAGGTGGGGATCCACCTTCAGGCCGCTGAGGACCAGGAAGGCCATCTGGAGGGCGAAGAAGGAAAGTCCCTTCAAGGGGCTAACCTCGGTGGAGGAGGCCTGGACCAACCCGCCGCTTCCCCTCTCCCGGAAGAGGAGCTCCATGGCGAGGCCTATGAGCACCGCGGCGCTCAGGGTGGACACGAGCCTAGCCACCCCCAGCTCGAAGCCCAGGACCCGGGCCGTCAGGAAGACGGCCGCCACGTTTATCGCTGGCCCAGCGAAGAGGAAGGTGGTGGCCGGCCCTATGCCGGCGCCCCTCCTGTAGATGCCGGCGAATATGGGCAGGATGGTGCAGGAGCACACCGCCAAAACGGCGCCGCCCACTGCGGCCACCGGATAGGAGACGAACCTGCTGGCCTCGGGCCCCAGTAGCCCGAGCACCGCCTCCTTCCTGAGCATGGTGGATATGGTGCCGGCTATGAAGAAGGCCGGCACCAGGCAGAGCAACACGTGATCCCTGGCGTAGTCGTGGAGCATCGAGACGCCGCCCACGAAGGCCTTAGACAGCACCTGGGGGTCCACCGGAAGGTAGTAGAGGAGCAGGAAGACCCCCACGATGAGGGAAAACCTCCTGAGATCGAACACCTCACCTCACCTCCTCCATCGAGCCCGCGAGGGCCTCGAGTATCGACCTCACCAGGGGATCGTCGCATAGGCTGCACAACACCACGTTCCCCTCCCTCCTGGACCTCAACACGCCCGCGGAGCGCATCACCGCCAGGTGCTGGGATAGGTTGGGCTGGCTGACCCCGAGGCGAGGCAAGAGCCTGCAGACGCAGCTTTCGCCCTCCATCAAGGTCAAGGCCACCTTGAGCCTCACGGGATGGGAAAGGGCCCTTAACACCTCCGCCGCCCTGAACATGAGGGGCTCCACACAGGTCGCCTCCTGCAAAACACACCACTCCCCCTCTGAGAGAGTACCTAAGGCCACAATATAAGAATATAAGCATTGCCTTATAAAGTCAACCCCCCGGACGCTTCGGGCCGAGGGCGCTGGAGAGGGGGCAGTGGTCGATCGTCCATGGGGGGTTTGGAGGCCGCCCTCCGGGGGTCAGGGCAGCTCGAGGGCTGCCCTGACCCTGCGCTTGTCCTCCTCCACCAGGGAGGCGTATATCCTGAGCCTCTCGGCGAAGTCCTCCTCCGAGATGGGGCCTCTTCCCGTGTAGACCCCCAGGAGCTTTCTCGGAAACCTCCTCCCCTCGAAGGAGAAGCCTAGCCTCTCCTTGAGGATGTGCTTCATCCCCAGGATCGCCTGGGCCTTCTCCCTCGGGGAGCCCTCGGCCTCCTCAAATCCCAGGACCCCGAGTCCGAGGCCATCCGCCTCAAAGCCTCCATGTAGGCCTCGGCGTCCCCGAAGCTCAACACCAGCCCCTCGGCGTCCGAGAGGCCAGGCCCCCCTCTGGAAGGCCTAGGTGGCCCAGGCGAGCGTCAACCCTACGCTTATGGCGTCCCATCCCTGCTTCTCCCCGAAGATCAGGAGGCTTAAGACCTCCTCGGCCCTGGATATCCCCAGGTTGGAGCCCGGGGCGTAGAGCAGCTCGTGGTCGTACGAGCGGGCGAGGAGCTCGAACAGCTCCCGGTAGAGGGCGTTGTAGCCCCTCCAGTCCGCCGGCTCGAGGCTCCTGGGCCTCGATATCACCAAGGCCTTGAGGTTCTTAGAGCCCCACACCGCCCCGAGGCCCAGCCTCCCGAAGTGCCTGGAGGAGTCCACCGTCACGCAGGCCATGGGGGACATCCTCTCCCCCGCGGGGCCTATCCTGGCTATGGACTCCTTGACCCTGGGGGTCTCCTCCCCCTCCCTGAGGATCCGCCCGGCAGCGGAAGCGCTCCTGTCCCACAGGGACGAGCAGGGCACCAGCTCCACCTCCCCCTCCCTCACGGAGAGGTACGCGGGGCCAGGGGGCCCTTCCCGTTATCTTCGACGCGTGGAAGCCCGCGCTGACCATGGCCAGCGCCAGCTTACCCCCCGCGTGGCTCTACCCCAGGTCCCCGTTGAGGGGCGACCTGAAGAGGGCCACCGCCTTAGAGGAGGCCGGGAAGAAGCCGCTGAAGGGCCAAACTCCTATGAGGATGGGCGCCTCGGGGGATAGGGGATCCAGGTCCGGGCCTAAGGAGGCCCAGGGCCAGCCTGGTCAAGGCCCCACTGTCCCCCAGGCAGGCCTCGAAGAGATCGGCCACGTCCGAGGTCTCGAACGAGCCAGGGGACAGGTCCATCGAGAGCATCCTGTACCTCAAGGCCATCATCCCCTCATCCCGAGCACCCCGGTGGGGCAAAAGCTCGCGCAAACGCCGCAGTGCCTGCATGGGACGGGAAGGTTCCTCTCCTCGTCCCACCGCAGGGCCGAGGCAGCGCAACCCAGGACTCAGGCCCCACACCGGATGCATAGCTCCTCGAGGAGCTCCACCCCGAACCCCCCTCCGAAAGCCTCAAGGCCCCGGTGGTACAGGCCCTGGCGCACTCCGGGCCCTCACAGCACCGGCATACCCTCACCCAGAAGACCCCCTCCAACCCGACGTAGGCCTTGACCCTCGGGGCCGACCTCTCCAACCCCACCGCCCTGCCCCAGGCCCTCGAGCAGGCTAGGGCGCAAGACAGACACCCTATGCACCTCTACCTGTCCAGCACGGTGAGCTTGCCCCTCACCCGCGCCCACCTACCTCAGCCGTTCCTCTTGCCCCTGAGGACCTCCACGAGGACCCTTATCACCGCCACCCCGCTCAGGTCGAGCTTCGGCGGCACCTCCCACCTCCTGCCCGAGACGAGGCTGAAATAGCTGCCCAGAAGGGCCCTCTTCTCCTCCGGGTCCTCCACCAGCTCAGCCCTCCCGAAGCCTATAAGGCTGGTGTACCTGACCGACCAGCCGCAAGGATCATCGGCCTCAGAGAGCTCCACCCCCTCCTCCACCTCGAAGCAGACGCGGGGGTTGACCCTCAGGATCTCGAGCTTAAGCCCCTCGGGCGCAGAGTGCATGATCAAGAACTTCCCGTCGTAGGCGTAGGTCATGGGGACCACGTAGGGGAAGCCCTCCACCGCCATCCCAAGCCTCAAGACCCTGTTCCTGGACAGGATGGCCCTGAGCTCCGCCTCGTCCTTTATCTCCCTCTCCTCCCTCCTCATGGGACGACGGGAGAAGCTCTCCCCAAACCTGTACCTCTTGCCCTCGAAGAACCTCCTCAGGTTGTCCGGCAGCGAGCGCGGCCTCTCCTCCCCAGCCGAGGGCCCCAGGGCGGCCTCCAGGATGGCCCTGGCCAAAACCTCGGGAGGCGGGACCTCGTACAGATCGCCGTCGAACTCGAAGACCCGACAGTCCACCGACGAGCCGCAGATGTCGCTGCAGGAGGGACAACGGCTCTCTAAGAGACGACCCTGCAGGTCCCGGCCGTTGACCCTGATGGTGGGGGAACTAACCAGACCCAGGGCCTGGGCCTCCTCTTCGCTCCCCACCACCACCTCCCTCAAGCTCAAGCGGACGCCGAGATCAGCCAGGACCAGACCCACCTGGCGAAGGGCCTCCCTGAGGGCCCGCGCTGTCCCAGAGCAACGATCGCAGCTCTCCAGGTCCAGGCAGATCAGCTCCACCGAAACCTCCTCGGGCAGACCGCCGCACCCACATCCACAACTCGACCTCAACAACTCCAGCACCTCACTCCACCGTGACGCTCTTGGCCAGGTTCCTGGGCTTGTCTATCTCGCAGCAGCGGAGCTTGGCCACGTGGTAGGCGAAGAGCTGCAGCGGCACCACCGTGAGCATGGGGGTGAGCTCCTCGGCGCAGGGGGGGACCCGAAGCACGTCCTCCACGTGGTGGGTGACCTCCTCGTCCCCGTCGGTGGCCACCGCTATAACCCTGGCCCTCCTGGCCTTGGTCTCCTGGACGTTGGAGAGGGTCTTCTCGAAGTTGGAGTCCCTCGGGATGACCACCATCACCGGCATGCGCTCGTCTATGAGCGCTATGGGGCCGTGCTTCATCTCCCCCGCCGCGTAGGCCTCGGCGTGGACGTAGGATATCTCCTTGAGCTTCAAGGCCCCCTCCATGGCCACGGGGAAGGAGAACCCCCTGCCCAGGTACAGGAAGTTGGAGAAGAGGTGGTACTTCTCCGCCAGGGCCCTCACCTCCCCCTCCCTCTCGAGGACCAGCTCGACCCTGTAGGGCATCCTCAGCATCTCCTCGCAGAAGGCCCTCTCCTCCTCGGCGCTCAGCTCGCCTCGAAGCTTCCCCAGGTAGACGGCCAGTAGGTAGAGCAGGGTGATCTGTCCCATGAAGGTCTTGGTGGCGGCCACCCCTATCTCGGGGCCGGCCCTGAGCAACAGCTTATCTTCGCACTCCCGGTAGAGGGTCGAGCCCACCACGTTGGTGAGCACCATGGTCCTGGCCCCGGCGGCCCTGGCCATCCTGGCGGCCCCTATGGTGTCGGCGGTCTCCCCCGACTGGGAGACCAACACCACCAAAGACCCCGGCCTGAAGTGAACCCTCCTGTACCTGAACTCCGAGGCTATGTCGGTCCTCACGGGGAGGGTCGTCCATCGCTCCAGGGCCCTTTCCCCAACCAGAGAGGCGTAGTAGGAGGTGCCGCAGGCCACCAGGTGGACCTCCGATATGGACCTGGCGAAATCCGACGTCCAGGGAAGCTCCAGGGACACCCCCTCGGCGGAGAGCCTCCCCTCGCAGGTGGCCCTCACCACGTAGCCCTGCTCGTTGATCTCCTTGAGCATGTAGTGCTCGTAGCCCCCCCTCTCGGCCATGGAGAGGTCCCAGTGGACCTGGTGCTCCTCCCTGGAGCGAGGGGTGCCGTCGAAGCCGAAGACCCACACGCCATCGCGCCTCAGCAGGGCCATCTCCTCCTCCTCCAGGAAGATCACCCTCCTGGTGTAGGGAAGGAGCGCCGTCACGTCGGAGGCGCAGAAGTTCTCCCCCTCCCCGAGGCCCAAGACCAGGGGGGAGCCCTTCCTGGCCACCACCAGCTCCCCCGGGTGCATGTCGCTGATGACCGCGACGGCGAAGGCGCCTCGAAGCCTGAGGAGGGCGCTCCTGACGGCCTCCAGCAGATCCCCTCCGTAGAGCCTGGATACCAGCTGGACTATCACCTCCGTGTCGGTGTCGGAGGCGAACCTAACCCCCTCCCGCGCGAGCTCCCGCTTTATCTCGGCGTAGTTCTCCACTATGCCGTTGTGCACCACCGCGAACCTGCCGGTCTCGTCCAGGTGAGGATGGGCGTTGACCTGGTTGGGCACCCCGTGGGTGGCCCAGCGGGTGTGCCCTATGCCCAGGCTCCCGTCCAGGTTGGATCTTCGAAGAAGCCCCTCTAGCTCGGAGACCTTCCCCGCCTCCTTGACCAAACCTATCCTGCCGTCAGATAGGACGGCCACGCCGGCCGAATCGTATCCCCTGTACTCGAGCCTTTTGAGGCCCTCCAGGAGGACCTCCTTGGCGGACCTTCCGCCCACGTATCCCACTATCCCGCACAAAGCGCATCCCTCCCGCTAATAAGATGGCGCCCGGATGAATTGGCACCTCGCAAACCTCCCCGGGTACACCTCCCTGAGGGGAGGCGGATCGCCCAGGGCGCAGGCCTCGCACCCCTCGACCAGGCCGAAGGGACAGCCCGAGGGCCCCCTCCCCCCTTTGATTATCCCCAAGATCGCCCCTTCCTTCACCTCTTCGTCCAGGGGGGAGGCGAAGACCCTAGAAAGAAGCCTCACGTAGGGGTGCAAGGGCCTCGACAGCACCTCCCTGGCCTCCCCCTCCTCGACCACCATCCCGTCCCAGACGGCCACGATCCTGTCGGCGAAGCGCGCTTCCCCCAGGTCGTGGGTTATGTACAGAAGCCCTATACCCCTGGACCTGCAGGAGCGAAGCAGGGCCCTGAGCACACCGGCCCTGAGCCCCACGTCCAGCATGGAGAGGGGCTCGTCCGCCACCAGAAAGGGCGGGTCCAGCGACAGGGCCCTCAGGAGGGCGAGCCTCTGCCTCTGACCTCCCGACAGGTTCGGGGCCTTGAGCCCGAAGAGGGCCCTTAGCTCCAGCCCCACCTCCCGCCCCAGGGCCAGGGCCCTGTCCAGGGCCTCCCCGCGGTCGAGCCCCCTGGAGAGGAACATCTCCAGGGCCAGGTCCAGGACCTCCCTGTGAGGGGGGAGGGAGGAGTAGGGGTCCTGGTAGATCATCTGCACGGGGTGGACCCTGCCCCAGCGGGGCTCCGGCAGGGGCCTTCCGTCCAGCAGTACCTCGCCCTCCAGGGGCCTTAGCAGTCCGCAGAGGACCCTCCCGAGGGTGGACTTGCCGCTCCCGGACACCCCCACCACCGCCACCACCTCGCCGGATCGGACCCTGAGGTCCACCCCCTTGAGGAGGAAGGAGCCCACCCTGGCCCAGACCGACCTCGCCTCAAGGGAGCCCATGGCACCTCACCCTCCTCCCGGAGACGATCCGTTCAGGGGGGATCCCCTCGAGGCAGGCCCTGGAGGCATCTTCGCACAGCCCTGCCGCCGGACAACCCGAGGATTCGACCAGCTCGGGCGAGTCCCCCTCGAGGGAGGAGGAAGAGAGGAGGGCCCTGGTGTAGGGGTGAAGGGGTTCCCTCAGGACCTCCGCCGATGGGCCCGCCTCCAGGATCAACCCTCCCGCCATCACCC
>CAYRKT010000081.1:0-7421 GCA_964425005.1 uncultured Synergistia bacterium
GCTGAGGATAGCCACCAAGGGAGGGCTGGTGGGGGGAGAGGACGGTTTGCTCAAGGCCTTGAGCTTCTTGAGGAGGGGTTAGACCATGGAGGTCAAGGTGCTGGCGCTCACCATGGGGGATCCGTCCGGCATCGGTCCCGAGATAGTCGCGAGGACCGCCTGGGAGATGAGGGGCAGGGAGGACGTGATACCCCTGGTGGTGGGGGACAGGGTGGTGGTGGAGGAGGCCTTAAGCCTGCTGGGCCTGGACCTGGAGGTCGAGGCGGTGACTGAGGGGGAGGTCTCCAGCCTTCGGAGGAACGAGGGCAGGCTCTATCTTTTGGACTGCGCCCTCTATCGGAGCGGGCTTGGGCTGGAGAAGGGGAGGGTTAGCCCCACCTCGGGGAGGGCCGCCTTCGAGTTCATAAGGAGGGGCGTGGAGCTCTGCAGGAGAGGACTCTCCATGGCGCTGGTGACCGCCCCGATAAACAAGGAGGCCATAAAGGCGGCGGGGATCCCCTTCATAGGGCACACGGAGATGCTGATGGAGCTCGGGGGAGTTAGGAGGAACATGACCATGTTCGTCGTGGACGGGCTCAAGATCTTCTTCCACTCCAGGCACGTCTCCCTCAGAAGGGCGATAGAGGAGCTGAACGCCGAGGGTCTCCACAGGAGCATCCTGATGGCCTGCGCCTGCATGAGGGCCCTGGGGTTCTCCGGCTTCAAGCTGGCGGTGGCCGCGCTGAACCCCCACGCCTCCGACGGGGGGCTCTTAGGCGACGAGGAGTCGCTCCACATCTCCCCCGCCGTCGAGAGGGCCAGGGCCGAGGGGCTCGACGTGGTGGGGCCCATCCCGGCCGACAGCGTCTTCCACATGGGCCTCACCGGGGTCTTCGACGCGGTGCTCTCCCTCTACCACGACCAGGGGCACATAGCCGCCAAGACCTACGACTTCTACCGCACCGTCAGCGTTACCCTGGGGATGTCCTTCCTACGCACCTCCGTGGACCACGGGACCGCCTTCGACATAGCCTGGAAGGGGTTGGCTAACCACACCAGCATGCTGGAGGCCACTTTGAAGGCGCTGGAGCTCGCCCCCCGCTACGACCAGACGCCGCTCATACCGCTTGTGTCCTAGGCCCTGTGGCCTAGGACACAAGCTTTGACAGCGCCTTTATGACCTCCTCCAGGGAGGCCACCATCTCCTCCATGTGCTTTACGCTTTGGGCCATGGACTCCAGGGAGGAGGCGCACTCCCTGGTCCTCTGCTCCACCTGGTCGAGCTCCTCCCTGGAGGTGGAGACCTTCTCCTTCATCCTCCCTATGGTACCCTCCACCTCCTTGACCGCCCTGGAGGTCTCGTCCGCCAGCTTGCTGACCTCTCCCGCGACTACGGCGAACCCCTTCCCCATCTCGCCGGCCCTGGCGGCCTCTATGGAGGCGTTGAGCCCGAGCATCTTCGTCTGCCTGGCGATCTTCTGGATCCCGTCTATGGCCTCGGAGAGCCTGGAGGCCTCGTCGGCGATGGGGGATAAGACCTCCATGATCAGGGAGGACATTTCCTGGAGGTGGGATATGCCGCCCTTGACGGCCTCCTCGAGCTTCAGCATGGAGTGGCGGGCCTCGGAGAGCTTGTCCCCTATAGCCCTGAGCTGGGACAACCCCCTCTCCAGCTCCTGGACTTGCTCCACCTGGCGGGCCATGAGCTGGTAGAAGAGCTTGGCCGCGTCGCTTCGGAGCAGGCTGGTCCCCCTGGGCTTCCTGCGGTCCACCTCTTCGGCCACCTCCTCCTTCCCGGTGGCCTCCACGATGAGGGTGGGGTTGGCCCTGAGGACCTCCTCGAGGCTGGTGGTCGTCCTTATCCCCTTCCTTCTGGCCTCCTCCACGGCCGGAGCGTCGCCCTTTAAGTCCATGACCATGGAGATGGGTATCCCTACCCCTTCCAGAAGCCTCATCAGCTCGAGGGCTCCTCTTCCCCCGCCAACTATGGCCACTCCTCCCTTAGCCATATGCCTCACCGTCCTCCGAGGTCTTTTTCGCTCGCGCTCCCTCTGGTATGATTTTATCATCGCGATCCTGTCCGGTTAAGGATCGGTGCGCCCTCGCCGCGCCTCTTTATAGCATCTTCACCCCGGGGCTCTACCATGGAGGCGTCTCCTGGGAGGTGGGCTGATGATACTTCTGGTGGTCGTGGATGGCCTCAGGCCCGACGCGATCGGCCCTTCGACGAGCCCGTGCATGTGGGATTTCCTGTCCGGAAGCGCCCACAGCCTCTCGGCCAGATCCGTCTACCCCTCCTACAGCCTCCCCTGCTTCTGCTCCATCTTCTCCGGGGTCCCCCCATCTGCACACGGGGTCGCGTCCAACAGGGATCCCTCCTGGGACAGGTATCCCAGGCCCGACCTTTTGGACCTTGTGCTGCTTAAGGGGCTCAGGTGCGCCGCCTTCGTGAGCTGGAGGCCCCTCCTCTGGCTCCTCGGGGGCAGGGAGGGCCTTGAGCTCTTCCTCTTCGAGGGGATGGGGGTGGACAGGCTCCTGGACCTGGAGGTGTGCCTGGAGGCGGTGGGCTACGCCAGGGACAAGGGGGTGGATTTCCTCTTCGTCTACATGGGCTCGGTGGACGAGGTGGGGCACGCCTACGGGTGGATGTCCGACGAGTACCTGAGGCAGGTGAAGGTGGTGGACAGGGCCTTCTCGGTCCTGCTGGGGGCCCTGGGAGGTGGCCTGGAGCTCGCTATACTTCAAAGCGACCACGGCGGGGAGGGGTTCCTGCACGACGGGGGCAGGGAGAGGGACCTCCTGGTCCCCTGGGCGTGTCGCATGGGCTCCTCGAGGCCCTTTCCCCTGGGGGAGGGGGTAAGCATACTGGACACGGCCCCCACCGTGGCCGAGTTCCTGGGGCTCAGGGCTCCCGGGTGGTGGTCCGGCAGGTCCAGGGCCCTGGGGCGCGCGCCCCAGGGGGTGCTCTGACAGGGGTGGTGGACGTGTTGCTCTTGCTCTACGTGAGCGCCGGAGGGGGGCACAGGAGCGCTGCCCTGGCCCTCGAGGAGGAGGCCTCGAGAAGGGGCCTCTCCGTCAGGGCGGTGGACCTTCTGGACTTCGGCGATGGGCTTTTGAGGTGGGCCTTCAGGGACCTTTACGTCCTGCTGGGGGAGCGCTTCAAGGCCGGGTGCGGGGTGCTCTACCGGGCCACGGACGGGCGAGCGAGGAGTCGGTTCCTGTCGTCGTGGGCGGCGGGCTTGCTCACCAGGAGGCTTTCCTCCTTCAGGGAGCTGGTCTCCTCCCTCTCGCCGCGCCTCTGCCTCTGCACCCACTTCACCCCGGCGAGCCTCATGTGCGAGATCAGGGAGAGGGGACTATGGAGGGGGACGGTGGCCTCGGTGGTCACCGACTACGCCCTCCACGGCTTCTGGTTCGATCCCAGGGTGGACCTGTACTTCGTCCCCTCGGAGGAGGTGGCCTCGGACCTCCTGGGGCTTGGGGTCGATCCCTCCAGGGTCTTCGTCACCGGCATACCCATCTCCCGGAGGTTCACCAGGAGGCTGGAGAAGGGCTTCGCCCGCAGGGTCCTCGGCCTGGAGGAGAAGAGGACCCTGCTCCTCGTGGCCAGCTCCATGAGGGCCGAGAGGGTCAGGAGGATCCTGGAGGCGCTGTCCATGTCCGGCGCGGAGCTGAACGTCCTGCTGGTTTGGGGTAGGTCCAGGCCGTCGGCGGCGCTGGAGGGTTTGGGGCTCGGGGGCGGGGTCTCGCTCAGAGCCTTCGGGTTCGTGAGGGAGATGGAGCTTCTGTACGCTGCCTCGGACCTCATGATCTCCAAGGGAGGGGGGCTTACGGTCACCGAGGCCATGGCGATGGGTCTGCCCATGTTGCTCACCGACTGCATACCCGTGCAGGAGGAGGCCAACGCCGAGCACCTGCAGAGGCTTGGATGCGCCCTCTTCCTCCGTTCTTCCCCCGAGGAGGTGGCGGAGCGAGCGTTGTGGTTGCTGTTTTGCGGGGTTGAGGAGCTCGAGAGGATGAGGGCGATCTGTCTGGAGAGGGCGAAGCCTTTCGCCGCCTCGAGGGCGCTGGAGCTAGCCCTCGAACTCGGAGGGGTGAGCTGTGCTCAGGTGGGTCAAGGGTTGGGCGGTTAAGCTCTGGAAGAGGTGGTCCTGCGAGGGACCGGGGGATCTGCACCGTCTGGTGGTGGACGGGTGCGCGGCTTCCCTCAAGAGGGCCCTCGAGCGGGGCGTTCCGGTGGACCAGCGAGACCCCCAGGGCAGGACCCCGCTGATGTGGGCCCTGCTCCTGGGGGCCGAGGAGAGGCTGGTGAGGTTGTTGCTGGAGGCCGGCGCCGACGTGAACGCCACCGACAGCAGGGGGAGGACGCCCCTCCACTACGCCCTGATGGGGGGTTGCGGCGCCAGGGTGCTGGAGGTCCTGATCAGGGGTGGGGCCGTCGCTAGGGGGGAGGCCAGGGATCTGGCCCATGGCCTGGCCTCGGTCCTGGACGGCATCGGAGGTACTTTGGGGGTCCCTGTGAGGAGAGGGCTTGAGGGGGTGAGATCGCGATGAAGACCAGGGTCCTGTTCCTTTGCACCCACAACTCCGCCAGGTCCCAGATGGCGGAGGGGCTTTTAAGGCACTACTACGGCGATAGGTTCGAGGCCTACAGCGCTGGGACCGTGGCCACCTCGGTCAACCCCTACGCCGTGAGGGCCATGGCGGAGCTGGGGATAGACATATCGGGGCAGCGCTCCAAGAGCGCGGTGGAACTCCTGGAGCAGGGCGTAGAGGTGGACGTGGTGGTCACGGTGTGCGACAGGGCCAGAGGGGAGTGCCCCACCTTCCCCGGCGCCAGGAGGTACCTCCACAGGGCCTTCGAGGACCCCGCCGCCGTGGAGGGGAGCGACGAGGAGAAGATGGAGGCCTTCAGGAGGGTGCGCGACCAGATAAAGGCCTTCCTGGACGAGGCCTTCGGGGGTGAGGCCCCTTGAGGACATCCTTCGGCTTCCTCCAGATGAGGGTGATCCCGGCGAGCCCCCAGGGGAACATGGAGAGGGTGGAGGAGCTCATCTACAGGGCCTACGAGGCTGGTTGCCTTCCGAATTACCTCGTCCTGCCGGAGCTGTGGAACGTGGGATACCCCATCGAGGGGGCGGCGGAGCTCGCCTCGCCGGAGGGGGATAGGGAGAGGGCCTTCCTGGAGGAGATCTCCAGGCGCTTCGGGGTTCGCTTCGTGGGGGGGTCCGTGCTGGCCAGGACCGAGAGGGGTCTGGTCAACAGGGCGCTGGTGGTCTTCCCCGAGGGATCGGTGGGGCACTACGACAAGGTCCACCTCTTCGGGCCCATGGGGGAGGACGAATACCTGGTCCCGGGTCGAAGGCTGGTGATCTTCGAGGCCGGGGGCTTCCGGGCCGGGGTCCTTACCTGCTACGACCTGCGCTTCCCGGAGGCCGCCAGGGCCCTGGCCTTAGCCGGGGCTAAGGCCCTCTTCGTGGGGGCGGCCTGGCCCTCGGCCAGGGTGGAGCACTGGAGGCTTCTCCTTCGGGCCAGGGCCGTGGAGGACCAGCTCTTCGTGGTGGGCTGCAACGCCTGCGGCGAGTCCGCAGGGACCTCCTTCGGCGGCTTCTCGGCGATCGTGGGGCCCAGGGGAGAGGAGATCCTGGAGTCCCCGGACGGCGAGGGCGTCTTCTGTCGGGAGGTGGACCTGAAGGAGGTCGACGAGGCGAGGGGGGCCATCCCCGTCCTTCGCGACCGCAGGGATGAGGTCTACCGGGAGGTCTTCCTCCTGGACAAGCCCCCCTTGACAGGCGAGCGGGGGGGTGCTATATTGTAGTCGTTACAAATATGTGAACATATAATCACAGGTGGAGGTGAGCTGCGGTGGAGGAGAGGATACCCTTGATAGGCGAGGCCTTCCCGAGGATGGAGGTCAAGACTACCCACGGAGTCAAGGTGTTGCCCGACGACTACAGGGGGAAGTGGTTCGTTCTCTTCAGCCATCCCGCCGATTTCACGCCGGTGTGCACCACCGAGTTCGTGGCCTTCCAGAGGAGGTACGGGGAGTTCAAGAAGCTCAACGCTGAGCTCATCGGGCTCAGCATAGATCAGGTCTTCTCCCACATCAAGTGGGTGGAGTGGATAAGGGATAAGCTGGGCGACAGGATAGAGTTCCCCATAATAGCGGACGACCAGGGAGAGATAGCCAGGAAGCTGGGGATGTTGCACCCCGGCAAGGGCAAGAACACGGTCAGGGCCGTGTTCATAGTGGACCCCGAGGGCAAGGTGAGGGCCATCCTCTACTACCCGCAGGAGCTGGGCAGGAACATGGACGAGATCCTCAGGATGGTCAAGGGGCTTCAGCTCTCCGACAAGGAGAAGGTGGCCCTGCCCGCCAACTGGCCCAACAACGAGCTGATAGGCAACAAGGTCATAGTGCCGCCTCCCACCACCGAGGAGGAGGCGATGAAGAGGCTCTCCCAGTACGAGGGCTACGACTGGTGGTTCTGCTACGCCGACGTGATGGGCGATAAGCTCCACGTCTGATCCCACCCCCTTCTGTTCCGAAGAGGGGGGCACCCCCAGGAGGGGCCCCCCTCTTCACTTTGCCTTCACGGAGGCTTCATCCTGAGCCTAAGGGATGGGCCTATGATGGCCTCGAAGACTCCCTTCGGCCCAGGAGGTGTCTGCGGTTGAGGAGGTCCTTTTCCCTTAGGTTCGTGCTTCCCCTCTCCACCGGAGGTCTTGTGGTGGTCGCCGTCCTGGCCCTTTCCCTCTCCTTCTACGTGGGTTCCTCCTCGCTGGTGGAGCGCATGGCCCTGGACCTGTACTCCTCTAGGATGGAGGCCATGGGCTCCGCCCTGGAGGGGCTCTTCCTGGAGCTGGCCGAGAGGTCCAGGGAGGTGGGGGAGAGCTACGCCCTGCGGTCGCTCCTCGAGACGGTGGACGGGCGCGGCAGGATGGTGGAGCTGCTGGAGAGGGGCTTTCGCGACCAGTTCGAGGCCCTCTCCTCGGCCATATCCGAGAAGCTCAGGCTGGCCGTGGAGGCCAAGTTGACCAACGACATCGGCTTCGCCTCTATGCTCTACCTCTCCCTCCAGGGGGAGGGGGGCGACGCCCTCAGGGCCAGGTTCGACCGCTCCGCCAGGCGGAAGCTCAAGCTACTGGGGGTGGGCGGCGAGGAGCTGGGGGAGGTGGAGGTCCCTGTTATGTTCGTGGGCTCTACCCCCTTGAGCGGCGGGGAGGGGGCCCTCTCCCTGGTGGACCAGGTGATGGCCTCCACCAGGTCCCATTGCTCGATCCTCCAGAGGCTCGAGGGGAGCGACGACTTCGTGGTGGTCTCCACCACCCTGGCGCTGCCCGACGGTAGGAGGGCGGTGGGACTTAGGCTCGGCTCCCCTTCGTCCGGGGGGGAGGTGGACCCAGCGGCGGATAGCCTCCTCAGGGGGGAGGGCTTCTCG
>CAYRKT010000082.1:0-7375 GCA_964425005.1 uncultured Synergistia bacterium
GGCTGGGGCTTCGGCTCCTCCTGGGGCGCCTCCTCCGGGGCGAGCACCGCCGTTATCCGCTCGGCGAAGGCCCTGGCCACATCCAGCGGCATGGCGAGCCTGAGGGCGATCTCGCCGACCTCCGACACGCGGAAGGACAGCTCCCCCACCGCCAGCCTGGAGGAGCCCTCTACCCCCTCGAACATGGCCGGCGAGGGCTCGACCAGAGCCCCCGAGGCGTCCTTCACCAGCAGCTTCCCCCCCACCACGCTGGCCAGGGACGTGGCGGAGGCCCCCAGCGCCTGGCTCATGGCCTCGTTGGCGGCGCTGAGGTAGAGCTCGTTCATCGAGGGCGGGAGCTCGAGCCCGTTTCCTCCCATCATCAGGTCGGATATCACGAGGGCGTCGTGCTCCGAGGCCAGCACGAAGGAGGGACCGGACACCTCCCCATCCCACCTGAAGCCGTAGAGCAGGTGGGTGCCGGCCAGGGCGGAGGAGAGCTCCTCGGCGGACCTCTCCTCGAGGGAGGAGAGCTCGCCGGAGACCTCCTTGCCGGCCAGCATCGACAAGACCCCCACCACGGAGCTGGCGAAGACCGAAAGGGCCTCCCTCAAGACCTCCTGCTCCTTCGCCGAGAGCCCCCTGGGGGCAAGCCCTGCCCCCCTCAGGAGGGCGTCTATCTCCTCCTGGCTCAACAGGTCCTGGCTCATCTCCTATCAGCCTCCTCCAGCTCCTCCTCAGAGACGGGCTCCACCACCTGGACCGCGTAGCGCCCCCTGCTGGAGCCCACCGCCACCCTGAACTTGGGCCTGCTGCCCACCCGGAGCAGGGCGGGCTCGTCCGCCCGCACGTCCAGCTTTATCACGTCCCCCACCTGCATCTCCATGACCTCGGAGAGCATCAGCCTGGTCCTCCCGAGCTCCACGGAGATGGGTATCTTGAGCCTCTCCACCTTCCGCCTGAGCTCCTCCCTCGTCTCAGGGGGAAGCCTCTTTATGGAGGCGGCGAACCAGTAACGGGAGCTCAGCTTGTCCACTATGGGCTCTATCACGAAGTAGGGCATGCAGAAGTTCATCATCCCCTCGGCCTGACCCACCTGGATCTTCATGGTCACCAGCAGGACCATGTCGGTCCCAGGGGCTATCTGGACGAAGGAGGGGTTGCTCTCCATCGAGTCTATCCTGAAGCGAAGCTCGGCTATGTTCGTCCAGCTCTCCTCCAGCAGCTCCAGGATCCTCATCGCGACCCGCTCCATCACGCTCCGCTCTATGTCGGTGAGCTCCCTCGCCTTCCTCAGGGGCTCCCCCTTGCCGCCCAGGAGCCTGTCTATTATGGCGAAGACCAGGGCCGGGTTTATCTCCAGTATGGCGTTGCCCTCCAGGGGATATACCTCCAGCACGTATATGGCCGTGGGCGAGAGCAGCGATCGGGTGAACTCCTGGTAGGTGATCTGGTCCACCGAGGCCACGCTGGCCTGCACCACCGACCGCACCTGGGTGGAGAGGGCGGTGGTGAGCTGTCGGGAGAAGTTCTCGAAGATCATCTGGATGGCCCGAAGCTGGTCCTTGGAGAACTTGTCGGGCCTGCGGAAGTCGTACTCCTTGATCTTCCGGACCTCCTCCCGCGCTATGGCGGCCACGTCCACCTCGCCGGCGGCGAGGGCCTTGAGGAGCGCGTCTATCTCGGCCTGCGAGAGGACCTCGGGGACCACCTCGCCTCACCCCCTCCCTACTGCACCAGGAACTGGGTGAAGAAGACCCCCTTCACGGGGGGCTTCCCCTCCGCGTAGGGGAGGATGGAGTTGAGCCTCTTCCTCAGGTCCGCGGCCAGCTCCAGCACCCCCTCGGAGGTGAGCAGATCCACGTAGCGCCTGTCCTTGACCGCCACGATCACCTCGTTCTTGATCCTGGGACCCCAGGAGGGGTCTGAGACCGTCTGCAGCGCCCTCTGGGAGGTGAGCTCCAGCACCAGCTTGAAGTTCACCAGGTGGGGCTCCTGGTCGGCCAGGTTCACGTTGAACTCCCCCACCTCGAAGGTCGGACCAGGCGGCTCTATGGCCCTCTCCCCCTCGAGCACCTTCCTGGAGCCCATGACCCTGGAGCCCACGAAGTAGCCCACCCCCAGGCCCAGCACCAGGACCACCAGGGAGACGGCCGCCACCAGGATCAGCTTCCTCAAAGCCCCTCACCCCCCTAGGGGAATATCCTCTCCGAGGTGAGGATCACCAGGTCCACCCGCCTGTTGAGGGCCCGGTTCTCCGGCCCGTCGTTGGGGACCACCGGCCGGTGCTGGCCGTAGCCCACCGCGTGCAGCCTCAGCGGGTCGAACCCCACCTCGTCCACCAGGTACCTCACCACCGCCGCGGCCCTGCCGGCGGAGAGCTCCCAGTTGCTGGGGAAGCGCGGGGTGGATATGGGGACGTCGTCCGTGTGCCCCTCCACCGCCACGGGGTTCCTGAGGACCCTTATCGTCTCCCCCACCTTGTAGAGGAGCCTCCTCCCCTCAGGCCTTATCTCGACGCTCCCCGGGTCGAAGAGGAGGTCGCCGGTGAAGCTCACCGTGACCCCTCGCTCGTCCACCCTCAGGAAGACCTGCTTCTCCGCCTGGGCCTCCTTGAGGATCCCGGTGAGCCTCGATATCACCTCCTGGAGCTCCCTGGTCTGCCTGATCGACTCCCCCGCGTCCTTGCCCCTGGCCCCGGCCCCTACCAGCCGGTCCACCTGGAAGGTCCTCCCGCCGGGGAGGGCCCCTATGGCCCCCTTGAAGGAGAAGAGCATCTTCTTGAACTCCTTCACGTCTATGGTGGAGAAGGAGAAGAGGAAGACGAAGAAGGTGAGAAGAAGGGTGACCATGTCCCCGTAGGTGGTGAGCCAGCTCGCCGCCCCCCCTGAAGGGGCCCTCCTCCTCCTGGCCATCACTCCTCACCCTTCTCCCGCTCCAGAGCCCTCCTGAGCTCCGGAGGGAGGAAGACCTTGAGCTTCTCCTCCACTATCCTGGGGTTCTCCCCCGCCTGGATGGCCAGCACCCCCTCCACCACCAGCTCCCGGGCGGTTATCTCCTGGGAGCTCCGCACCGAGAGCTTCTTGGCTATGGGTATGGCCACCACGTTGGCGATGAAGGACCCGTAGAGGGTGGTGATCAGGGCCACCGCCATCCCGGGCCCCAGCGCGTCCGGGTCGTCCAGGTTCTTGAGCATCTGGATCAGCCCTATCAGGGTCCCCAGCATCCCGAAGGCGGGGGCCATCTCCCCCAGGGTGTCGAACATCGCCTTGTTCTCCGCGTGCCTGGACTCCAGAAGCCCTATCTCCGTGTCCAGGATGGACTTGACCAGCTCCGGGTCCGTGCCGTCCACCACCAGCTGGATCCCCTTCTTGAGGAACTCGTCCTCCAGCTTGGAGACGTCCTCCTCCAGGGCCAAGAGCCCCTCCCTCCGGGCCTTCTCGGCGAAGCTCACCATGGTCCTCACGAGCCCTATGAGGTCCACGTCCTGGGAGAAGAAGGCCTTCTTGACCATCCCTATGGCCTTCTTCACCCTGCTCATGGGGTTGGCCATTATGGTGACCCCTATGGCGCCGCCCCCGGTTATGAGGAGGGAGGGCACGTTGATGAAGATCCCTATGTCGCCGCCGGCGAACATGCCCCCTATGACCAGGATCAGGGCCAGCCCGAAGCCCACGAAGGTAGCCAGGTCCATGTCCCGCTAACCCCTCTCCTCCCCCTCTTGCGACCCGAACCTGCACCAGAAGCCCACGCTGCGCTTATAGTCTATCACCCGCTTCACCACCTCTTCAACGGACTCGACCACCACGTACTTGTGGCCGTTGGAGAGGGTGATGACCGTGTCGGGGGTCCCCTCCACCGACTCTATCATCTCCGCGTTGAGGTATAGCCTGCTGCCGTTAAGCCTCGAGACCTCTATCATCTAGGGCTCACCGTCTCTACCTCTTTATGTTCATCAGCTCCTCCAACACCTGGTCGCTGGTGGTGATCACCCTGGCGCTGGCCTGAAAGCCCCTCTGGGCCATTATCAGACGGACGAACTCCTCCGTCAGGTCCACGTTGGACATCTCCAGGTTACCCCCCAGTATGGAGCCCGTCCCGCCCGTCTGGGCCAGGTTCAGCACGGGCTCGCCGGAGTTGGTGCTCGCGGCGAAGACCGTGTCCCCCACCTTGAGGAGCCCCGACGGGTTGTTGAAGGTGGCCAGGGGGATCCTGTAGAGGACCTTGCTCCTGCCGTTGGAGTAGACCCCCACCACGCTCCCGTCCTGGGAGACGTTGAAGCTCTGGAGCACCCCCATGGGATACCCGTCCTGCATGTAGGCCTTGGTGGAGAAGTCGGAACCGAACTGGGTGACCCCCTCCGTCCTGGAGTTGACCCCGTCGAAGTCCAGGTTGACGGAGAGGACCTCCGCCCCGGGCGGGAAGATCCGCAGGGGATCGGTGGGGTTTCCGCTCCGGATGAGGCCGTCGGGGCCGAACTCCACGAAGCCGAAGTTGCCGCTCATCGGGACGCTCGGGTCGTCGGGCATGTAGACCCTCCACTCCCACCTGTTGTTGTCCACCTTCCTGAAGATCGTCTCCAGGGTGTAGGGGTTGCCCTGGGAGTCGTAGACCTCTATCTTGCTGGAGGTCATGGAGCTGGGCCTCTGGGATATGGAGAGGGACTGGGTCCTGTCGTAGAAGCTCCTGAAGGTGATGGACCTGCCCAGGGGATCCAGCGAGATGGTCGAGGCGCTGAAGGCCCTGAGGGAGCTGAAGGAGGAGGGCATCAGGATCTCCCTGAAGGTCCCATCCGGGTTCATCAACACCGTGAAGACCTGGTAGTAGAAGGGGGCCGCCGCGCCAGGGCTGTTGATCTGGATAACCTTGAGGAGCATGTTGCCCCCGCCCTGGGGGTGGAAGTCGAAGTCGAAGAGATACCCCAGCTGCAGCCCCGCGGAGTTAGCGGCGAAACTCCTCATCCCGAAGTCGTCCAGGTCGGACAGGTCGAAGCGATGTATCTGCCTGGCGCTGACGACGCTGTAGAGGCTCTCGAACGTGAGCACCCCCCCGTCCCTGACCTGGACGGTGAAGTCGAAGCTCCCATCCCTGTCCATGTCCACCCGCAAGGCCCCGGTGGTGAGCACGTTGACGGCCGTGTGGATGGAGCTTATGGCGTAGAGGACCTTGCCCCTATCCGGCTCGACCCCGGCGGGGAAGATCCTTATGGGAAGGGGCGAGTTGGAGCCGGGCAGGAGGAGCTCCATCCGCAGGAAGCCCTCGGTCGCGATGTCCTGCTCCACCTCCTGGAAGCGGACCGTCACCTCGGTGGAGCCGAGCCCCGACAGGGAGAGCCCGTACCTGACCTCCACGTCCCTCTCGTCGAAGCCCATGGGGACGAAGGAGCTGACCCTGGAGTCCAGGTTGCACTTGTACCAGACGTTCCTGGTGGCCTTCGCCTCCAGCTTGCTCCCCACCGGGATCAGCACGTCGCTCAGGGTGGTGGATATCACCTCCTCGCCGGTGGCCGCGTCCACAGTCACCTGGTAGCCCTGGAGGTAGTAGCCCGTGCCCGCCTGCACCACGTTGCCGGCCCCGTCCATGACGAAGTTGCCGGCCCTGGTGTAGTAGGTGTTGCCACCCCCCCTCACGGCGAAGTAGCCGTCCCCCTGGATGGCCATGTCCAGGGGGTTGCCGGTGGACTGGATGGCCCCCTGGGTGTGGACGGTCTCGACCGCCGCCACCTTGACCCCCAGCCCCACCTGCAGGGCGTTCACGCCGCCCCTGTTGCCGCTGGGAGCGCTCGCACCCCTGCTGGTCTGGTAGAGGAGGTCCTGGAAGTTGACCAAGGACCTCTTGAACCCCACGGTGTTGACGTTGGATATGTTGTTGCCCACCACGTCCAGCATCACCTGGTGCCCTTTGACACCGCTAACGCCGGTGAACATGGAGCGAAGCATCTGCCATATCCCTCCCAAAGACTAGCGTTCAAAGGGCAATCCGTTGCCTGCAAGACCTTCCCTGAACTAGACCGTCACCTCGACTATCTGGGCGAAGGAGATCTGAGCTTTGCCCCCGTCGAGGACGAAGACGAAGCCCGAGGCGTCCTCCCTGGGCCTTATGGAGGTGACCGTCCCCGAGGCCGTGCTGCCGTCCTCGGTCAGATAGGTCACCTTCCTCCCCAGGAGCTGAAGGCCGAAGGTCCGCTCGGGCGAGAGCATCTCCCTCACCGCCGAAGAGAGGTTGGCGATCTGCTCCAACGTCGAGAACTGGGCGAGCTGGCCCATGAAGTCCTTGCTGTCCAGGGGCTCGGTGGGGTCCTGGTACCTGAGCTGGGCCACCAGGAGCTTCAGGAAGGCGTCCTTGTCGAGCCTGGAAGAACCCACCCTCACCCCCGCAGCTCCGGGGGAATCCAACGCGCCGAGGTTCAGGACCTGCATCGAATCGCCTCCTCCCCTAAGCCCAGACCTCCACGGAGCACGAGCCCGAAGACACGACCCCCAGGAGGCTCAGCTCCTCCTCACCACTAGTTTCGACAGAAGGGCCCTCCCCCATTAGCCCGAAGGGACGAGGCCTCTCCCTCCCCCCAGAAGGAGCACCTCCGGACCCATCCCCTCCGTCCGGGAGGAGGCCCACGTTGACCTTCACCTCGCCGAAGCCCGCCTCCCTCAAGCTCCCCACCAGGCCGTCGAGGCGAGAGGAGAGGTGCTCGTAGGCCACCGCGCTCCTTACCCCCAAGGAGGCCTCCACCCTGTCGCCCGAGACCTCCACCCTGAGCTCCATCTCGCCGAGGCTAGGGGGCCATACCTTGAGCCTGGCAAATCCCTTCGAGGAGGAGATCACCATCCTCAGGGCCCCCTCTATACCGCCCAGGGTCCCCTCCGGCAGCTCCCTGAGGGCGTAAAGCGCCCTGGCCCCCAGGGGCATCCTCCCGAGGAGGTCCCTCAGCCTTAGCCTCCCATCGGCCCCCCGGGGCGAGCTCCCCTCCGGGGAGGCCCTCGAGGGGCCCAGGGGGAGGTCGACCGCCTGGGCTAGCTCCCTGGGGGCGCGAAGGTCCACCCCAGGGGACCTGTGGACCCGCGGGGCACCTTTCCCCTCCGGGGCGCTCGAGGAGGCCTCGCCCGAGCCCTCCGGGGACCTTTCAAGCCCGGCGGAGGCCTTCGGCTCGCCCTCCGTCTCAGCCCCCGACGCGAGGGGGGACAGATCCTCCCGCGAGACGTCCATCCCCGCGACGGCAAACCCATCTCCTCCGGGCGAAAGTGGATCTCCCCCCCCGACCTCCCGGCGAAGCCCATCTCCGCCGAAGGCGCTCAAGCCCTCCTCTGGGGCGGGCCGCCCGTGGGGATCCCCCTGGCCCTCGACCCTCTCCGGGCCCCCAGGGCGGCAAGCCCCAGAGGAGGGCTTGAGCGCCTTCGGC
>CAYRKT010000083.1:0-7354 GCA_964425005.1 uncultured Synergistia bacterium
CGGGGAGACCACCGCGTGCCTGCTGTTGCGGATGAGCTCCCTGAGCCTGTCGGCCTGCCTCCCAAGCCCCTCCAAGGACTAAGGCCCCCTCTCCACCCTCTCCCTGCCGAGCACCAGCGAAGCCAGCCTGACGGGCTCGGCCCTCTCTATATCGTTCGGCACGTTCTGCCCCGTGGTCAAGTAGGATATGGGCCGGCCGAAGTCGAAGCAGACGTTGAGGAGGGTGCCGTAGGTGTTGGTCTCGTCCAGCTTGGTGAAGACGAAGTGGTGGATGGGCACCACCCCGAAGCGGTCCACCACCTCCAGCACGTCGCGGTACTTGGTGTTGGCCGACACCACCAGCTCCACCACCGGGTCCTCCAGGACCTCCACGTAGGCCTTGAGCTCCGACACCCTGAGGCTGTCCCTCTGGCTCCTCCCCGCCGTGTCCACCAGGATCAGGTCCGAGCCCCTCTGCCGCGATACGGCCTCGACCATGTCCCTGGGGGTGAAGACCACCTCTATGGGTATCCCTATGATGCGGGCGTAGGTTCGAAGCTGCTCCACCGCCGCCACCCGGTAGGTGTCGGTGGTGATCAGGGAGACCCTCTTCCCCTCGTAGAGGGTGTTTATGGCGGCCAGCTTGGCTATGGTGGTGGTCTTGCCCACCCCCGTGGGGCCCACGAAGACCACCACCCGACCTGGCCCAGGGGGAAAGCCCGGGAAGGGCCTGAAAAGCCCCTGGACGAAGCCGAAGAGCTCCTCCTCCACAGCCCCGGCGGGGCCCTCGCAGGCCCTGGGCCTGGAGGAGGCGAAGTCCTTGAGCACCTCCTCCGCCACCGAGGGGGCCACGTCGTTGGAGAGCAGCTTCCTGTAGAGGGGCCTAAGCGACGCGGGAAGGAGTGGGACCTCCCCCTCCCCGCTGAGCCTCTCCAGGACCGACCTCAAGGCCTCCCGAAGCTCCCTCACCTCCTCCTCCAGCCTCGAGGCGGAACTCGCGGGCTTGGCCCCTCCCCCCCCGGGCCCGCCCTCTTTGGCCGCCTCGTAGGCCTTCCTCATCAGGAGCTTCTGGAACTCGAGGGTCCTCGAGACCTCCTCCGCCGCCCTGGGGGCCTCGTCCTCCTCGTAGAGGCCGGCCACCACCTCCAGCACCTGCCTGGAGAAGAGGCCCAGAAAACCCCCCTTCCTCACCCAGCGGGTCGAGAGGATCACCGCGTCCTGCCCCAGGCGGCGCCTGGCTATCTCTATGGCCTCCCGCTCGGAGGAGGCCTCGAACTGTATCCTCCTAGAGAGCCTCAAGCTAGCTTACCACCCCCAGCACCTTTACCTCCGTCCCGGGCAGGACCTCCGAGTAGGAGAGGACGGGAAGCCCGGGAAGGTAGGGCTCCAGGGCCCTCCTCACGAAGAGTCTAACACCCGGATGGACCAGAAGCAACGGCACCCTCCCCTGGGCCGTGGCCGCCTCGGAGGCCCTGGACACCCTGGTGACCAGGTCCTGCACCTCCCTGGGGGAGACGTCGAAGACCAAAGCCCCGGACTGGTCCTGCCTCACCTTCTCCTGCAGGGACCTCTCCACCTCGGGGGACAGGGTGAGGGCGTAGAGCACCCCGTCCTCCGAGGTGAACCTCCTGGTGATGTGCCTGGAGAGGGCCTCCCTCACCTTCTCGGTCAGGAGGTCCACGTTCCTGACGGCCCTGCCCCAGTCGGAGAGGACCTCGAAAACGGTGGTGAGATCCCTTATGGGAACCCCCTCCTTCACCAGGTTCTGCAGGACCTTCTGCACCTCCGACAGCGACAGGACCCCCATCAGGTCCGAGACCAGGGCGGGGGAGCTCTCCTTGACCGCGTCCACGAGCCTCTGGACCTCCTGGCGCGAGAGGAGCTCGTGGCCGTGCCGCTTTATCACCTCCGATAGGTGGGTGGCCAGCACGGAGGGAGCGTCCACCACCGTGTAGCCCGAGGACTCGGCGCGGTCTCGAAGCTCTGGGGGTATCCAGATGGCGGGTATCCCGAAGGCCGGGTCCCTGGTGGGGATCCCCACCAGCTCCTCCTCGGCGGTGCCGGGGTTTATGGCCAGGTAGTGCTCCACCATGAGCTCCCCCCTCCCCACCTCGGCCCCCCTCACCTTTATGACGTACTCGGAGGGGCGAAGCTGTATGTTGTCCCTTATCCTGATGGGGGGGACCACCAGCCCCAGCTCCAGGGCCATCTGCTTCCTTATCATCCCTATCCTCTCGAGCATGTCCCCCCCCTGGGACGGGTCCACCAGGGGGATCAAACCGTAGCCTATCTCCACCTCCATGGGGTCCACCTGCAGCAGGGGCATCACGTCCTCCGGCTTGTGCTCCTTGGGCCTGGGCTTCTCCTCCGGGGGCCTGGCCTCCCTCGCGGCCAGCTCCTTCCCCTCCCTCTGGACCCGGTAGGCCAAAAACCCCATCAGGGCCGCCAGGAGCAGGAAGGAAAGGGAGGGAAAACCAGGCACCATCGAGAAGCCCAGGAGCAGGAAGGAGGCGAGGTAGAGGGGCCTGGGGTAGCTGGTGAGCTGGGAGGCCACGTCCGCCCCCAGGTCGTGCTCCCCCGCCGCCCGCGTCACTATTATGCCCGCCGAGGTGGAGAGCAGAAGCGCCGGTATCTGGGAGGAGAGCCCATCCCCCACGGTGAGGATGGCGTAGGTGGAAAGGGCCTGGGAGAGGGAGAGGCCCCTCTGGAAGACCCCTATGGCCAGCCCTCCCAGGATGTTCACCGCCGTTATTATGAGGCCCGCCACCGCGTCCCCCTTGACGAACTTGGAGGCGCCGTCCATGGCCCCGTAGAAGTCGGCCTCCCGCTGGACCTCGGCCCTGCGCCTCCGGGCCTCCGCCTCGTCTATCAGCCCAGCGTTGAGGTCCGCGTCTATGGCCATCTGCTTGCCCGGCATGGCGTCCAGGGTGAAGCGGGCCGCCACCTCCGCCACCCTCTCGGCCCCCCTGGTGATGACCACGAACTGGATGATCACCAGTATGAGGAAGATTATGGCCCCCACCACGTAGTTGCCCCCCACCACGTACTGCCCGAAGGCCGATATCACCCTGCCGGCGTAGCCCTGCAGGAGTATGAGCCTGGTGGTGGAGACGTTGAGCCCCAGCCTGAAGAGGGTGGCGAAGAGCAGAAGGGTGGGAAACGAGGATATCTCGAGGGCCCTCCTGACGTAGAAGGTCACCAGGAGCACCGTGGCCGAGAAGGCGATGTTGGCGGCCAGCAGCAGGTCCACCAGGAAGGTGGGCAGCGGGATGACCATCATCACCACCACCAGCACCAAGAGGAGGGCGAACATCACGTCGGCGTACCTGAGCCTTCCCGCCACAGGGGTGGAAGCCCTGGCGGCCAAGGGGACATCACCTCCCATCGCTCGAGAAGAAAATTATAGAACAGACCTGCCCCTTCCCGAATAGACGAAGGCCAAGACCTCGGCCACAGCCCGGTAGAGCTCGGGGGGTATCTCCTCCCCCACCTCCGCCGAGGCGTAGAGGGCCCTGGCCAGGGGTACGTCCTGGACTATCGGCACCCCCGACTCCTCGGCGATCTCCCTGATGCGCTGGGCCAGGAAGCCCATCCCCTTGGCCACCACCACCGGCGCGGGGGCCACCTTCGGGTCGTAGCGGAGGGCCACCGCTATGGAGGTGGGGTTGGTGATCACCACGTCCGAGCGGGGGACCTGGGCCATCATCCTGCTCCTGGCGAGCTCCCTCTGCCTCTGCCTTATGCGGCGCTTTACCAGGGGGTCCCCCTCTATCTGCTTGAACTCCTCCTTCAGCTCCTGCTTGCTCATCCGAAGCGACCTCTCGAACTCCCACCTCTGGTAGAGGTAGTCGGCGAACCCCAGGAGCAGGAAGACCAGCGCCAGCTGGACCAGGACCCTAAAGGACGAAGAGCCCACCAGGGAGAGGCCGGCGCTCAACCCCATCCTCAGGGTGGAGGAGAGGGCGGGAAGGTCCGCCCTCAGGTTCAGGTAGAGGACCAGGAGCAACAGGGAGGCCTTGAGCACGCCCTTTATCAGCTCCACCAGGGACCTGAGGGAGAAGATCCTCCTCAGGCCCGAAACGGGATCGAGCCTGGACAGATCTGGGGAGAGGGGCTTAAACGTCAGGTGAAGGCCCACCTGGAGGACCAGGACCGAGGCGGAGAAGAAAGCCCCCAGGAGCATCAGCGGCAGGGAGCTTCGAAGGAAAGCCCAGGCGGAGGAGAGCAGGGCGTGGGCCAGGTCCAGCTCGAGGGCCCTCTGCCCCTTTCCCATCGCCGCGAGGGCGAAGCGGAAGAGGGAGGAGAGGGACTCCAGCACCAGGGGGAGGAGCAGGTAGCCCCCCAGCACCACCGAGGCCGAGGCCACCGCGGCGGTCAGATCCATGGACCTCGCCACCTTGCCCTCCTCCCGGGCCTTTCTTCTCTTGCGCGGCGTGGCCGGTTCGCTCCTCTCCTCGGCGAAGAGCTGAAGGGAGAAGGGCCTCAAGGGCCGCTCACCCCCCAAGGAGGGACAGGAAGAGCTCGAAGTGGCGAAGGAGCTGGGAGTAGAAGAAGCTCGAGACCGCCGAGGAGGTCAGAAGCAAAACCCAAAGCCCCAGGGATATCTTCAGGGCGAAGCCCAGGGCGAAGACGTTGAGCTGGGGAACCGTCCTGGAGACGAACCCAAGCCCCAGGTCCGCGAGCAAGAGGCTTCCCACCACGGGAAGGGAGAGCCGAAGGGAGAGCTCGAAGAGGCGCCCGAAGAGGGAGACCCCCTCGGCCAGCCCCTCCGCGGGGAGGCGAAGGGAGTGGGGAGGGATCAGGTCGAAGCTCCTCTTCAGGGCGAAGACCGTCATGAGGTGACCGTCGAAGAGCAGGAAGAACCACAGCGCCAGCAGGAACTTGAGCTGGGAGGTCACCACCACCTGCTGCTGGGAGTAGGGGTCGAGGACGTTCATGATCCCGAGCCCCATCTGAAGGCCGTATATGGAGGCCCCTATCTGGAAGACGAAGAAGAGGAAACCGCTCGAGAGCCCCAGGAATACCCCCAGAAGCACCTCCTTCGCCCCAAGGAGGGCCAGGGAGTGAACGTCGGCGGGGGGGTCAGGGGGCCCGCCCCACACCACCGGCAGCAGGGCGAAGCCGAAGAGGAGCGACAGCAGGAGCCTGAGCGTCCAGGGAAGCGGAGCGCCGGAGAAGAGGGGGGCGGTGGCAGAAAGACCCGCGAACCTCATCGATACCAAGACCAGCTTGAGGTAGAAGCCCCCTAAGGCCCTGGCGAGCTCGTCCAAACCCCATCACCTGGGGGCCATCTGGGGCAGGCGCGACAGGAGCTCGACGGTGTAGCCCTCTATGACCGAGAAGATCCAGGGCCCCAGGAGGACCAGGACGAGGAGGACGACCACTATCTTGGGGATGAAGACCAGCGTCTGCTCCTGGATGGAGGTGGCCGCCTGGAGCATACCCACCACCACCCCCACCGCCAGGGCCGCCAGAAGGGCCGGCATGGAGGAGAGCAGGGTGGCCCATATGGACCTGCCCATCACGTCCAGGGCCATCGTCTCGGTCAAGGGACCTCGCCACCCCCTAGAGGTTGAAGCTCTGGACCAGGCCGCGAACCAGCAGGTTCCAGCCGTCCACCAGCACGAAGAGCATCAGCTTGAAGGGGAGGGATATGATCATGGGGGGAAGCATTATCATCCCCATGGCCATGAGGACGCTGGAGACCACCATGTCCACCACGATGAAGGGCATGTATATCAAAACCCCCATCTTGAAGGCGGTCTTGAGCTCGCTGAGCACGAAGGCGGGCATCAGCACCCTCATGGGGACCTCCTCCCGCGACACCTCCCCCCTGAAACCCGCCATCTCCAGGAAGGACCTGAGCTCCTCGTCCCCCGTCTGGCGGAGCATGAAGGTCCTTATGGGGACCAGAGCCCTCCCCCAGGCCTCCTGGGCGGGGATCTCCCCCCTCAGGAAGGGCTGAAGGGCCTCGGAGTTGACCCGATCCACCACGGGGGACATGGTGAAAAGGGTCAGGAAGAGGGAGAGGGCCACTATCAGCTGGTTGGGGGGCATCTGCTGAAGCCCCAGGGCGTTCCTCACCACGCTCAGGACCACCACTATCCTGGTGAAGGAGGTCAAGAGCATCGCTATGGAGGGGGCGAGCGAAAGGACGGTGAGCAGAGCGAGGATCTGAAGGGTCAGGGCCACGTCCCCGGGCTGGGTGGCCCGATCGAAGCCCAGCGTCACCCTGGGAAGGGGAGGGAGGGGAGGCTGCGGACCCTGCACCTGGGCCAGGGCGAGCCCCTGAGGGAGGAGCAACAGGGCCCAGCACAGCAGGCTAAGGAGCCTCAAGCCCCCTCACCTCGGAGAGGAAGCTAACCCCGGAGGGCCCAGACGAGAGGAGGAAGAAGCTCTTTCCCGCCCTCACCAGCAGGAGGGAATGCCTCCCCCCCAGGGGCAAGACCTCCAGGACCTCCAGGGAACCGGAAGAGCGCCCTAAGCCAGGGGCAAAGCCCAGAAAACGCCCCAAGAAAGCCGGGTTAGAACCCACATGCCGCGCGAGAAAAAACAGAAGGGCCCCCACCGCGCCGACGAGAAGCCCCAGCTTCAGGAGGAAACCCCAGATGGGATCCAACGGGGCACACCCCTGGCCCTCTCATCCCCCCAGCACCTTGTGGAGGGCCTCCAGGACCCTGTCGGGCTGGAAGGGCTTGACCACGAAGTCGGAGGCGCCCGCCCTTATGGAGTCTATCACCATGGCCTGCTGGCCCATGGCGCTCACCATAACTATCTTGGCGTTGGGGTCTACCTTCTTTATCTCCTTGACGGCGGTCACCCCGTCCATCTCGGGCATGGTTATGTCCATGGTGACGACGTCGGGCTTTAGCTCCTTGTACTTCTCCACCGCGTCCTTGCCGTTCTCCGCCTCGCCGACCACCTCGAAGCCGTTCTTGGTGAGGATGTCCTTGAGCATCATCCGCATGAAAGCCGCATCGTCCACCACCAGCACCCTGGCTCCCATACCCCCCAGACCTCCCCCGTTGGGCTTAGGCGCTCGAAGCGCCCGCCTCCGACCCGGCGACTATCTCGGTGACGCGGACGCCGAAGTTCTCGTCCACCACCACCACCTCGCCCCTGGCCACCAGCTTGCCGTTGACGAGGATGTCCACCGGCTCGCCAGCGAGCTTGTCTAATTCTATCACAGCACCAGGAGCGAAGGCTAGTACCTCCCTCACCGTCTTGGAGGCCCTCCCGAGCTCCACCGACACCGTCACGGGCACGTCCAGGACCAGCTCGATGTTGGAGGGGACCTCCGCCCTCCTGGAGGGCACCAGGGGGGCGAACTCCACGGGCCTCACCGAGGGCTCCTGGACGGGCCTGGAGGGGGAGG
>CAYRKT010000084.1:0-7205 GCA_964425005.1 uncultured Synergistia bacterium
ACCCCCCACTGCTGGATGAGCTTAAGCCCCCTTCCCCTGTCCATCGCCCTGGCGTCCACCACCTGCCCGGGGGGGACCAGGACCTCCACCGACTCGTCCAGGTGCTCGAGGATGGCCCCCTTGGGGCAGGTGATCACCTCCACCCCCGGCAGGTTACCCTCGAGGAAGGACCTCATCTTCTCGAAGGCCTCGCCTGCGAAGAGCACCTTCAAGGACCTCACCTCCCGGGGAGCAGGCCCTCGAAGCCCGGCCTGCCCATTATGGCGTAGGTGTAGCGCTTGCCCAGCTCCACCCCAGGCTGGTCGAAGGGGTTGACCCCGTATAGGTAGCCGCAAACCCCCGTCACCAGCTCGTAGAGCTGGAAGAGCGCCCCCAGGCTCCTCTCCTCCACCCTGTTGATCCAAAGCCTCAAGACGGGAGTCCCCATGGCGGCCATCGACAGGGCGGTGGCCTCAGCCTCGGCCAGCAGGAGCTCCGACATCCTTCTGCCGAAGAGGTAGGAGAAGTCGGACAGGGCCCCCTCGTTCGGATCTGGCATGACCCAATCCCTCCCCAGGTCCTCCACCAGGACGAGGGTGGCGTACTTGTCCCTGGGCCCCTCGTTGTAGAGCTGTATCTGGGAGTGCTGGTCCACCGCCCCCAGGGCGCTCACGGGGGTCTGCCCCTTGCCCCCCTTGCCCAGGCTCTCCGCCCAAAGCTGCCTGTACCAGAGCCCGAAGGCCTCGAGGGCGTCGGCGTAGGGCATAAGCACCGATATGGGCCTCCTTAGCTCCACGTCCATCAGGTAACAGGCGGCGGCCATCCGAAAGACGACCCCGTCGAGGGGACCCGACTCGAAGAGCTCCTGGACCTCCCTCGCCCCCGAGAGCATGGCCCTGAGGTCCAGCCCCAGGACCGAGGCCGGAAGGAGGCCCACGGGGGAGAGCACCGAGAAGCGCCCCTCCACCGTCGGGGGCACCTCCAGCGACCTGCAACCCACCTCCCTGGCGAAGGCCCTGAGGGGCCCTCTCTCCGGGTCGGTCACCACCACCAGGTTATCAGCGCAGCGCGACCCTAAGGCCCTCTTGAGCTCCCCCAGGACCGAGATCGCTATGGCCGCCGTCTCAGCGGTGGAGCCGGACTTGCTCACCAAGACGAAGCAAGTTCTCCCCAGGTCCAGCATCTCGAGCAGGGAGCAAAAGCTCCTGGGGTCGGGGTTCTCGGCGAAGTAGAGCCTGGGAGCCCTCCTCTCCTCCCGGGAGAGCTCGTTGTGATAGGGGTGGCAGAGGGCCCTGAATATCGTCCTGGGCCCCAGGGAGGATCCCCCTATGCCCACCAGCACGACCGCGTCGAAGCGCTCCCTGACCTCGGCCCCCACCCGTTCGACCGGCGAGGGATCCGATCCTGGCAGGCCCAGGAAGCCGAAGCCGCTCTTGCCCTCCCTGAAACCCGAGATCAGCCAATCCCTGGCCTCGGAGAGCCTGTCGACCAGGCCCTCGAGGAAGTCGGGCCTCAACCCCCCTCTCGCCATCCCCTCCAGGCACAGGGAGAGATCCAGCCTCATGCCTCCTCCTCCTCCAGCTCCTCCCTCTCCAGGACGAACTCCAGCTCCACCGCGTCGGCCGGCCCCGGGACGAAGAGCTGAGGCCTCCTGACCAGGACGCTCACCGCCTCGGCCCTGTCGAAGCGCTTTAGCACGGCCACCGCCAGGTGGTAGGCCAACGCCTCTATGGAGGTGTACTTGTGGGCGGTCAGGAACTCCGAGGTGAGCTCGTAGAGCTTCTGGTAGCTAACCGGCGACGGAGCCCTCTCCCCCAGCTCCTTCTGGGAGACGAAGTAGAAGACCTCCACGTCCACCAGGAACTTCTGGCCCAGCTCCCTCTCCACCTCCAGGTCCCCGTGAAAGCCGTGGAAGACCATGTTCTTGAGGGCCAGCTTGAACTCCAAGATCCCCCACCCCCGTTCAAAAAGGTTTGAAAAGATTATAGACTAAAGCCGGGGTTTTAGCTCGAAGGGGGGCATGGGGGGGTGCACCTATCCCACGTGGACCTGGTACGCCCGGGGGACGTGCTGGCCAAGAGCGTGCTCTGGGGCGACGGACAGGTGCTCCTGGCCGAGGGGGCGGTGCTGAACGAGAGGACCATAGCCCGCCTCAAGGGGCTGGGCATCCTCTACGTCTACGTGGAAGACGAGCTCACCAGCGACATAAGGCCCGAGGACTTCCTGGAGCTGGACGAGCGCATCAGGCTCATCTCCCTCCACAGGCGCTTCCTCAGGGAGATGCAAAGGCTTTACAACAGGTCGAAGGACCCGGACTCCCTCGTCGTCCCCCAGGAGTGGAGGGAGGAGCTTAGCTCCAGGGTCAAGGACCTTATAAAGGCGCTCAGGAGATGCTCGTCCAGGATGATAGAGGTCTTCGACATAAGGCCCAGGGAGGACTACATCCACAACCATCCGGCCAACGTGGCAGTCGTGGCGGGGGCGGTGGGGCTCTACCTGAAGCTCCCGGAGGAGCAGCTGGAGGCGCTGGTGCTGGGGTCTTTGCTCCACGACGTGGGCAAGATCCCCTTCCTGGAGGAGGCCCTGCAGGAGGACAGGCCCCTTTTGTTTTCCCCCTCTCCCTCGATGGCCAGACACCCCAGGCTGGGCTACGAGATCCTCAGGAGGAGCGACCTCCCGCTCCTCTCGGCCCACGTCCCCTACGGACACCACGAGCGCTTCGACGGCAAAGGATACCCCAGGGGGATAAAGGGGGAGGAGATACACCCCCTCGCCCGCATAGCGGCCCTGGCCAACCAGTACGACCTGATGACCGGGGGCACCTTCGCCCACCCCCCGGTGAGGGCCGAGGACGCGGTGGAGGCCCTCATGGCCATGGGGGACTCGGTCTTCGACCCGAGGGTGCTGGAGGCCTTCGTCCACGTGGTGGCGGTCTACCCCAGGGGGGTGTGGGTGGAGCTAAACGACGGACAGAGGGCAGTGGTGGTCTCCAACAACAGGAGCCTCCCCCTTCGCCCGGTGGTGAGGCCGATCCTAAAGAAGGGAGGGAAGCTCATAGCCGGGACCTCCGTAGACCTGGCCCAGCACAGGAACCTGGTCGTAAGGAGGGTGCTCCCAGGGATAAAGAGGGCCTAAGGGGCCAACTCCAGCCGGTTCCTCCCGCCCTCCTTGGCCAGATAGAGCGCTTCATCCGCCCTCCTGAGCATCTCGTCGATCCCCCTGCTCCCCTTGAGACCCACCGACGCCGAGGCCCCGGCGCTTAGGGTGACCCTGCCGTAGGGGGGGTTTCCAGCGTGCTCGATCCCGAGCTCCCACACCGACCGGAGGAGGCCCTCCACCAAACCCCTCAGCTCCTCGACCTCCATGGGCCCCTTGAGGACGGCGCAGAACTCCTCCCCTCCGTACCTGAAGGGAAAGGCCCTGTGCCCCAGCGTCGCGGCTATAGCCCTCCCCACGGCAGCCAGAGCCCTATCCCCAGCGCGGTGGCCGTAGAGGTCGTTGTAGGCCTTGAACCTGTCCACGTCCATGAGGACCACCCAGTAGGGGATGTCGTCCCTCGAGCTCCTTCGGTGGAGGCTCTCCCATAGCTCGAACCCCCTCCTCCTGTTGTCGAGCCCGGTGAGGGGGTCCGTGTTCGCGAGCCTCTCGACCCTCTCCTGCAGGATGGCCATCTCCTTGGCCAGCGCCCTCACCTTCGAGATCTGTTCCTTGACGGCCAGGAGCTTGGGTATCCGAAGGGGGAGCTCCTCCAGGGCCAGCTCCCTCCTCACGAAGTCGGAGCAGCCGACCTCCAGCGCCCTCTTAAGAAGCTTCGCGTCCGACCCGTCCCAGAGGGCGAGGATCTGGACGTCCTGGGATCTGCGCTGGGCCTTGACCTCTCCCACCAGGCCCAGGGCGCGCTCGCCCAGGGCGGAGAGGTCGATCACCAGGACGTCGACCCCCTCCTCCAGCAGCTCGTCCAGCCGTCGAAGGTCCTCGACCTCGATCAGCCCGGCGAGCTCCCTCGAGCCCAAGCCCAAGGGACCTAAGGCCAAAACCCTCCCCGACAAGGCGACATCCCCGACTTATTATCCACAAAACGCCGCCGACAATCCACATGGGCGTCCGAGTAATCCACATCGAGCCGGCGTTCCCGCCTGCATTTCCGGCCGCCGGAGACGCGCGCGCTCCCCCCGGCGGTCGCCCTCTCCGACCGGGTCCTCCGACTTTTCCACAGACATTTCCACACAGTGTGGAAAGGTTGGCCCCGTATTTCCGGGAGCGGCTGTGGATAACTCGAACCCGTTGGTATATACTTAGACCTGATCGCCGAGAAAGGGGTTAATCAAAGAGGGGCAGGAGTCGCCGACATGGGGGAGAGGTACGAGGCGATGTCGAGGCTTCTTTCGAGGATAAGGGACGTCGACGAGGCGCTCGCGGAGCGCATAAGGAGGATGTGCGAGCTCAAGGCGGTGGACGGGAGGACGGTGATAGTCTGCCCCAACGAGTTCGTCAGGGCCGAGGTCAAGAGGGGGCTCGACGAGATCGCCCTATCGCACGCCCAGCTGCGCGAGGAGCTGGAGAGGGTGAGCGTGGAGGTGGACGGGTCGGTCCAGCCGGCGGAGCCGCCCAGGCCTCCCATCCCGTCGGGCCTGCACGGGCTCAACCCCGACTACACCTTCGAGACCTTCGTGGTGGGACCCAACAACCGCATGGCCCACGCGGCCAGCCTCGCGGTGGCGGAGAAGCCGGGACAGTCCTACAACCCCCTCTTCATATGGGGTGGGGTGGGTTTGGGGAAGACCCACCTAATGCACGCCATAGGGCACGAGGTGAGCAGGCGGACGCCGGGGGCCAGGGTGGTCTACGTCTCCTCGGAGAAGTTCACCAACGAGCTGATAGTCTCCATCCAGAAGAACACCACCCACGAGTTCAAGCAGAGGTACAGGAACGTGGACGTGCTCCTCATAGACGACATCCAGTTCCTGGCCGGCAAGGAGAGCACCCAGGAGGAGTTCTTCCACACCTTCAACACCCTCTACGACTCCAAGAAGCAGATAGTCATAAGCTCCGATCGCCCACCCAAGGAGATAGAGCAGGTGGAGGAGAGGCTGGTCTCCCGCTTCGCCTGGGGGATAGTGGCGGACATCAAGCCGCCGGACCTGGAGACCCGCATAGCCATCCTCAGGAAGAAGAGCGAGATGAAGGGGGTATCGGTCCCGGAGGAGGTCATCTTCTTCCTGGCCCAGAACATAGACAGCAACATCAGGGAGCTGGAGGGGGCCCTGAACAAGGTTATGATGTACTCCCAGCTGATGGGGAGGCCCATATCCCTGGAGGTGGTCAGGGAGGAGCTCGCCGGGATCGTGAAGCCCAGGAGCGAGCCCACCATAGAGCTCATCCAGTCGCTGGTGGCGGAGGAGATGGGGATAAAGCGGGAGGAGATGCTGAGCGAGAGGAGGAACGCGCCCCTGGCCCTGGCCAGGCAGATAGCCATGTACCTGTCCAGGACCGTCCTCAAGGCCAGCCTCCAGGAGATAGGTGAGGCCTTCGGGAAGAAGGACCACACCACCGTAATCCACGCCTGCAGGAAGATAGAGGAGGCCCTGTCCTCCGACCACCAGGTGAGGTCGATCGTGGAAAGGGTGAGGAGGAGGCTGTGAGGGGATGTGGAAAAGGGCGAACGGCGCGGGCCGAAACCCCAGACGGCGCCTGAACCCCTGTGGAAAAGCAGGCCGAGGGATGGGCCCTTTCCACAGGGAGCTCGAGGTCCTTTCCACGGGCAGGAGCGTAGCGCTGGAGCCGACTCCCTGCGCCACCGCCCGGGTTTTCCACAGGTCCATCTACGTCACCATCTGGTCTAAGGACTTCTTAAGGCTTAAGGAGAAATAGAGGTGAAAGGGAGGAAGAAGGTGGAAAAGTCCTCGGGAGGGATGGAAGTTGAAGGTTTCCTTTGACGTCCAGGAGTTCGCCAGGGGTTGGAGGACCGTGGAGAGGGGGACCTCCCACAAGAGCAGCCTGACCGCCGTCGGAGGGGTCAAGGTGCTGGCCTCCGGAAACCAGGTCTCCCTGTGGGCCACCGACCTGAAGGTCTACATGAGGTTCTCCATGCCCTCCTCGGCCTTCCAGGTGGAGGAGGAGGGGGCCTGCGTGA
Organism: uncultured Synergistia bacterium; assembly: GCA_964425005.1. GTDB lineage: Bacteria > Synergistota > Synergistia > CAYRKT01 > CAYRKT01 > CAYRKT01. The sequence continues at coordinate 6,113 of CAYRKT010000084.1, forward strand.
TCCCGGTCTCCTCCATGGGCGACATGGTGAGGAAGCTCAGCGGCTCCTCCATGACGGTCGAGGCCGGCCCCTCCGGGGGGGTGCTCCGGTGCGGCAGGTTGACCTACCGCTTCCCCCTCTACTCCCTGGAGGAGTTCCCCTCCTTCCCACAGGCGGCTCCTGGGGATCCCTCCTTCTCCGTCTCCTCCTCCGAGCTGGACGAAGCCCTGGAGGAGGGGACCTTCGCCGGGTCCCAGTCGGAGGAGTTCCCACCCTACCTGTCCTCCGCCCTCTTCTCCGTCCAGGAGGGGTCTCTCTCGATCGTCTCCACCGACGGCAAACGCCTGGCGGTCAGGAAGCTCGGGGTGGGGGAGGCCCAGCGGGTGGATCGCCTTCTCCCCATAAGGGGGCTCATGGAGGTGAGGAGGGCCCTCCAGGGCAGGGACGAGGATGAGCCGGTGCTGGTAAGGCTCGGCGAAGCCTGCTCCTTCTTCGAGACGGAGGACCTGACCCTGTGCCTCAGGAACGTGGACGCTAAGTTCCCGGACTACCAGAAGGTCATACCCAGCGGCGGCACCACCGTCATGGAGTGCCCCCTGGAGGAGCTCAGGTCCGCCCTCGAGAGGGTCGAGGTGCTCGCCAGGAGGTCCAGCAAGGTGGTGGTCATGAGGCTCTCGCCCGGCGGGGGACTCACCCTGGAGTGCAGGGTGGAGGGGATGGGCGAAACGGTGGAGGAGCTGGAGGCGGACGTGGACGGCGAGCCCCTGAGGGTGGGCTTCAACGTCTCCTACCTCCTGGACCCCATGAAGGTGCTCTCCTCCTCCTCCGTGAGGATGACCTTCAGGGGCAGCAGGGAGCAGATGGTCCTCCAGGTCCCCGGGAGGGACGACTTCCTCTACGTCCTCATGCCCGTCTCCATGGACTAGGTGGGCCGGGCCATGTGGGCCAGGGCCTTGGCCCTTAGATCCTTCGGCTGCTTCTCCTCCGCCTCCTTCTCCTTCGAGCCCGGGGTCAACCTGGTGTGCGGGCCCAACGGATCCGGTAAGACCACCCTGCTCAGCGCCCTGGTGGTGTGCTCCGGCAGGAGGCCGAGGGGAGGTGGGCTCTCCAGGTT
>CAYRKT010000085.1:0-6896 GCA_964425005.1 uncultured Synergistia bacterium
CCCATATCCCCTCCCCGGGGACCTCCCTGAAGCCCTCCACGGGCAAGGCCCCATCCCCCGAGGAGGCCACGGCCCTGGACAGGGGGTGCCTCGAGAGGGAGGCCAGGGAGGCGGCCAGGGGCAAGGCCCATTCGGGGACGGTGCGTCCCACCACCCTGGGCCTGCCCAGCGTCAGGGTTCCGGTCTTGTCGAGGACCAGAGCCCCGACGGAGGAGGCCGTCTGGACGGCCTCGCCGTTCCTCACCAGGATCCCGAGGCGGGAGGCCAGCCCCAGGCCAGAGGCCAGGGCCACGGGGGTGGCTATGCCGAGGGCGCAGGGGCAGGCCACCACCAGGACGGAGAGGGAGGAGAGGAGCGCCGTCGTCCACCCATCGCCCCTGTCCCACCTCAGGGGCAGGACCGAGGAGAGGGAATCCGAGAGGGATCTCAGGACCTCGGGCACGAGGAGCCAGCCCAGGGCGGAGAGGAGGGAGAGGAGCAGCACCGCCGGGACGAAGAGGCCCGATATCCTGTCGGCCATCTGCTGGATGGGGGTCTTGCCCCCGAAGGCCTCCTCCACCAGCTTCGCCATCCTGGCGGCGAAGGAATCGGAGGCCCCCCTCGTGGCCCTCACCCTGACGAACCCGTCCAGGGAGGTGGAGCCGCTTCTCACCTCATCGCCTGGCCCCCTGAGCACGGGCATGGGCTCCCCCGTCACGGCCGACTCGTCGAGGAAGCACTCCCCCTCCTCCACCACCCCGTCTACGGGGACCCTGTCCCCCGGCCTGAGGGCCACCAGGTCCCCGGGCCTTACGGCCTCCGCGGGGACGGTGAGCTCCGTCCCGTCCTCCTGGACGAGCGTCGCCTCCCGGGGCCTGAGCGAAAGGAGAGACCGAAGCTCCCTGGTGGCAGAGAGCCTCAGCGCCGTCTCCAGGGCCCTCCCCCCCAGGTGGAGGGAGACCATCATGGCCCCCAGCATGCCGAAGGAGGGGACGGGTAGCCCGAGGGCGCCGGCCAGGGAGGTCGCCCAGGACGCCAGGGCTCCCAGGGATATGAGGGAGTCCATGTTGGCGTGGAGGTGAAGGAGGGCTATGGTGGCCCCCCTGAGGGCTCGCCTCCCCAGCCAGAATATCACCGCCCCGGAGAGGAGGGCCTCCAGGGCCGGGGGCATGTGGAGGTGGAGGAGCATGGGGAGGAGGAGCAGGGCGACCAGGGGGATGGAGAGGAGGAGGTCTCGCCTCAAGGCCCTGTACCTTTCCTCCTCGGTGGCGCCGGGCTCCTCCCGGGACGGACGGTAGCCGGCTCGCCTCACGGCCTCGAAGAGGAGCTCCTCGGGGACGTCCTCCTCCAGCACCACGTAGGCCTTCGAGGTGGTGAGGTTCACCGAGGCCCTCCTCACCCCCTTCACCCGCTCCAGGGCCCTCTCCACCCTGGCGGCGCAGGAGGCGCAGGTCATCCCGAGCACCCAAAAGCTTTTGTGGCTAGAGGACAAGGGCCTCCCCCTCCATGAGGGCCTGGGCTATGGAGAACATGTCCCCCACGGATCCCACCTTGAGGGAGTCCCTAAGGCCAAGGTAGTCCAGGCAGGTCCCGCAGGATATTATCTCCACGCCCCTCCTCTCGAGCTCCCTAAGGTGCTCGAGGACCTGTCCCTCGTGGGTGGTGAGCTTCACCCCGAAGTTCACGAAGATCACCTTGGAGGGAAGGGGCCTGGCCTCGAGGAGGGCGTAGAAGAAGGTCCTCATCAGCACCGATCCCAGCTCGTCCGATCCCCTCCCGATGGAGTCGGAGGTGACCAGAAGCACCTTGCCGCCGAAGGCGGGCGAGGCGGGACAGGCATCCGCCCTGGAAAGCCTCACCACGGCATGCCCCTCGCCCTGTACGACCTCGAAGGAGGCCCCCATCGAGAGGGCCATCCTCCTCAGGTTGGAGAGGGCCACCTCGCTGTCCACCAGGACCTCCACTTCGGCCGACTCCTCCAGAGCCCTCTTGGCCAGCACCACCGGCTTGGGGCACGGAAGGCCCCTCGCGTCCACTACCTTCTTCAAGCCAGAACACCTCCTTCCGAGAGATCCCATCTCAAAGGGGCAACCTGGAGAGGAAGGAGGAGGTCCTGCTGAGGGCCTCCTCCAGGACCTCCCTCCTGCAGGCGTATCCGAGCCTCAGGTAGCCCTCGTGCTCGGGACCGAAGGCCGTCCCGGGGACGAAGAGGACCCCCTCCTCCTCGAGGAGCCGAAGGCAGAGCTCCCTCGAGGGGACGCGGTGGTGGAACTTCACGAAGGCGGTCGTCCCGGCCCTGGGGGGGACCACCGACAGCCCCGGGGTGGATTCGACCCACCGAAGGAGGGCCTCCCTGTTGCCCCTGACCAGCGGCAGGTTTCGCGCCAGGACCTCATCCCTGTTCTCCAGGAGGAGGGAGGAGAGCAGGTCGTCCACCTTGCCGCAGGATATGGTGGTGTAGTCCCTGATGGGCAAGAACAGCTCGAGCACCTCCCTCCTCGCGGCTATCCAGCCTACCCTGAGCCCGGAGGCCGAGTAGACCTTCGAGACGCTCCCGGTGCTTATGCCCCTCTCGTATAGGTCCACCACAGAGGGGGTGGAGTAGGGCTCCCCCTCGTGCTCCAGCCCCCGGTAGACCTCGTCGCAGAGGACGTAGGCCCCCATCCTGTCGGCGACACCGCATATCTCCGACAGGAGCCCAGCGTCCATCAGGGCCCCGGTGGGGTTGTTGGGGTTGTTCAGGCATATGAGCCTGGCCCTGCCCTCGCACAGCCGCGAAAGCTCCTCCAGGTCCGGCAGGAAGGCGTCCTCCTCCCGAAGCCTCAGGGCCCTCACCTCGGCCCCCAGGGCCTCCGCCACCGACAGGAGCTGCTGGTAGGTGGGCCAGACGGAGACCACCAGGTCCCCCCTCTCCACCAGCCCCCACAGGACCAGGAAGTTGGCCCCTATGCCGCCGTGGCAGACCAGGACCTCCTCGGGGGAGACGTCCCCGTACAGGGAGGCTATCGCCCTCCTGAGCCTGAGGGACCCCGGGATCTCCCCGTAGTCCAGCTTGATCGACAGGAGCTCCTCCTGAGCCCCCTCGAGGTCGGACAGCTCCAGGACCTCCCTGACGGTCAAGTGGGCCACGCAGGTCTCGGCCACGTTAAGCCTCGCCCTGGTCTCGTGCTCGTTCATCCACTCCTCCACGCCGAAAGGCCTGATCCACAAGGGATAACACCTCCAGACAGGGAGATATTATACCCCATAGGGGTATAAATTTCCCCCTCGCCCTTCGGCGAGGGGGCCTCAAAGGGGCTCGTTGAGCTCGCAGGTCCTGCAGCCCGAGTAGGGGTCGTGGGGGCCCTCCCTGAGCACCGGGGGTCGCGAGCCCTCCCTGTAGACGGTTATCCCCTTGCACCCCCTCCTCCAGGCCTCCAGGAAGATCTCCTCCACCTCCCTGGGGCCGGCGCTTCGGGGCAGGTTGACCGTGGAGCTTATGGATTGGTCCACGTGCCTCTGGATGGTCCCCTGGAGGGAGACCCTGCCCCTCGCCTCCACTCGATGGGCCGTCACCAGCGCCGGCGGGAGCTCTGCGGGATCGCCTTCGAACCCCCTTAGCCTTCGCCACTCCCCCAGGAGGGGGTGTTCGTAGAGGACCTCCTCCCCGAGGCTTTCCACCCTGCGGGACACGCGCAGGTGGAAGATGGGCTCTATCCCCGAGGAGGTGCCCGCGAGGAGGGAACCGGACCCCACCGGGGGGCAGGTCAGGAGCGCGCAGTTCCTGAGGCCAAATCGCTGCAGCACCTCCATCTCCTCGCCGAAGTGGGAGAAGAAGGGGCTTCGGAAGTGCCGGCCCGGGTCGAAGGCCGGGAAGGTCCCCCTCTCCCTCGCCAGGAGGGCGCTCTCCACGTAGGCCACCTTCCTGATGAAGGAGAAGAGGTCGTCGCAGAAGGAGGTCGAGGCCAAAGAGCCGTACTCGATCCCCAGCTTGACCAGGGCGTCCGCCAGGCCCGTCACCCCCAGGCCTATCCTCCTACCCCAGGCGGCGTGGGAGCGCTGCTGGGGAAGGGGGTGCAGCTCCAGCCCCGCCTCCAGGGCGTCGTCCAGGAAGCGAACGCCCCACCTTATCGCCCTCCCCAGGGAGGTCAGGTCCATCTGGGCCCCCCCGGAGAAGGGGTTCACCACGAAGGCCGAGAGGTTCAGGCTCCCCAGGCAGCAGCAGCCGTAGGGCTCCAGGGTGACCTCGGAGCAGGGGTTGGTGGAGAGGATCCCCATCCCGGCGTACTCGGTGGTGGAGAACCTCCTGGCCCTGGAGATGAAGATCACCCCTGGCTCGGCGCTGTCGAAGGCGCAGTGGACCAGCTCGTCCCACAGCTCCCTCGCCCTGACCCTCCTGTAGACCCTCCTCCTCCTGACCTCCACCCCGGAGGGGCCCACCAGCAGGTAGAAGGGGCCCGGGAGGTAGTAGGGGCTCGGGGAGCCCATGAAGACCAGGGAGAGGCCCGAAGGGGTGGGAAGGGCTTCCGCCTCCGCCCTCGCCTCGGCCTCCGACAGGGGCTCCTCCAGGGCCTTCCTCCTCAGCCTCTCCAGGGAGAGCATCAGCTCCGCCAGGGCGGCCACATCGCCCCCCATGGGGCCGTCCAGGAGCTCCTCCCTGGTGCAGGGGGCGGGATACCACATCTCCCAGAGGTCGTCCCTCAGCACGGCCTCCACGAAGGAGTCCTCCACCAGGAGGGAGACGTTGGCGTACCTCACCCGGGACCTGTCCGGGTCGGCCTTGGCCCTCACGAAATCGAAGGCGTCCGGATGGGCGCAGTGGAGGGTGAGCATGAGGGCACCCCTCCTCCCCATCTGCCCGATGGTCCCCGTCACCTGGGAGAAGAGCTCCATGAAGGAGGCGGCCCCGCTGGAGGTGAGGGCGGCGTTGGAGACCTTCTCGCCCCTGGGCCTTAGGATCGACAGGTCCACCCCCACCCCCCCGCCGTAGGAGAAGGTCCTGGCCGCCTCGAGGGCTGCCCCCATGATCCCCTCCACGGAGTCCTCCCTGATGGGGATCAGGTAGCAGTTGGCCAGGGTGGCCCTCCTCCCGGAGCCGGCGGCGAACATGATCCTACCGCCCGGGACGAACCTGAAGTCCCACAGGAGCCAGCGAAAGCCCTCGAGGGCCCTCTCCGGGTCCGGGTCGAACCTGGAGATCTCCCTCGCGAGCCTCTCCCACATCTGGGGCGGCTCCTCCTCCAGGACCTCTCCCCCTTCTCCCCTCAGGGCGTACCTCTCCAGGAAAAGCCTGGCCCTCAAAGCGTCCCCCCGGAAGAACTCAAGGGCTCCCAAGGACATCACCCTTCTCGACCTTAAGCGTTCGCGACGCCTTCCATAAGGATTATACTAGTAGGGCGAAGGGGAAGGGTACCTTCCCCTATCGTCGTCCGAAGAGGGGGTGAAATCCTTGGAGCTCTTCGAGCTGGAGCCCAGGGACGTGGTGAAGGCCTATTCCTTCCTGAGGGGCAAGGTGGTCAGGACCCCCCTGGAGAGGAGCGCTCTGCTCTCAGAGGTTTCCGGAAGGGAGGTTTTCCTGAAGCTGGAGCTCCTCCAGCCCTGTCGGAGCTTCAAGCTGAGGGGAGCCATAAACGCCCTGGGGAACCTCCCGAGGGAGGTCCTGGAGCGGGGGGTGATAACCTGCTCCAGCGGGAACCACGGCCAGGGGGTGGCGATGGCGGCCAGGGCCCTGGGGGTTAAGGCCTCCGTGGTGGTGCCCGAGGACTGCCCGAGGGTGAAGAAGGAGGCCATAAGGCGCTTCGGAGGCCCCTTCGTGGAGCTGATAGAGCACGGAAGGGGGTACGACGAGGCCCACGCCAGGGCGCTGGAGCTCGCCGGGGAGAGGGGCCTCTTCTACCTCCCCCCGGGGGAGCACACCCTGATCATGGCGGGGGCGGGGACGGTGGGGCTTGAGATGCTGGAGGACCGTCCCGAGCTCGACTGCGTCGTGGTCCCCGCTGGCTCCGGGGGGCTGATAGTGGGCATAGCCACCGTCGTCAAGGCCTTAAGCCCCTCCACCAGGGTGATAGGGGTCCAGAGCGAGGTGTCCCCCCAGTGGGTGGCCTCCTGGAGGGAGGGGAGCTTCGTGGAGGTGGTCCACCGGCTTCCCACCCTCGCCGAGGGCACCTGGGGCAGCGTGGAGAGGGGGATGTTCGAGCTGGCCAGGGGCAGGGTGGACGACTTCTTCGCCGTCTCGGAGGAGGAGATAGCCTTCGCCATGGCCTTCGCCCTGAGGGAGCTCCACCTGGTGGTGGAGGGAGCGGGGGCGCTGCCTTTGGCGCTGCTCCTGTCCCACCCGGAGCTGGTGGAGGGGAAGGAGGTGGGGCTGGTCGTATCCGGAGGCAACGTGGAGGAATCGACCCTGAGGAGGGTGCTTCAGGCCTCCCCTGGGAGGGCGTGAGGGGGGTGGGGGGATCGACCAGGGCTCGGCCTACCACCTCCTGGCCGATCCCCTGAGCTCCTCCAGGTTGGGCACCTCGAGGATGTCGCCCCTGACCACCATGGCGTATATGCCCCGGCGGGTGAGCTCCCTTATCGTCTCCTCCCTCATGCTGAGCCCCGCGTAGATCCCGTAGACCTCGTAGCCGCTGAGCTCCGGGATGAGCTCCCTGACCCGACGGAGTAGCCCCTCGAACCTCTCTATGTGCTCCTCGTCGTCGGGATAGCTCTTCACCTCCACGACGAAGGCCACCTTCCTGGAGTGGGAGACGACCAGGACGTCCACCTCGCCCTCCACCACGCCCTTCCTCCTGATCCTCCTCCTGGGCTGGACGTCCTCGGCCTCCACCCCGAAGGCCTTGAGTATCGCCAGGTCCACGGAGGGCAGGAACACGTCCTCCACCATGGTCCCCATCTTGTTGGCCAGGTCACCCCAGCGCTTTTTCATCTCGTCCTTGAAG
>CAYRKT010000086.1:0-6494 GCA_964425005.1 uncultured Synergistia bacterium
TCCACCGACAGGTCCCCCTCGGCGAAGCGCAAGACCCCCTCCCTCAGGCGGGAGAGCGAGGAGGCAACACCGGAGGAGATGAGCCAGCCCAGGATCAGACCCAGCAGAACGCTCAGGGAGGAGACGACCAGCAACTTCCTCGTGGCCGCCCTGGCCGCCTCCTCGTTCCTCTTGGCCAGGCGCCTCCCTTCCTCCTCGTGGAAATCGTTGAGCTTCCTTACGATGGAGTTGAACTCCTCGTTGAGGGGCAGGGCGTTCTCCTTGAAGAACTTGAAGGCCTGCTCCCTCATCCCCCCCTTGGCCATCGCCATGGCCTCGTCGTAGAAGACCCTATAGCTCCTCAAAAGCCTCTTGGCCTGGGGGATGAGCTCCTTCTCGATATCGTACAGGTTGGTCTCCTCCCACGCCTTGAAGGACCTATCCACCTCCTCCCTCCTTCGCACTACCTCCTTCGCCAGCTCCTCCGCCGCCCGGGGGTCATCCTCGAGGATGATCTGAAAGAGATCCTTCTGCATCGCCCTGGAGTGGACCAGCACGTTCAGGGCTAAGTTGGAGGGAATCATCAGATCCTCGTAGAGCTCCCTAACTCTGGAGTTGGCTTCCTTGAGCTCCAGATAAGAGATCGAACTAACCGCGAGCAGGCTCAAAACCAGCACGCTCAGGACTAACGACAACTTGGCCCTAACGCTTAGAACCCCAAGCACGAACACCACCCCCCGAACCCAATCTGCGCTGAGCTTAGATTGATCGCTCTTTTATTTTAATATTTGAACCCGGAGCGCAACAGCGCCGAACGGGGCGAATCGTAATGGAAGGGGCCTAAAACGCTAGCTGTTTAATCGCTCGACACGAAAGCCCGCACGAGGCGTATAATCAGGGCGTGGAGGAGCTCAGCGATGAGGGTGAACCGCGAAGCCTCAGTAGCCCCGGTCAAGCTCATAGCTTGCCTCCTGGTGGTCTCCTGCCTCCTGGGCGCAGGCAAGGCCTCCAGCGCGAGGAGCGGCCCCTTCAAGGTGGGCCTCTACGACAACAGGCCCCTCTGCTTCCTGGACGAGGCGGGAAGGCCAAGGGGGGTCTACGTGGATCTGCTGGAGGAGTTGGGGAGGAGGAAGGGCTTCTCCTTCGAGTACGTCCACGGACTCTGGGAGGAGCTGCTCGGAAAGCTCGAGAGCGGGGAGATCGACCTGCTCCTCGCAGTGGCCTACAGCCCGCAGAGGGCCTTGACCTTCGACTTCAACCGAAAGCCGGTGATACTAAACTACGGGGTGATCTTCAAGAGGAGAGACGACCCCAAGATCTACAACCTCTTCGACCTGGCCGGAAAGAGGATAGGGGTGAACGCCGGGGACATCTATTACGTGGGCCCCCTGGGCATAAAGAGGACCCTGGAGGCCTTCGCCGTGGAGGCGACCTTCGTGGAGCTGGAGAGCTTCCCCGCCGTGGCGGAAGCCCTTCGCTCGGGGGAGGTCGACCTGGCAGTGCTTCCCCGCCTGCACGGCACCTACAACGCCGAGGCCTACGGGATAAGCCCCACGGACGTGTTCTTCTCCCCCGTGGAGCTGAGAATAGCGGCCCCCAGGGGCAGAAGCGCGGAGGTGCTGGCCGCGGTGGACGAGATCCTGAAGGACGACGGAAGGATCGCCGAGGAGATCCTGGGAAGATACCTCCCAAGGCCCAACCCCCTGGCCGCCTTCGTCACAAGGCACCCGAACACCACCCTCCTGGTCCTGACCTTCCTGGTCCTCTCCTTCTTGGCCCTGCAGCTCCACAGGCACCAGCTCAAGGTCAAGATAGCCGAGATGACCTTCGAGCTCCAGGCCAAGAACGAGGAGCTGAGGGCTCAGCTGGAGGAGCTGACCAGGGCCAACAGCGCCCTCCAGGAGATGGCAGAGAGGCTGAACTTCCTGGCCACCCGGGACCCGCTCACCGGAGCGCACAACAGGAACGCCTTCAACGAGTCCGCTAAGAGGCTCATAGCCCTCAAAAGGCCTTTCTCCCTGGCCTACCTGGACCTGGACCACTTCAAGGAGATAAACGACGAGCTGGGACACGACGCGGGGGACGAGATCTTGAAGGGCTTCGCCCGAACCGTCGCCGAGAACCTCCCCGAGGGGCTCGTCTTCGCAAGGCACGGGGGGGACGAGTTCGCCATCCTCATGCCCGACCTCTCCCCGGAGGAGGCCGCATCGATCGCAGAAAGGATAAGGCAAAAGCTTCAACACACCCCCATCCAGGCCAGGTCCATGAGCATCAGGCTGTCCATGAGCTTCGGGATATCCAGCTTCCCCGAGGACGGGGAGGAGCTGGACCAGCTCGTCAGGGCGGCCGATCAGAGGATGTACCACAGCAAAAAGGAAAGGGCCTAGACCACCCGATCAGGCCGATGACCAGGCCCTCGAGAAGTCAATCCCAGCTAGAGCATCCTCACGAGCCTCGGGTTCTCCGTCACCCCTGGAAGCCTTCCCCTCTTGGCCAGGGGCCTGCCCCCCACCACCTTTAGGTCCATGGTCATGTCCCTGGGGGCGGCGTGGGCTATGTAGCTTCCGACCCCGAACCCATCCGCCCCGGCCTCCACCAGGACCCTTATCTTGTCGGGGTTGAGGCCGCCCGAGACGAAGATCTGGACGTGCCTGAAGCCCTCTAGGTCGAGCCTGTACCTGACCTCCCGCACGAGCTCGGGCCTGACCCCGCCCCTCTCGCTGGGGGTGTCCAGCCTGACGCCCGAAAGCTTATCCCCCAGCGCCCTGGCCAGCCTGAGCGACTCCTCCGCCTCGTCCTTGAAGGTGTCGACCAGGATCAGCCTGGGCTCGCTGGGATCCAGGTAGGTGTCGTACAGCCTCGCGAGCTCGAGGGTGTCACCGACTATGAGGATGGCGGCGTGGGGGACGGTCCCACGGGGCTCCTTGCCCGCGAGCTTCGCTCCCAATATGCAGGCGGCACCGCTACAGCCCCCTGCCACCACCGCAGCCCGCTCCATGACCGGCGCCACCGCGGGATGGACGTGCCTGGCGCCGAAGCAGAGCACCGGCCTCCCGGAGGCCGCCTCCACGCAGGCCCTGGCGGCCGTGGCCCAGCCGCTGGAGCTGGCCAGCATCCCGAGGATAGCCGTCTCGAAGACGCCGAACTCCGAGTACGGCCCCTCTATCCTGCAGACCACCTCGAGCGGCGAAAAGCGCTCCCCCTCCTTAAGGGCGAAGACCCTGACGTCCCTGCCGGAGAGCAGCGACAGGACCTCGCCTATCCCGGCGAAGACCCCATCCTCCCGGCAGAAGACCTCGGCCACCACGGGCGTGTCGGCCAGCCCAGCCCTCTCCAGGAGCTCCTGGGTCTTGACGAAGTACACGTCCGTGGTGAGACCCCGCATTATCTCGCGATGCTCAGCCGAGTAGAAGGGCCTACCCGCCTCGACCCGAAAGTCCCTCACCTCGGCCAGAGACCTCAAAGCCCTCTCCCCAGGGGCAAAGCCCTCCCCGCCCCGCTCCACGAAGCACCACCGCCTAGACCTTGAAGACGAAGGCCAGCGCCAGGGAGCTGACCATGAAGAGCACCAGGAGCACCACGGTGGCCTTGGTCATGAAGGGCAACTTCCTCCACTGCCCCCCGCTCAGGTCGGCCAGGGTTCCTCCCCCGAATATGCCCGAGAAACCGCTGCTTCGCCTGTGCTGGGCCAACACCGCCCCTATCAGAACGACGCTCAAAACCGCGTGGAGAAGCACCAACAAGACCTTCAACGCGTCCACCTCCCCCTTTAGAAGCCAAGCCAGCCTGAGATTTTAACACAAACCGTGGGACCTCACGAGACGCCAAAGCCCCCTGAGCGCCACCCCTCTGTGGCTCAACCGGTTCTTGGCGGAGGCCCCCATCTCGGCGAAGGTCCTGCGGAAGCCCTCGGGGACGAAGACGGGGTCGTACCCGAAACCCCCTTCACCCCTGGGGCCTTCGGCTATGGAGCCGAAGCAGAAGCCCTCGGCCAGGAGGCGAAAGCCCTCCCCCACAGCGCAAGCGCAGCAGACGAAGACGGCCCTCCTGTCGGGCGAGGAGCCCAGCCTGGAGAGGAGCAGCGATATCCTCTCGGCGTCGGAGGGCGCAACCCGGGCGGACCTCACGCCCGGCCATCCACCCAGGGAGAGCACCTCGAGGCCCGAGTCCTCCGCCAGGGCCCAAAGCCCCGTCCTCTCGTGGGCCCAAAGGGCCTTCTTCAGGGCGTTCTCGGCGTAGGTCGCCCCGTCCTCCTCCGGCACAGGGCCGTCGTAGAGGGACAGGTCGAGGTCGCACCCCATCTCCCCCAAGAGCTCACCTATCTCCTTCAGCTTTCCCGGGTTTGAGGTCGCCACCACGAGCCTTGTTCTGCTCAAGGGCCGACATCTCCTCCCTGGTGATCTGCAGTATCTCCTTCTGGCGCTCCGTTATCTCCCTTATACCCTTCCTCGCGAGCTCCAGCATCGCCGAGAGCTCCTCGAGCCCGAAGGTCGATCCCTCGCCGGTCCCCTGCACCTCGACGAACTGCTGCGCGTCCAGCATGACCACGTTCATGTCCACCGAGGCCCTGGAGTCCTCGTCGTAGCAGAGGTCCAACATCAACCTCCCGTCCACGACCCCGACGCTCACGGCGCCCACGAAACCCCTGAGGGGGAAGCGCTCGATCGCCCCGTCGGCCAGGAGCTTTCGAAGGGCGTCCACCAGGGCCACGAACCCACCGTTTATGGCGGCGGTCCTCGTCCCTCCGTCGGCCTGGATCACGTCGCAGTCCATCCACACCGTCCGCTCCCCCAGTAGCGACAGGTCCACCGCCGCCCTAAGGGCCCTCCCTATGAGCCGCTGTATCTCCTGGGATCTGCCGGAGGGATATCCCCTGGTCACGTCCCTGACGTTGCGGGTGGCCGTGGCCCTGGGAAGCATCGAGTACTCGGCCGTTATCCAGCCCTGGCCAGTACCCCTCAGGAAGGGTGGCACCTTGTCCTCCACTGAGGCGGTGCATATCAGCTTGGTCCCGCCCATCTCCACGAGGGCTGAGCCCTCGGCGTACTTCACGTAACCCCTCTGAGCGGAAAAGCGCCTGACCTCGTCGGGACGCCTCCCGTCCAACCGAAGCTCGAGACCTCCCACTATCTCCCTGAGGCTCCTGGAAAGCAACCTATCTACCTCCCCACCACTCCCCATGGCCTGGTGAGGTCCACCGGCAGGTCCGAGGAGGGCCTCTTTCCCCCTATCAGGAAGTGGACCGCGGCCACCGGAGGGAAGTTCTCCAGCAAAGTCCTCACCATCGAGGCCACCACCAGCCTCGCCCTGTCCGCCCCCATCTCCCTCAGCGAGGCAGCGAAGGGCTCCGACAGGTTCAGGTACAGGTGCTCCCCAGCCCTGAACACGTGGAGCACCAGGGGTTTAGGGAGAGAGGGCGCAACCCCCTGCGACACCAGCGCCGTGGTCAACCTGTCCAGGCAGGCCAGGATCTCGTTCTCCGCCAGGTCGGACACCAATACGTCCCTGAAGCGCAAAGCCCTGCCGCTTCCGTCGTACACGAAAAGCCCCACCTCCCTCCTCCCGGAGGCCGAAGGGGACCCCTCAGAGGAGTAGGGGAGATCCGGCGAACCGGCGGAAGGGGCGACCTGCGGGGCGAACCTGGGCCCCTGGGAGACCTCGCCCCCGAACCTCCTGGCCAGGAGGACGTCGGCCAACCAGTAACCCGTGACCATGGCCAGCATGAGGAGGAAGGTCCAGGACAGGACCTTCACGTACACGGGGACGGACCTCCTGGCCCCTCTGATCCCCCTCTCCCTGGCCAAAAGCCCTCACCTCCACTCCTCGGGCAGGGCCTCGAGGCACGCCACGATGGCTTCCGCCATGGCCGAGGCCAGGGCGGCCTGATAGCCGGGACTGGCTAGCCTCTGGGCCTCCACCGGGTTGGTGATGTAGCCCATCTCCAGCAGGAAGGCCGGCATCGCCGCTCCTCTAAGGACGAAGAAGGGAGCCTGGGCCACCCGAACGGCGTTGATCCCAGCCCTCCTCATCCGCTGGACGAAGAGCTCAGCAAGCCTTATGCTCTCGGATATCTTGGCGTTCTGCTGCATGTCACCCAGTATCCTCATCAGCATGTTAGTCCTCTCCTCCACAGCACCCCCGTTGCCGACCTCCTTGTTCTCGATGAGGGCCAGCTCCATGGCGTCCCTGTCCGTGGGGAGGGACATCAGATAAACCTCGAAGCCCTCACCCCTCCTGCCCGGGGGCAAAGCGTTGCAGTGAAGGCTGACGAAGAGGTCAGCCCTGGCGGCGTTGGCCACGTCCCTGCGCTCGGCCAGGCTAAGGTACCTGTCGTCCCTCCTGGTCATGACCACCCTGACGCCCCTGCGGGACAGCTCCCTCTCCAGGAGCAGGGCCACGGCCAGGTTCACGTCCTTCTCCCTGATCCCGCCCGCCCCGATGGCGCCGGGGTCCCTGCCGCCGTGGCCGGGATCCACGGCGGCAGGGACCCCGGCGCCATCGGGGCGGGCGGGATC
>CAYRKT010000087.1:0-6367 GCA_964425005.1 uncultured Synergistia bacterium
CGGGATGAGGCAGACCTACGGTCACCGTCACCCCGCCCCGCCGCGTGGCCCGGTAGGCCAGGAGCATGGCCTCCACCGAGCCAGCGGTCTCAAAAGCGTAGTCCACCCCGCCCTCCGTGAGCTCCCGCACCGCCTCCGCTGCGTCCCCCTCCCGAGCGTCCAGGACGTGGGTCGCCCCTAGGGAGCGGGCCAGCTCCAGCTTGTGGGGCAGGAGGTCCACGGCCACGATGGGGTAGGCCCCGGCCAGGACCGCCCCCATCACCGCCGCCAGGCCCACGCCCCCCAGGCCAAAGATGGCCACGCTGGCCCCTTCCTCTACTCGGGCGGTGTTCACCACTGCCCCCACCCCGGTAACCACGGCACAGCCGAAGAGAGCAGCGATCTCCAGGGGAATGTCCCGGGGAATAGGGACCAAGGATTCCTGGGCGGCCACGGTGTACCGGCTAAAGCCCGCCACCCCAAGATGGTGGTGGAGAGGTTTGCCTTCCAAGGAGAAGCGGCGGGCGCCGGTGAGGAGCCTCCCCTCCCGGTTGGCCTGGACTCCCCGCTCGCAGAGGTGGGGTCTTCCCTGGGAACAAAAGCGGCAGGTGCCGCACATGGGCACGAAGGAAAAGACCACATGGTCCCCCTCCGCCAAGCCCCGTACCCCTGGACCCAAGGCCCGTACCACCCCGGCGGCCTCGTGGCCCAGGACCAGGGGAAGGGGCCAGGGGCGGGTGCCGTCGATGGCCGAGAGGTCGGAGTGGCAGAGCCCTGCCGCCTTCACCTCCACCAGGACCTCCCCCGGCCCTGGCTCCTCTAGGTCCACCTCTAGGACCTGGAGGGGCTTGGACTCCACGTAAGGCCTCGGCTTGCCCATCTCAAAAAGGACTGCGGCTTCGGTCTTCATTCACCTCCTCCACAAATCCCCGTTCTATGTGGTAAGACCTGTCGGCAAGTCCCTTAACGAGTTTGGGGTTAGACTCGGTTACCAAAAAGGCCACCTCCCTCTTCTCCTGCCGCACCCGCACCAAGGTCTCCGCATAGCGCTGAGCCAGAGCTGGGGCCAATCCTTGGAAAGGCTCATCCAACAGCACTACTCGTGTGCCCACCATGAGGGCCCGGCCCAAAGCCACCATCTTCCCTTCCCCCCCGGAAAGGGCCGCAGCCAAGCGGCCCTTCAGGCGTTGGAGTTCCGGGAGCAGGGTATACACCTCCTCCAGTCGTCTCCGTGCCTCCCCTGAGGAAAGCCGCAGAGCCCAGGCAGGCAGGAGTAGGTTGTCCTCCACAGTGAGATGCCCGATAAGCCTGCGGTCCTCTGGAGCATAGCCTAGACCCAAGGCAGCGCGGCTATGGGTAGGAATGTTTTCCAAATGTGCGCCATCCAAAAGGATCTGCCCCGCCTTCAGGGCCACAAGCCCCATAATCGCCCTTAAGGTGGTCGTCTTCCCTGCTCCATTCCTCCCCCAGAGGGCTACTGCTTCCCCAGGCCCTATATGAAGGTTCACGCCCCGGAGAATCTCAAACCCCTGGAGGGTCACCCGAACCTCTCGTAGCTGGAGGATCATTCCTCTACCCCCACCACACTGGCCAGAACTTTGGGGTTGGCTAAGACCTCTTGGGGTTTGCCTTCCGCTAGAATACGGCCTTCAGCCCAAACCGCCACCCTGTCCGCATAGCGCCGCACCACCTCCATGTCGTGCTCCACGAAAACCGTGGTCACTCCTTGGGTCTTCAAAGCCCGGACTAGGGTATCCATCACCCGGAACTTCTCCTCGCTGGAAACTCCGCTGGTGGGTTCATCTAGAAGAAGGAGTTTTGGCTCCAAGGCTAAAGCCATGGCCACATCCAGAAGCTTTCGCACCCCTTCAGGAGCCTCGGCAACCGGAACTGAGATCAGATTTTCCAATCCCAAAAGAGCGAGTAGGTCTCGGGCCCGTTGGCGACGGGAGTCATCCCGAAGATAGCTCCATTTCCAGAATCCTTTCCGAGCAGCTAAGGCCAGAAGGAGGTTCTCCTCCACAGTGTGCTCCGTGAAGAGCTGGGGAATCTGGAAGGCCCGAGCCACCCCCATCCGAGCGATAGCCCTCGGAGGGAGCCCGGTGATCTCTTTCCCTTCCAGGAGGACCCGTCCCCGTTCGGGCCTGAGGTAACCAGTGCACAGGTTGAGGAAAGTGGTCTTGCCCGCCCCGTTCGGGCCGATGATGGCCAGAAGCTCTCCGGGATAAACCTGGAGACTAATCCCCGCGGCAGCTACTACGCCGCCAAAGCGAATGTAGAGGTCCAGGGCCTCAAGGAGCGGTGGCGCGCCTTCCACGTAACCTCCTTTCCCCCAGAAGGGTCCAAAGCCCTCCAGGTAGGAAGAAGATGACAAGAAGCATGGTTGCCCCCAGGAGAAGTTGCCAGGTGAAGGCGAGGTACTTAAAGGCAAAGGTACGGATGAGCTCGTAGGCTAAAGCGCCCAAGAAAGGCCCTGGCACACCGCCTATACCCCCCAGGATGGCGATGTAAACGAACTCCCCCGAGGTTACCCAAAAGGCCAGCTCCGGTACAACGTGGCCCACGGCGACCCCGGCCAGGCCGCCCCCGAGGCTAGCGAGCCCGGCGGAGATCACGTAAACCAGGAGAATCACCCGCCTTACAGGTATTCCCAAGTATTCCAAGCGGACCTCGTTGGTCCGAAGAGCAGCCAGGGCCTCACCCACCGGCGTCCGAAGAAACCGCGTCAGGCCCCATCCTAGGAGGAGGGTAAGAAGGAGCGCCAGGTAAAAGAGAGCTTCGCCAAACAGGGTGCGATCCAGAGTGAGACCAAGCAGGGTGGGGGTAGGCACCCGGATTCCGTCCGTGCCCCCAGTAACGTGGTAGAACTTGGCTAAGAGGGCGTAGAAGACCATGGAAAAGGCTAGGTTCAGCATGGCGAAGAAAATGCCCCGATAGCGGCTAAGAAAGAGCCCTGCCAGCAGGCCTAGGGCTAAGCCGGTCAGTACTGCAAGCAGGAGAAGCCAGACGGTATCCAGGGGAACTGACCTGAGGGTAAAGGCCACAGCATAGGCTCCTGCCCCGAAGTACAGGCCGTGCCCGAAGGAAACTAACCCCCCCCGGAGCAGAAGGGCAATGCCCAGGGCGGCGAGTCCCTTGGCCAGGGCCAGGGTAAAGACAAATCCCAGCCAGGGAAAGAAGAGAGGGAGCAATGCGAGGACGGTAGCGATCAGAAGCAGAAGAAGGGACCCCTGCCTCATATCCGCCGCACCTCCACGGTGCCCAGAAGCCCCACCGGCCGGACAAGAAGGACGAGGACCATGACCAGATAAGGCACCACCACATCTAGCTCAGGAACGAGGTAAACGGCCAAAGAGCGCCCCAGGCCGATGAGCAATGCCCCTATAGCTGCACCCTCAATCTGACCTAGTCCCCCCACAGCTACCACAGCGAAGGACAAGACGATGACCTCTGCCCCCAAACCCGGGGCAATGGTGACCGTGGGGGAGGCCAGGGCACCCCCCAGGGCCGCCAGGCCTACGCCGAGGCTAAAAGCTAGAAGGTACACCCGCCCTGCGTTGACCCCCAGGGCCTGGGCCATCTCCCGGTCAGCCACCACCGCCACCAGAATCTTGCCCAGGGGCGTGCCCCGCAGGAGGAACCTGAGCCCCAGGAGAACTCCCAGGGCCACCAAGACTAGAACAAGCTGGTAGCGGGCATAGGGCACCCCCCCAAGTTCCGCAGAGCCCAAAAGTTGAAAGGGGGCGTCCAGAAAGTAAGGCTGCACACCGAAAACTAGCTTCTGTACATCCTCCAGAATCAGGAAGAGGGAAAAGGTGATGAGGAGTTGGAGGACCTCGGGCCGAGCATAGGCCCAACGCAGGACAAAGCGCTCTACTAAAGGCCCGAGAACCCCCCCAACCAAGACGGCGGCCAGTAGGAGAGCAGGATAGCTTAGCCAGGGGTTACCCAGTGTTTGGGTAACGAAAAGTCCTAAGACCACCCCCACATAGGCGCCCAAGGCGTAGAAGCTCCCATGGGCAATGTTAAGGATTCGCAAAACCCCATAGACCATGGTTAGGCCCACGGCTACCAGGAAAAGGAGACTACCGTAGACCAAGCCATCTAGTAGTGCTAAAAACAGCAGGCCACTCATCGCGGATCAGGCACCTGGCGCAAAAGCTCTGGCCTAAGAGTCCGCACCCAGTCTACGGACCTAACTCCCACCGGGGGATTTACCATGGAAGCAGGGAATAAGATCATTCGCTCCAAGATGGCGAAAGGATACTGGGGAGTTTGGACAGTCTGGCCAAAAAGGGCATCCTCTATGGCTTGGTGATCCTCACGAATTCGGATTTTGCCTGTGAACGTTTTAATTTCCAGGCCCACTAAAGCCTGGACAAATTCTTCCTTAGTGGGCCAACGCCCCCCCGTGGCCCTCAAGGCCCGTTCGTACCCAGCCCGCATGGCGAGAAGAGCCTGGGCCATGTGGTAGGAGGGATAAACGGGGTACCGGTTAAAGCGGCGACGGTACTCTTCTACAAAAGCTCGATGCTCAGGGTCATCCCTAGAGGTAGGATGTAGGAACCAGTGATCTCCTCGGGCACCCACGATAACCCCGTTCGGTAAGGTGCGCCCAAGCTCTTGGAGCATATGTTCGCCGGCCACCAGAACCACTCGACTACGACCGAAAAGCCCTCGGCCCAACCCTTGGCGGACGAAACTGATCAAATCACCCCCCCAGAAGCTGCTATGGATAATGTCTGGGCGTAAGGAGAGTAAACGAGAAATTTCCGTAGAATACTCCCCTGCGTAGAGCCTGGGCCAAAACTCGCCCACCACCCGCACGTCAGGCTTGAGGGCCTGCATTGCGCCCTTGAAGAGTTCCCAGGCATCCCGACCCCAAGCGTAGTCTTGGTTGATGCCGGCAATAGTACGCACATTCGGGTTGGTTTTGAGGATGTAGAGTGCGGCGGCCACGTTGTCTAAAGCCGCGTGGGCTGCGGTGCGGAAAACGTAGGTGTATCTTCGTTCCTCGAATACCTGGGGTGTACCGCAATCAAAAAGGATAGTGGGCATGCGAAGCTCTTCAGCTACTGGAGCTACAGCTAAGCAGTCTGCGCTGGAGATATAACCGATCACCAGGTCCACACGCTCATCCAAAGCTAGCCTACGAAATTCCGCCACTTGTCTTTCCGCGCCGCCTGCTTCATCAATTACGATAGGACGGATCCTAACTCCAGCAATTCCCCCTTGGCGGTTCCACTGATCTATAAGGAGGTCCGCTGCGTTTCTAGCAGGTATTCCAAATACAGAAGCAGGACCAGAGAGAAAGGTTACGATACCCACCCTAATCTCTGCGGGTCTTTGAGACCAAGCCACCACCCCGAAGAACACAAGCACCAACGCCCATAGCCCTTTCACCACACTCACCTCCTTATTTTGCCTCCACCCGTAGGAGGCTCTTTAAGACTTTCCCTCCAGCGTTTCTAGGTAAAGCTTCCCTAAACTCAACCACTTCAGGGACTTTAAAGGAGGCTAAACGCTCGGCTGCAAAGCGAAGGAGTTCATCAGGCGTTAGCACATAGCCTGGACGAGGAACCACCACGGCTTTGATCCGTTCTCCATAGACTTGGTCCGGAATACCTACCACGGCTACCTCGAGCACGCCCGGATGCTGGTAAAGAACGTTCTCTACTTCTTGGCTATAAATTTTCTCCCCTGCCCGGTTTATCATCTCCTTTAGGCGGTCCACCACAAAAAGGAAACCCTCCGGATCCAGATAGCCCAGGTCCCCCGAACGCCAGTATCCCTCCTCAGTAAAGGACCTCCGGTTTTCCTCGAGCCTTTGGTAATACCCAGGGGTTACCATGGGTCCTTTAATCAAGATCTCGCCTACACCATCAGGCCCAGGATCAGCTATACGGATCTCCCCCGCAGGCACAGGCCTGCCCACGGATAAGGGCTTCCTACCCGTAAAAGAAACCGGCATTAGGGTAGCTGGACTTGCTGTCTCCGTGGCCCCATAGGCATTACGCAAATCTAGCTTAGGAAAAGTCTCCTGTAGTTCCCGCAAAATCGCCAAGGGCATAGGAGCTCCCCCATAAGCAGCAAGACGCCAAGAAGATAAGGAACGATTTGCGAGTCCCTTGGTCAAGAGAAACGCATAGATGGTAGGAACAGCAAAGGTAAAACTGATCTCTTCTCTTTCCATCGCCTCCAAAAAGATGTCTGTTTGATAACGAGACAAAAGAACGCTCGTACCCCCCAAAAGAAACATATGCCACAACTGACCAATCAGCCCTGTTACATGGAAGAGGGGAACAGCAATTAAAGTTTTCTCCTCAGATCTGGTACCGAAAACTTCACGGTAGTGCAGAAGGCTGTGAATAATGTTGAAATGCGTTAG
>CAYRKT010000088.1:0-6143 GCA_964425005.1 uncultured Synergistia bacterium
GACAGGGCGGAGGAGGTCCTGGGGGTCCTGAGGGAGGAGCTCTCCTCGCTGGGCCTTTCCTGGTCGGGGGAGGAGGTCTCCTCGCTCAGGGAGAGGATATCCGAGTTGGGGAGGTGCTCGAGGGAGGAGGCCGAGCTAAGGGAGGCCCTCTTCGAGCTCCTGGGGGGCGCCAGGGTGGGCGTCTTGGTCTTCGAGGGGGGGGTTCTTAGGCGCTTCAACGACTTCGCCTACAGGGCCCTGGGCGAGCTGAAGGAGGGCTTGAGCCCCGCGAGGGCCATAAGGGTCCCGGAGGTGGTGGAGGCCTTCCACTCCGCCAGGAGCTCCGGCAGAGCCTGCGGCTGCAGGGCGGAGGTGGGTGGCAGAACCCTCGAGTTCGCGCTGCTCCCCCGGGGGGAGCGAGTCCTGGTGGCCTTCCTGGACGCGACCGAGAGGGCCAACTTCGAGAAGCTCAAGAGGGAGCTGGTCTCCAGCGTGTCCCACGAGCTCAAGACCCCCCTCGCCATAGTGAGGGGCTACCTGGAGGAGGTCTGCGACGAGGTGGAGGAGTCCCTGAGGGAGAGGATCGGCGTGGCCATAAGGCACGTGGATCGGCTCTCGGCCCTGCTCTCGAGGCTTTTGACCATCTCCCAGATGGAGGAGGTTGGGCTTCTGGAGATGGGCAGGGTGGAGCTCAGGTCCCTCCTGGAGAGGGTGGGCTCCGTCTACGCCCAGGCGGCCTCGAGGAAGGGGCTCGACTTCAGGGTCTCCCTGCCCGAGGGGCCCCTCTGGGTCCTGGGGGACGAACTTCGCCTGGAGGAGATGGTGGGAAACCTGCTGGACAACGCTGTCAAGTACACCGACTCGGGCTTCGTGGCCCTCTCGCTCTTCAGGGAGGGGGACGAGGCGGTGGTGGAGGTCTCCGACTCCGGCGTGGGGATACCCGAGGGGGACAGGGCCAGGATCTTCGAGAGGTTCTACGTGGTGGACAGGTCCAGGAGCAGGAGCAGGGGGGGCTTCGGGCTGGGCCTCTCCATAGTGAAGAAGGTGGCGGAGCGCCACGGCGGTCGGGTGGAGGTCTACTCCAGGCTGGGCCTGGGCAGCACCTTCAGGGTCTTCCTCCCCCTGGCCCTCGACCTTAACCGAGGCTTTACCGTTTCGTTATAGACCTTTAATGCCCGGGGCTTACCATGGGTGCCGAGATCGAAGGGTCGAGGAGGTCGGTTTCATGAAGGGCAGGATGTGGAGATGGGTGCTCTGCGCGGTGGCGGTGCTGACGCTTTCCTCGATGGCCTCCGCCCAGGTGGAGCTTCTGGGCGCCGGCGCTACCTTCCCCTATCCCCTCTACTCCAAGATGTTCGACGCATACACCAAGCAGACGGGCGTCAAGGTCAACTACCAGTCCATAGGTTCGGGCGGCGGCATCAGGCAGCTCCTCAACAGGACCATCGACTTCGCCGGTTCCGACGCCATCATGAAGGACGAGGACATGGCCAAGCTCCCCGGGGGCGAGGGGCTCCACATACCGATGGCCCTGGGCGCTGTGGTCGTAGCCTACAATCTGCCCGAGTTGGGGGACGCCAGGCTTAAGCTCACACCCGACGTCATAGCCGACATCTACCTGGGCAAGATCCGCTGGTGGAACGACGAGCGCATAAGGAAGATCAACCCCGGCGTGGACGTACCCGCCAGGGGCATAGTGGTGGTCCACCGCTCCGACGGCAGCGGCACCACCTTCATCTTCACCAGCTATCTGTCCAGGGTCAGCAAGGAGTGGAAGGAGAAGGTGGGCGCTGGCACCGCCGTCAAGTGGCCGGTGGGCGTGGGTGGTAAGGGCAACGAGGGCGTTTCCGGGATGGTCAAGCAGCTTCCCGGCGCCATAGGCTACATGGAGTTCAACTACGCCAAGCAGAACAAGATACCCGTGGCCGACGTGATGAACAGGAAGGGCAAGTTCGTCGCCCCCTCCGTCGAGAGCGTGGCGGCTGCCGCCGACGTGGAGATGCCCGACCACGCCAGGGTCATGATAGTGGACACCGAAGCGGAGGACGGATATCCCATATCGGGCTTCACCTGGATAATAGTACCCAAGGAGCAGAAGTACGAGGGCAGGACCTTCGAGAGGGCCAGGGCGCTGGTGGACCTGCTGTGGTGGATGCTCCACGACGGCCAGGCCTTCCACAGGGAGCTCGACTACGGTCCCATCACCGGCGTGGCCCTCAAGAAGGCCGAGGCCCTGGTGAAGTCCATCCAGTACGACGGCAAGCCCATAATCCAGTAGCCTGAGTCCCAGGAGGGCGAGAGCCTTTGCAGACGGTGGAGACCGCTAGGGCTGACGACGACGCCTTGACTCCCCCCGCCTTGAAGGAGGGCCACTCGGACTGGCCCTCCTTCAAGAAATTTCTGGGCCTTTTCCCCCTCTCCACCTCCATGCTGGTGGTGGGGATGGCCCTCACCCTGCTGGTGCAGTCCTACGTGGTCTTTCGGGAGCTGGGCCACCTGTTCCTGGTGGGGACCGAGTGGGACCCGGTCTACGGATCCTACGGAGCCCTCCCGTTCCTGGCTGGGACCCTGCTCACGTCGGTCCTGGCGCTCCTCCTCTCCCTTCCCCTGTCCATGGCGATGGCCATACTCCTGGGCGAGTACCTGAGGTCCGGGCTATTCAGCTCCTTCCTGCAGGGGGTTTTGGAGCTCCTGGCGGGCATACCGTCGATAGTCTACGGGTTCTGGGGGCTGATGGTGCTGGTGCCCTTCGTGAGGGTCCTCCAGGAGACGGTAGGGGCACCCACCTTCGGCGTCAGCGTCATGGCGGCCTCTCTGCTCCTGGCCGTGATGGTGACCCCGTACGCCGCTTCGGTGGGGGCTGAGGTGTTGAGGCTAGTCCCCCAGGACCTAAAGGAGGCCGCCTACGCCCTGGGCGCCACCAGGCTCGAGGTGCTACTGGGGGTCTCCCTGCCCTACGCCAGGTCCGGGCTCTTCGCGGGGATGATGCTCTCCTTCGGGAGGGCCCTGGGGGAGACGATGGCTGTCACCATGGTGATAGGCAACGCCAACAGGCTTCCCACCAGCGTGTGGGAGCCGGCCAGCACCATGGCCTCGGTCATAGCCAACGAGTTCGCCGAGGCGGTGGAGGAGATGCACCTGCTGTCGCTGGTGGCCCTGGGCTTCCTGCTCATGGTGGTCACGGTGGCCATAAGCCTCGCCAGCAAGTGGATAATCCAACACCTGGCCGGGGGGGAGGGGCGTTGAGCCTCTCCTTCAGGAAGTTCCTGGACAGGGCCTTTCTCCTCTTGCTCGTCCTCTTGTTCGGCGTGGCGGCGATGTTCCTGCTGTTGCTCCTGGGCTACGTCTTCGTCAAGGGCGGCGGCGTGGTGAACCTGGGGTTCCTCACCTCCATGCCCAAGCCAGTGGGGGAGGAGGGGGGAGGGGTCCTCAACGGGATCGTCGGGAGCCTGCTGATCTCCTTCGTGGGGTTGCTCCTGGCGGTGCCGGTTGGTGTGCTCACCGGGGTCTTCCTGGCCGAGTTCCCCGGCAGCCGCCTCTCCAAGCTCGCGGCCCTGGCCATCGACGTCCTGCAGGCCACCCCCTCCATAGTGATAGGGATTTTGGTCTACCTGTGGGTGGTCGTCCCCATGAGGGGCTTCTCGGGGCTATCGGGGGCCGTGGCCCTGTCGTTGATAATGCTTCCGGTGGTGGCCAGGTCCACCGAGGAGACGGTCAAGATGCTCCCCCCGAGCCTTAAGGAGGCCGCCTACGCCCTGGGAGTCCCCTACCACAGGATCGTGCTCAGGGTGCTCCTTCCCTCCTCCTTCAGCGGCATAGCCACCGGGGTCCTGTTGTCCCTGTCCAGGGCCCTGGGGGAGACGGCGCCCATCCTCTTCACGGCCTTCGGCAGTCCCTACCTGGTCCTGAACCTCCTCAAGCCCATGGCCGCCCTGCCCCTGATAGTGTTCAACTACGCCAAGAGCCCCTACGAGGTGTGGCATCAGAAGGCCTGGGGCGCCTCTTTGGTCCTCCTGGTCATCGTCTTGGTCCTCAACACGACGTCCAAGTGGGTGAGTAATCGATGGAAAGTGCGGTTTTGAAGGTCGAGAACCTGGTGGTCTCCTACGACGGCAGGAGGGTGCTGCACGGCGTCAGCATGGAGATCCCCGAGGGGTCGGTGGTGGCCATAATGGGGCCCTCGGGCTGCGGCAAGACCACCCTCATAAGGGCCATGAACAGGATGCACGAGGTCTCCGGCAACGCCTCCACCGAGGGCAGGATCCTGCTCCGGGGCCAGGACATCTACGCCATGGACCCCATAGAGGTGAGGCGCCGGATAGGGATGGTCTTCCAGCGTCCCAACCCCTTCCCCCACCTGAGCATCTACGACAACGTGCTCGCCGGCTACAGGCTGAACGGCATAAGGCTCTCTCGAGCCCAGGCCGACTCCCTGGTGGAGGAGATGCTCAGGAAAGTCTACCTCTGGGACGAGGTCAAGGACAAGCTCAAGCAGAGGGGGACCTTCCTCTCGGGCGGTCAGCAGCAGAGGCTGTGCATAGCCAGGGCCTTGGCCATGCGGCCGGAGGTCCTGCTGCTGGACGAGCCCACCTCTAGCCTGGACCCAAAGGCCACGGCTAAAATAGAGGAGCTGGTGGTGGAGCTCAAGAGGTCTGTGACCATCGTCATGGTCACCCACAACACCGGTCAGGCCGCCAGGATATCCGACTACACCGCCTTCATGTACCTGGGCGAGCTGGTGGAGTTCGGCCCCACCGACAGGCTTTTCACCGTCCCCCGCGACAGGAGGACCGAGGAGTACCTGATGGGGAAGTTCGGCTAGGGGGGTGCCCTCGTTTGGACAAGGGTTTTGGGGAGCTAAAGCTCAGGATGGAGGAATACGCCCTATTGGTGGAGCACATGGTGCGAGATGGGGTTAGGGGCCTGGTGGAGCGGGATCGCCAGATGCTCCAGAGGGTCCTGGAGGAGATGGAGGAGAGGGCCGACAGGATGGAGCTGGAGATAGAGGAGATGTGCATATCCTTCATCGCCACCCAGCAGCCCAGGGCCAAGCTCCTTCGGACCGTTATGATGATCTACAAGATAAACAACGACCTGGAGAGGATAGGGGACCTGGCCACCAGCATAGCCGAGGCCTCCCTGTACCTGCTGGACAGGCCCCAGCTCAAGCCCCTCGTGGACCTGCCCCGTATGGCCGAGATAACCGTAGAGATGCTCTCGGACGCCCTCAGGTCCTTCTTCGACGAGGACCAGGAGCTGGCGCTCAGGGTGCTGAGGCAGGACGACACGGTGGACGCCCTGAGGGACCAGATATCCCGGGAGCTCGTGACCTACATGGCCTCCGATCCCTCCACCATCGACAGGGCCATGCAGATCCTCCGCATATCCAGGTCCCTGGAGAGGATAGCCGATCTGGCCACCAACATCTCCGAGGACGCGGTCTTCGCCGTGAGCGGTTCGATCATAAGGCACAGGATGTACTAGCGCCGCCGGCGCGGCCCTCGCGCCTTGTAAAGCCCCTCGCGGCTGTGGTATAATGCCTCGGCGGAGGGCCTGTAGCTCAAGTGGTAGAGCCACCGGCTCATAACCGGTAGGTTCCTGGTTCGAGTCCAGGCGGGCCCACCACCCTTGTACCTTAGGCCACCGCGGGTGGCCTATTTTTCTATCCGGTCTTCGTCCCCTTTCGGGGAGGTGATGGTCCGATGAAGGTGGAAGACCTCTTCTGGGAGCTGGAGGTGCTCTGCCCCAGGAAGTGGGCCGAGGGAGGCGATTTCTACGGTCCCTTCGTCTTCCTCGAGGGGGAGGAGGTATCGGGGCTTCTGGTCTGCCTGAACCTCACGGAGCGAGCGGTCAGGGAGGCCAGGAGGAGGGGTTTGAACTGCGTCCTGGTGCACCATCCCCCCGCGAGGGGCGGGGTGGAGCGCTTCTACGGCTCGAGTCCCCTCACGAGGGCTCTTTCGGCCTGTTTCTCGGGCAAGGTCTCGGCCTTCGTGCTCCACACCGCCTGGGACAGGGCTCCTGGGGGTCAGCCCCAGGCCCTGTGCGAGGCCCTGGGGGTTAAGTTCGTGTGCTCTCTGGAGAAGGACCTGGAGGGGGGGTACGGGGCGCTCGGGGAGTTCGAGGAGCCCGTCCCCTTCGAGGAGCTCCTGGCGCTGGTGGGGAGG
>CAYRKT010000089.1:0-5882 GCA_964425005.1 uncultured Synergistia bacterium
GTGGAGGGGGAGGAGGTAGCCCACAGGAGGGGGGCGCTGGTGGAGCTCAACGCCCTGTGGCACAGCGCCCTTCGGGCTGCCGAGAGGCTCGCCTCCTACCTGGAGGACAGCTCCAGCGCCTCCGAGTTCGGGGCCATGGCGGATCGGGTGGCCTCCTCCTTCGACTCCCTGTTCTGGAACAGGGAGAGGCACGCGCTGTTCGACTGGGTGGACGGGGAGGAGAGGGACGACACGATGAGGCCCAACCAGCTGCTGGCGGTCTCCCTCTCATCCACCCCCCTCGAGCCCACCAAGGCCAGGGCGGTGCTGGAGTCGGTCTGGAGGCACCTTTACACCACCTACGGCCTGAGGACCCTGGAGCCCGGGCACGGCAAGTACAAGGGCAGGCCCAAGCCGGGGCTCTCGGGCCTGACGAAGGGGCTCTACAGGGGGATGGCCTGGCCGTGGCTGCTGGCCCTTTTCGTCAGGGCCTTTTTGAGGTATAACCCTTCGAGGAAGGACGTGGCGTGGGCTTTCGTGCGCCCCATCGGCTCTCACCTGAGGGAGGGGTGTGTCGGGGCTATAGCGCAGGCGTTCGAGGGGGAGATGCCCTATACGCCCCACGGAGACGTGGCCTCCTCGAGGGCCATGGGGATGTTCCTTGAGCTGCTGTGCGGCGAGATGTCGAACCTGTAGCCGTAAGGAGTCTCTTTCGGAGGTGAGGATCGATGGGCAGGGCAAGGGTGGCCATAAACGGCTTCGGGAGGATAGGCAGGCTGGTGCTTCGCTCCTTCATGCAGTACTACAGGGGGGACGCCTTCGAGGTGGTGGCGGTCAACGACCTCACCGGCACCGAGTCCCTGGCTTATCTTTTCAAGTACGACTCGGTCCACAGGAGGTACCCCGGGGAGGTATCCTACACCTCCGACGAGCTGATAGTGGACGGCAGGAGGATAAAGGTGCTGGCCGAGCCCGACCCGGCCAGGCTGCCGTGGAGGGACCTGGGGGTCGACGTGGTGATCGAGTCGACGGGGCGCTACACCGAGGCCGACAAGGCCAGGGCCCATCTCCAGGCCGGGGCCAGGAAGGTGATCATATCGGCGCCCGCCAAGGGTCAGGACGTGACGATAGTGATGGGGATAAACGAGGGTAGCTACGATCCGAGCAGGCACCACATCATATCCAACGCCTCCTGCACCACCAACTGCCTCGCCCCCATGGTGAAGGTGTTGCACGATCGCTTCGGGGTGGAGAGGGGGCTTATGACCACCGCCCACGCCTACACCAACGACCAGAGCATCCTGGACCTGCCCCACAGGAGGGGCTTCACCAGGGGGAGGGCGGCTGCCATATCCATAGTGCCCACCACCACCGGGGCCGCCCAGGCGATATCCGAGGTGATGCCCGAGATGAAGGGCAAACTCACCGGCATGGCCCTTCGGGTTCCTGTGCCGGACGTGTCCATCACCGATCTCACTGCGGAGCTCAGCAGGCCCGTGACGGTGGAGGAGGTCAACGCCGCCTTCAAGGAGGCCGCGGAGGGGCCGATGAAGGGGATACTGTGCTACGAGGAGGGGGACCTGGTCTCCTCCGACTTCATAGGGGATAGCCACTCCTGCGTCTTCGCCGCCAGGCACACCCTGGCCATAGGGACGATGGTGAAGGTCTTCGGCTGGTACGACAACGAGTGGGGCTACTCCTGCAGGGTGGTGGACGTGACCGACCTGGTGGCCAGGAAGGGCTTCTAGGGGGTGTTGCCGTTGAAGCGCCTGAAGACCCTCGACGGGGTTGACCTCAGGGGCAGGAGGGTGCTCATGAGGGTGGACTTCAACGTCCCCGTGGAGGGGGGCAGGGTGGTCGACGACACCAGGATCAGGGCCCATCTGCCCACCGTGGAGGAGATAATGGGCAAGGGGGCCTCCAGGCTCATCCTCATGAGCCACCTGGGAAGGCCAAAGGGGGGCTTCGACGAGAGATACAGCCTTAAGCCCGTGGCCGAGCGCCTGAGGGAGCTGGGCCACGAGGTGCACCTGGCGCCACCCGTCTTCGACGATGGGTTGAGGGCCTGGGCCGGGGGGCTTCCGGAGGGGGCCCTGGGTATGCTGGAGAACGTGCGCTTTCACCCGGGGGAGGAGGCGAACGACGCGACCCTCTCCGCCCTCTACGCCTCCCTGGGGGACGTCTTCGTCAACGACGCCTTCGGCTCGGCCCACCGGGCTCACGCCTCCACCGTGGGGGTCGCGGGGCTGCTTCCCTCGTTCGCCGGCAGGCTGATGCAGAGGGAGGTGGAGGCCCTCTCCAGGGTCAAGGAGAGCCCCGAGAGGCCCTTCGCGGTGGTGCTCGGGGGTGCCAAGGTCTCCGACAAGCTCTCGGTGATAAGGAACCTGCTCAAGGTGGCAGACGTCCTGCTGGTGGGGGGTGGGATGGCCTTTACCTTCCTGAGGGCGAGGGGCCACGGCGTGGGCAAATCCCTGTGCGAGGACTCCCTGCTGGGGGAGGTCTCCTCCCTCATGGGGCTCTACGGGGATAGGATCGTCCTTCCCGTCGACGTGGTGGTGGCCGATAGCCCGGACAGCCCCTCCGGCGAGGTGGTCTCGGTGGAGGAGATCCCCGAGGGGAAGATGGGTTTGGACGTGGGACCCAAGACCCTGGAGCTCTTCGCCGGGAGGCTTAAGGGGGCCAGGACGGTCTTCTGGAACGGCCCCATGGGGGTCTTCGAGAGGAAACCCTTCGCCCGGGGCACCCTGGAGATGGCGAGGCTCCTGTCCTCCTCCCCGGCCTTCGTGGTGGTGGGCGGGGGGGACACGGTGGCGGCGATAAACGAGCTGGGGGTGGAGGGCTCCTTCGGGCACATCTCCACCGGAGGGGGGGCTTCCCTGGAGTTCTTCGAGAAGGAGGTCCTGCCGGGGGTGGAGCCCCTGCTGGAGGGGTGAGGTCCCTTGAGGCGTCCTCTGGTGGTGGCCAACTGGAAGATGCACAAGGTGGGGGCCGAGGTCAGGGCTTTCGCGGAGGCCCTGGCCTCCTCCTGGCCTTTCGGCTTAGACGTGGAGCTGGCCATATGTCCTCCCTTCCCCTACATATCCCTCCTGAGGGAGGAGCTGTCGGCGAGGGGGCTTTCGGTGGGTTTGGGCGCCCAGGACGCCTTCTTCGAGGACCTGGGCCCCTTCACCGGGGAGGTCTCCCCCCTGATGCTATCGGACCTGGGATGCCTTTACTGCATAGTGGGGCACTCGGAGAGGAGGTCCCTCTTCGGGGAGGGGGACGAGCTGGTCGGGAGGAAGCTTAGGGCCCTCCTGAGGAGGGGGATAAGGCCCATCCTGTGCGTGGGGGAGAGGCTGGAGGAGAGGAGGGCCGGCAGGAGCGAGGAGGTGGTCCTCTCCCAGCTCAGGGGCGCCCTCGAGGGGGTTGACCCGTCCTCCGGGGGGGATCTGGTCCTGGCCTACGAGCCCGTCTGGGCCATAGGGACCGGGGTTAACGCCTCCCCCGAGCAGGCCCAGGAGATGGCGCGCCTCATAAGGGAGGAGCTCTCTTCCCTGCTGGGTCCGGTCGGCGAGGGGGTCCGGGTGCTCTACGGCGGAAGCGTGAGCCCCGAGAACGCCGCCAGTTTTGCCTCCCTGCCCGACGTGGACGGGGCGCTGGTGGGCGGAGCCAGCCTGGATCCGGGCAAGTTCCTGGCCATAGCCTCCTGTTTCGGCTCCTGAGATCGATCCCTCGAAGTCGTGGGGCCGGGAGGTGGGGTTAACGCCCCCCTCCCGGCGTTCTTTCCAGCCCTTTGAGCTCAGGCCCTTTCGGCCGGGGGAAAGAGGAGGGTGAATAGGGTTCCCTTGCCCTTCCTGGAGAAGATCCTCATCTGGGCCCCGTGGAGCTCCGCTATCCTGGCCGCTATGGTCAGGCCGAGCCCGTAGCCGGGGGTGCTCCTGGCGGAGTCCGCCCTGTAGAAGCGATGGGTGCAGCGCTCCAGGGTCTTCTCGTCCATGCCGACCCCCGTGTCCCCGACCTGAAGGAGGGCCCCCCTGGTGCTCCTTCTGACACGCAGGAAGACCTTTCCGCCCGGTGGGGTGTACTTTATGGCGTTGTCCAGCAGGTTGGACACGAGCCTCTGGAGGAGGGGTCCTTTGCCCATCACGGTGGCCGGCTCTAGCCTGGCCTTTACCTCCAGCCCCCTGGAGGAAGCGGCCTCCAGCAGCTGGTCGAGGGCGCTGTAGGCCACCTCCGATAGGTCCACCGCCTCGGTCTCCTCGAGCCTCTGGGTGGCATCGAGCCGGGCGAGCTCCAGGAGGGCGTTCACCAGGGCGGTGAGCCTGTCGGTCTGTTCCAGTATGTCCTCGAGCTTCTCCCTGTAGTAGGGGGCTTCCCTATCCCGCATTAGGGCTAGCTCGGCCTTCCCCTTTATCACCGATATGGGGGTTCGAAGCTCGTGGCTCACGTCGGAGGTGAACTGGCGAAGCTGCATCACCGAGGTCTCGAGCTTTTGGAGCATGGAGTTTATGTGGTTTCCCAGCTCCTCTATCTCGTCGCCGGTCCTTTCCACCTCGATCCGCTGGTGGAGAGAGTTTATGTCTATGGAGGCTATGGTCTTGTTGATCTCCCTTATGGGCTTGAGGCTTCTCGAGGCCACCCAGTAGCCCGCGGCGGCCGAGAGGGCCGATGCGGGAAGGGCCAGGGCCAGAAGCATACCCAGCAGGTTCCTGGCCGACCTGGCCACGGCGCTCATCCTGCACTGGGAGACTATGTAGTAGGTGTTGCCGGAAAGCCTAAGGGCCTGCCAGTGGACCCTTCTCGAGCGGTAAAGCCTGCGCCAGAAGAGTACCTCGAGGGGGGGCTCCTCGCCGGTGGGCTCGAGGGTGGCGAACTGCTTTCCTGCCTTGAGAAGCTGTCTTAGGGTCGCCTCCGGTATCCTGGGGTCCTGGAGGGGCAGGACTGGGTTCAGGAAGACGTCGTACATCTGGACCTGCACTTCTCCCACCAGGGAGTCGAACCTACCCCCTCCCTCGGGGAGGTATATGTGTCCCCTGGAGCTGAGCTCAGCCAGCAGGTTGGAGGTGATCCTGGATAGCTCCAGGTCTACGTCCCTCAGCTGGGCCCTCACGAAGAGGGCGGTGAGCGCCACCGCCAGGGAGGCCATAAGGAGGAGGGTAGCGATGGAGTGCCATATGGTCATCCTCCAGGCTATCTTGCGCGGCAGGGGCAGGAGGATCATGTATCCCTCTCTTCCTCGCAGACGAGCTGATATCCGACTCCCCTTATGGTCTTTATCATCCCGTCCAGGCCGAAGGCCTTGAGCTTGTCGCGGAGGAACTTCACGTGGACGTCCACCACGTTGCTCTTGGTCTCCTGCTCTCCCCTCAGGGTTCGCTCTATCTCGGCCTT
The DNA here is from genome assembly GCA_964425005.1 of uncultured Synergistia bacterium. GTDB lineage: Bacteria > Synergistota > Synergistia > CAYRKT01 > CAYRKT01 > CAYRKT01. The sequence goes on from CAYRKT010000089.1 coordinate 5,350, forward strand.
GGGGACCACCCTGTTCTTGTTGAGCATGAGGATCTTAAGGATCTCCACCTCCCTGGGCCGAAAGACCACGAGCTTGCCCCCTATGCGGAGCTCCATGTCGTTGAGGTATAGCCTTATGGGGCCGCACTCCAGGTAGCTTCCGCCCGGGCTTGCTCCCTTCGCCCCCCTCCGCAGGAGCGCCCATATCCTGGCCACCAGCTCCCTTATGTCGAAGGGCTTCACCAGGTAGTCGTCCGCCCCCAGGGATAACCCCCTCACGCGGTCCTCCACCGCGTCCCTGGCGGTGAGCATGAGGATGGGGGTGTCCACCTTGTTGATCCTCACCTTCCTGCAGAGCTCGAAACCGTCCATGTCGGGGAGCATCAGGTCCAGCACTATGCAATCGTAGCCCCCGGCCAGGGCCATCTGAAGCCCCTCCCTGCCGGAGACCGTGCTCTCCACCTCGAAGCCCTCCTCCTCCAGCGCCTCCTCCAGAACCCTGAGGAGCTCCAGGTTGTCCTCCACCACAAGGATCTTCAATTCCATTCACCCCT
>CAYRKT010000090.1:0-5659 GCA_964425005.1 uncultured Synergistia bacterium
CCCCACCTCTCCTCCCACCGAGCCCTCCCTGAAGACCCTCCCGACGTCGCCCGACCCCTTCGGCTCATCCCTGGGCCTCAGGTCCATCGAGGCAGATAGGGCCAGGGCCAGGACGGCCGCCAGAAGCCCCAGGGTCGCCCAGGGAAGACGCCCTAGTTCCAACGGAACCTCACCTCTTTGCCCTCCAAGACAGCCTCCAGCACCTTCCTCCGCAGCACCCTGACGAAGAGGAACCTGTCGGAGGCCTCCACCACCACCCTGTTGCCCTGGACCTTGAAGGTCCCCCCGTCCCTTATGGCCGTCGAGATCAGCTCGCCCTTGACCATCTCCTCGAAGTCCCTCAAGCTCATGCCCCTCCTGGAGTCCGAGGCGAGCATGCCGAACATCCCCTTGTAGTCCCCCCTCCTCCACATCTCCACGAAGGACCTGGCGGCCTCCTCCAGGAGCTGCCTGGGTATCTCGGCGACCAGGTCCTCAGAGGCCCCAAGCGCCGCGACGTCCGCGGAGGAGACCGAGGGCGGCCTGGGGGGCTTGGGCTCCTCGGGCTCGCCCTGCGATCCGACCGTCGCCCCTCCGGACATGGGCCCTATCCAGGAGGGAGGACCGGCATCTCCCTGGGAGTCCTCCCCCTTGGGCCTCCTGGGAGGGGGCGGCGCCTCCCTGGAGGCCACGCCACCCTGATGCGAGGGAGGCTTGGGAGGAGGAGGGACCTCCACGACCACTATCTTCTCCGGAAGCTGCACCGACCTCCCCTCGACCTCCGACCTCCAGGAGAGGACCACCTCCTTGTCCCCCACCTTCAGGCCGGCTATCCGCAGGTCCATGGAGGAGGGATCCTCCACCTTGGGGAAGAAGACTATCCCCTGCGCCTTGCCCCTTATGGGGGAGAGCAGGGATCTATCCACCTCCAGGGGCTTGAGCTCCCTCCCGCCGACCACGAGGGTAAGGTCGCTCTGGGGGTTGAGCTTGACCTCCCTTCCCGAGAAGTTGTCCACCACCAGCAGGAAAGCGCTCGCGTCGGCGAACCTCAGGTCCCTCACGAAGCCGGACCTGTAGAGGGACTTCTCAGCCACACTCATCCCCCTCCTCGAGGCCTCGAGTTCCACCCACGGGTCTATCATGTCCGGATGGTAGTAGAGGGCATACACCAGGAAGGTGCTGCTCCACTTGAACCTGGTCCACCTGTCCATCAGGGCGGCGAAGTCCCACTCCAGGGATGAGACCCCGCTCTCCCCCAGGCAGGGCGAGGAGGACAGCGCCAACGAGAGGAGGAGGGGTACGAATAGGGAGCGCCTATATCTTGACATCTATGATCGCGCTCACCCCCACGCCCTGCACCCTCCTGAAGCGCTCGAGCGGGTTCTCCGAGTCTATGGGCACCAGGATGTCCACCCTTATCCTGCCCTGGAAGGTCGTCTCTATGCGGGCCACCGCCTTGGTGGCGGCCACGGCCTTGGCGGGACCGCTCACCTGAGCTGCGCCGACGAAGAGGCCGCTTCCCAGGCTCACTATGGGGACCACCTTCGTGGGCTGATCGCTCTTCACGCCCCTGTTCAGGGTGACCTCGTTGATGAACTTATCGATGGGCTCCGCGAGGGTCTTGACCACGATCCCTCCGCCCACCACCCCCACCAGGTCCTTCAGGTTGAAGGTGTAGGCCGCTTTGGCGACCGCGCCCAAGGCCGCAAGGCAGATCAGGGCAAAAACCAGTCTCCTCCTCACAGCTCTCGTCACCCCCTACTTGCCGCTCTGGGGATTCGAATCGACCGCGCCCTCCGCTGGCTGAGGGACGCCCTTGTCCAGCAACACCCTGGGCGCGGGGTATCCAGCCACCACCACGTCCTCCTTGACCTCCAGGTAGAACTCAGTCCCCGACGGTATCTTTATCTCCTGCCCCCTCACGAAGAGACCCCCCACCGCGCCGATGGGTCCCAGGGCTATCAGGCCCACGAAGCTGGTGCCGAGGGCTGCCATCAGGTCCCTCTCGGCTCTGTTCTTGTCCACGGCGGACTTCCCCATGAATATGGGTATGACCTGATCCAAGAGCCCGTGGATGCCCTCGAACTCCAGCTTGAGGGAGCCGTGTTGACCGAAACCCTTGGCCCTCTTGGCCTCCGCCACTCTCCCCCTGACCACGGAGCCCTTGGGGGCCACCAGGTTTCCGTCCACCATCAGATCCTCCACCAGCTCCAAACTGAACTCGTCGCCCACCCTGCTCCCGGAGCTGGAGACGGTGTCCAGTATCCTGACCTTGACCAGGGTCCCCCGGGGGACGGGTACCGACCTGCGCCAGGTCATCTCCTCCGGCAGAGCCAGGGAGATCAACCTCTCGAGCCTGGCGGCCAGGGGGGATTGGGGCTGAGCCTTGCCCTCCAGGACCCTCTCTACCTCCTCGAGCCTGGTGGCCGCCGGAACGCCCACCTTGACCCTCCCCAGAACGGCCCACTCCAGGACCCCCAGCTTGAAGATCATGGGGGGGGCATCCCCTACGCCCTCGAACACGAAGCGCTCCAGCTGCTTTTCCCTCTCCACCACGCTGCCTGGAAGGGGCCTGCCGAAGAGGACGCTCTCGAGGGCCTCCACCCTCTTGATCATCCCCTCGCCCTGCCTGGCAGAGCCGAAGACGAAGACCTCCGCCCTGCTCAAAGCGGCTCCCCCCTCCTGGGAGAGGGCAGAGGAAGCGAAGACGGCGGCCAAAAGGAGGGCCACCAAGACCGAGGACCTGGCCTTCAAGCCCGATCACCTCCCCTTTCTCCTGGCTATTGCAGCCCCCAGGAAGTCCCTGAAGAGCGGATGAGGAGACGTAGGCCTGGACTTGAACTCGGGGTGGAACTGGACGCCCACGAACCAGGGGTGATCCTCCAGCTCCACTATCTCGACCAGGCCGTTCTCGGGGCAAACCCCAGATATCCTGAGCCCTCTCTCCTCGAACGCCTCCTTGTATATGTTGTTTATCTCGTACCTGTGCCTGTGCCTCTCCCAAACCTCCCTGGCGCCGTAGGCCTTGAAGGCCAAGCTCCCCTCCCTCAGGGAGCAGGGGTAAGCCCCGAGTCGCATCGTTCCCCCCTTCTCTTTGACCTTCTTCTGCTCCTCCATCAGCGAGACCACCGGGTTCGGGGTGGCCGGATCGAACTCCAGCGAGTGGGCCCCGACGAGCCTGCATACGTTCCGGGCGAACTCTATCACCGCCACCTGCATGCCAAGACAAAGGCCCAGGTAGGGTAGCTTCTTCTCCCTGGCGAACCTGGCCGCCGCGATCTTCCCCTCCACTCCCCTCGACCCAAACCCCCCTGGGACCACTATGCCGTCCACCCCCTCGAAGAAGGGAGAGGGGTCCTTGCCCTCCAGCTCCTCCGACTCCACCTGCCTTAGCTCCAGCCTGACGCCGTGGTAGAAGGCGGCATGCCTGAGGGCCTCCACCACGCTGAGATAAGCGTCCTTGTGGTTGACGTACTTGCCCACCATGGCCACGCAGACCTTCTCCTGGGATAGATATCCCCTCCTCACCATCTCCTCCCAGGAGCTGAGATCGGGCGCCCCCAGGTCCTCCACGCCGAAGCGCTTGAGGATCAGCGAGTCGAACCCCTGCTCCCGAAGCTTGAGGGGCACCTCGTATATGAGCCCCACGTCCACCACCTCGATGACCGCTTCCTCGGGCACGTTGCCGAACAGGGCTATCTTCTCCCTGACGGCTCCCGTGAGGTGGGCCGGGGTCCTGCAAAGGATGAAGTCGGGCTGTATCCCTATTCGCCTGAGCTCGTTGACGCTGTGCTGGGTGGGCTTGGTCTTCATCTCGCCGGCCGAGGAGATGAAGGGGACCAGCGTGGTGTGCAGGTACAGGACGTTGCCCCTGCCCACCCGGGTGGCGAACTGCCTGATGGCCTCCAGGAAGGGCAGGCTCTCTATGTCGCCCACGGTGCCGCCGATCTCCACCACCAAGAAGTCGTTGCCCTCGGCCACCCGGAGGATCCTGTCCTGGATCTCGTTGGTGACGTGAGGTATCACCTGCACCGTGGCGCCCAGGTACTTCCCCTCCCTCTCCTTGGATATGACCGACGAGTAGACCTTGCCCGCGGTGACGTTGTTGTGGGCGCTCAGGTTCCTGTCGAGAAATCGCTCGTAGTGCCCCAGGTCCAGGTCGGTCTCGGCCCCGTCCTCCGTCACGAAGACCTCCCCGTGCTGGAAGGGGTTCATCGTCCCCGCGTCCACGTTGAGGTAAGGGTCGAACTTCATTATGGACACCTTAAAGCCTCTGCTCTTGAGCAACATGCCCAGCGAGGCGGCGCATATCCCCTTCCCCAGGGACGAGACCACCCCACCGGTTACGAACATGAACTTGGTGGACATGCTCGACCTCCTTCTTCACGCCCTCAGGCTCCGACTATCCTGTTCCTCCCGCCGGCCTTGGCCAGGTATAGCCTCCTGTCGGCCAGATCCACTAACTCCTCGGCGGAACCCACCTCGGCCGGGTACGACGCCACGCCGCCGCTCAGGGTGAAGCGAAGCTCCCCCGACTGGACGGGGATGCTCACCCTCTCGGCGTTGCGCCTTATCCTCTCCGCCACCTTCAGGCCCACCTCGAGGGAGGTGCCCGGCATCAGCACGGCGAACTCCTCACCCCCATAGCGACAGGGAACGTCGTAGTCCCTGGTGGACCTCCTGATGAGGTCTCCCAGGGTGCTCAGTATCGTGTCGCCCACTATGTGTCCGAAGGTATCGTTGATCCTCTTGAAGTGGTCCACGTCCAGCATGACCAGGGACAGAGAGGTCCCCTCCCTCCTGGCCCTCTCGAACTCCTCCTTGAGCCTCCTCTCGAAGTGCCTCCTGTTGTACAGGCCGGTCAGCTCGTCCACCGTGCTGACCTCAACGAAGGCCCTGTACTTGCTCCAGACCCACATGAGCTGAACCATCCTGAGGCCGAGGAGCTCCACCAGGTCAGCGTCCTCCTTGGAGTACCTGACCCCCGGGGACCTGGACTGGAACACGAAGACCATGACCACCAGGTCCATCAGGTTCACCGGAACGGCCATGTAGGCGGAGATGCCCCCCTCCGCCCTTCCGTTGACTATTATAGCCTTACCCACCTCGAGGGAGAGCGCCTTGAGACCCCTCCCGAAGAAGAAGGCCCGCTCCTCCTCCAGGTCGCGGAAGGAGTCGGACCCGTGGAGATGGACCAGCTCGAGCCTCCTGGAGGCCCAGTCCAGCCCGAAGACGGCCAGGACGTCGAAGGGGACCACGCCGTTGAGGCCCCTTAGCACCAGGTCGAAGGCCCCTTCGTCGTCGCTTCGCTTCTCGAGAAAGGCTATCATGGAGGAGAGAACCCCGAACAGGCGGGAAAACCTGCCGAGCTTCCTCTCCCTCTCGCCCCTCCTCCAGGCCCTGCTCAGCATCTCGGCGCAAGAGCCGACGAAGGCCTGCCTGGAGGCCTCGATGGGCTTCCCCACCATCACCAAGAGGCCCTCCTTCTCCCCCGAACGACCCTCGCCCACCCTCACAGGGGTGATGGACCTGGTCCTGCCCGCCAGGAAGAGCTCCGAGGAGGTGAAATCCCTCCTGGAGGCGAGCCCGGGGGCTTGCCCGTCCAGCACCTCCCACACCGACCCCTCGCCGAACTCGAGATCCCCTCCGAGCACCCCCTCGAGTCTGGTCGCCTCGAGCC
>CAYRKT010000091.1:0-5576 GCA_964425005.1 uncultured Synergistia bacterium
GGCTCGGCGCAAACCTCACCCTTACAGATCCCGACAAGCTAAACCCTCCTCCCCAAGAGCTCTTTCGCCTGAGGGCGTTTCAAGAGAAGCTTTCCCGTACATGACCCAAAAGGGCCCGCCGCAGCCGGAAGTCCAGACCCAGGACCTGAAGAGCTTGAAGCTAAGCCTTCTTGAAGCTTCCACGCAAAGCCCAACCCCCAGGGTCCTAAAACCCCTGTCCTTTATGGCCACAACCTTGCCCAACAGGCCATCCAGAAGACAGGGCGATAGCCCCTCCCCATAGCACCCCCCTGGCCGGTAGACCTGCGGGCCGGAAGGGACCTCCGCCACCCCGAGGAGGTCCTGTGGCCCTAGCTCCAGCTCCGTCCCCTCCTCCAAAAGCCCCTCCAAACGGGCCCTTCTCCTATCCCTCCTCTCGGCTGGCCCCCTTCGCCTTGCCCCCTCCAGGGGCTTAAGCCTCACCAGATGCCCGAAAAGGCCGAAGACGGAGATGAGCTCTCGACACCCCAAGAACCCCTCTTCCCCCATCACCACCGTCATCCTGGGCCTCAGGAGGTGAGCGTAAGAACGAAGCAGGCCGAACCCGTAGCCCCCATCCACCATGCCGCAAGTGTCGACCACCAGACAAACCTCCCTGCCCTCCGCCCTCCTCGCGCACAGCTCCAGAAGCTCCTCGATGGCCAGAAGGAGAGAGAAGGAGTAAACGCCAGACGGAGAGGTGGACCCCACCAGGGCATGGGCCTTCTCGCCGCTGGCCAGATCCAGCACCCCCACGCACCCGGGTATGGAGAGGGATTGCTGTCCCGGATCGGCATCCAGGAGGAAAACCTCCGAGCACCTGGAGAGCAGGGTGGATAACTCCTTAGCCAGGGTGGACTTTCCGCTGTCGACGCCCCCGACCAGGAGCAAAGCGTTGAGGCCTGGCCTGAGGGATATCCTCTCCTTCCAGAGGGACGAGACGAGGGCGATCGCCGAGGGTAGATCCAAGACCTCAGTGCCTCCTCTCCAGGCGCTGGGCCGGCACCAGGAAGATCTTCTCCGGGTTCTTCTTCAGGAAATCCACGTAGCTCTGCATGTAGGGATCCACCCTCCTGGGCTTCCTCTTGAGGCCCAGAAAGGTCAAGACTTTGCCCAAAAGCCCATCGCCCCTCAGGGCCAAGGCGCCCCTGGAGGAAGCCCCCGCGCCATCAGCCGAGAGGGAAGGCGCAGGGCTGGAAGAGAGCCTTTCCTCCAGCTGGTCGATCCTCCTGGTCAGGGAAGCGCAGAGCTCTTCCTGCCTCGAGATGGAAGCCCTCATCTCGTCGAGCTCCTCCTTCAGGGACAGGGCCATCTCCTTGAAGCAAAGCAAGAGCTCATGCAGGACCTTTTCCCTCTCCAACCACAACACCCCTCAGCGCCGAGGACGAGCTGATAAGTATTATCCAACAGTCCAAAGCCCATTGCAACTTGAGCTACAGGAGGGGGAGGAAACTGCCCGAGGCGAGGGACAAGGTTTAAAATCTTCACGTCCCGCGAAGAACTGGTCCAGGGGTGATCGGCTTTGAAGGGAAGACTCCTCCTGGCAGATGGGCACAGCCTGGCCTTCAGGGCCTTTTACGCCCTGCCCAACCTGACCACCCGCTCGGGAACCCCCACGGGGGCAGTTTACGGCTTCACCACCATGATGCTGAAGGCCCTGGAGGAGGTAAAACCCACCCACGCCGCCTGCGCCTTCGACAGCCCTGGCCCCACCCACAGGCACCTGGTCTATTCGGCCTACAAGGAGGGAAGGGAGAAGGCCCCGGAGGGCTTCAGGGAGCAGGTGGAGCTGATAAAGGAGATGTGCGAGGCCCTGGGCGTAAGGCCGGTGCAGCAACAGGGGATAGAGGCGGACGACCTGCTCTTCTGCCTGGCCGAGGAGGCCGTCGAGGAGGGGTTGGAGGTCTTCCTCGTAACGGTAGACAAGGACCTCTTCCCCCTGCTCTCCCTGCCGGGGGTGAGGATAATAAGGCCCCTTAAGGGCATATCCGAGTTCGCCCTCTACGACGAGGGCCTATTCGAGAGGGAGTTCGGCTTCAAACCCCACCTCTTCCCCGACTACCTGGCCCTCTCCGGGGACAAGGTGGACAACATCCCCGGGGTGAAGGGCATAGGCGAGAAGACGGCAAAAGAGCTCGTCGCCAGGTTCGGAGGGCTGGAGGATCTGTACCAGCGCCTCGAGGAGGTCCCAAAGGCCACGAGGGAAAAGCTCATCCGGGGAAGGGAAGAGGCCTTCAGGGGAAGGGAGCTGATAAGGCCCATCAGGCCCGGGTGTCCAGCCATCCCGAAGACGGAGGAGCTCAGGTTCAGCGGGCTCAAAGAGGGCCCCTTCAGGGATCTCTGCTTGAGGCTTGAGTTCAACTCCCTCCTAAAGAGGGTTTCGCCCAGGGGGGATGAGGCCGAGGTGGTAAGGGCTAAGGTGGGTTCCGTGGCGGTAAAACCCATCGAGCTCCTCGAAGGGGCCCTCGAGTCCAGGAGGCTCGCCCTGGGCGTGGCGCTGGAGGGCAAATACCCCGAGGGGGCAAGAGCCAGGGAGGTAAGGCTTTCGCTGCCGGACGGAAGGATCTGTGCCCTGGACGAGAAAGCGCTTGCCGATCCCGAGACGGCGAAGGCGCTAAAAGCCCTGCTCGAGGACGAGGGGGTGGAAAAGCTCCTTCTGGAAGCCAAGGAGGGCTGGACTGCCCTGTCGAAGCTCGGCATAAGGCCTCGAGGGATCGCCTTCGACCTCGCGTCGGCCCTCTACCTGATCTCCCCCGACAGGTCCGAGTCCTCCAGGAGGGCGGAGGTCATGGGCCTCTTCGAGGACCTGCCAGCCCTCTTCGGGAGGGCCGAAGATCTCCTCTCGAGGATAAGGACCGAGGGCATGGAAGATCTCATGAGGGAGATAGACCTGCCGCTGGCGGAGGTCCTCTCCGCCATGGAGCTAAGGGGAGTGGGGGTGGACCTGGAGGGGCTTCGCCTGCTCAGGGAGAAGCTCGTGGATGAGTTAGAGGCGCTCGAGAGGTCCATATGCGAGGAGAGCTCCTGTCGTATAAACTTAAGGTCCCCCAAGCAGATGGCCTGGTTGCTCTTCGAGAAGCTCGGGATGAAGGGGGAATCCAGGAAGCTCAGCACCGATCAGAGCGCTTTGAAGAAGCTGCTCAGGGCATACCCTCAGCACGAGGGGCTTTTGAGCTCCATCATGAGGCACAGGGAGCTCTCGAGGGTCTTATCCGGGTTCGTGGAGCCCTTCCTGGAGATGACGGACCCAGGAGCCCGAAGGATCCACTCCACCTTCTCCGCCATCGCCACCGGCACCGGCAGGATAGCCAGCAGAAACCCTAACCTCCAAAACCTACCCACCTACGGCGAGATGGCTAGCTCCTTCAAGAGGTGTCTTCTGCCCTCGAAAGGACACCTCCTCCTCGCCTGCGACTACAAGCAGGTGGAGGTGCGCGTGATGGCCGCCATGAGCGGCGACCCCGACCTGATAGCCATCGCCTCCTCCGGCGAGGACATCCACGCCCAGACGGCGTGCGCCATCTTCGGCCTGAGGCCCGAGGAGGTGACCCAGGCCCACAGGAGGGCCGCCAAGGAGGTCAACTTCGGCATCCTGTACGGAATGACACCCCACGGCCTGGCCGAGAGGCTTGAGATCTCAAGGCACGAGGCCCAGGAGCTCATAGACCGATACTTCGCCCGCTTCAGGGTGCTCAAGGGCTTCCTGCACCACCTGAAGGAGGAGGCCCTGAGCAGGGGCTATACCAGGACGCTCTTCGGCAGGAGGAGGTACCTCAGGGACTCCGGCGCCAGGGGTGACGAGATCGAGAGGATGGCCGTGAACAGCCCCGTCCAGGGGACCGCCGCCGACATGACGAAGCTAGCCATGATAGGCTTTCACAGGAGGAGGGGAAAAGCCCACATCCTCCTTCAGGTGCACGATTCTGTGATCTGCGAGGCCCCCGAGGGGGAGGAGGAGGCAGCGCTGACGACGTTAAAGGAGGAGATGGAGAGGGCGCCGCTAAGGGCTTTGGGAGACTTCCCCTTCCCCTGCGACGCCAGGCTGGGAAGGGACATGTCGGAGGTGTGGTAGAATAGAACCCGGTCCAAAAGAGATGCGAGGAGGAATGGACATGCAGATACAGGTGACCCTGGATGAGGTGCTTAACTACCTGATGCTCAGGGCCCAAAGCAGCGAGGCCCTGCTGGAGACCCTGCGAGTGAGGGCCAACGCGGTGGGAAGAGCCCTTTACAGGAAGGGGCTTTTGACCGACGAGGACATAAGGTCGGCGGTGGAGGAGGAGTACAGGATAATGCGGGAGCTGAAGAACATCCCCCCCGACGTCAGGGAGGAGGAGATAAGGGCCGAGATAGAGGAGGTCACGAGGAGCATAGTCAACTGGTTCAGGGGCGACGTGGAGGACATAAAGAAGGCCCTCGAGGACTACGAGAAGGCCGTCAAGGAGGCCATGGCCCGAAGGGCCGCCCGCTCCAGGCTGGACGTGGCCCCCGCCACCGTTCTCACCCAGCTGGACAGGATGAAGGGGGCACCGGGGGGAAAGAAGCTCATAATATAGTATCGCCACCCCAGGGCGAGGGCTTAAAACCCCCCTTCGGCGAGCCAGCAGGCCGAAGGGGGGTTGTCTTTCCCCTAAAAGCCAAGCAGTTTCAGCAACCTCTCCCTGATCCGCAGGTAAAGATACCCGCCCCTCAGCCTCGAAAGGAAGAAGTTAGGGAGGAAGAGTATGGCAGCTGAAGCGAGGAGGACGGAGGGGCTTGGGTAGGAGGATATGGCTTTTTTCAGGTACATGGCCTTCTCCTCGCCCATCCCGGCCAGTTTGGCGAAAAGGGCAGCCGAGAGGGCGTGTTTTGCCAGCATCTTCGGACAAAGCCTCCTTAGGTCTTCCTCAACTATCTCCAGGTATCGGACGTAGTTCAGAAACTGCCTCTCGGGGAAGTTACAAAACTTCAAGGTAACCCTCTCGCCCTGTCTACCAACGCGCAAAAGCGGCCTGTCGACGTATAGACCCCTTGCGCCGTCCTTCAGGATCTGGGCCCATAGGGTCCACTCCCCTCCCCAGCAGTCGTCGAAAAACCTTCGCCCCCTTAGCAAAGAGGTCTTAACAATCCCAAAGCCATCGTTGGCACACCTGCCGCAGAGGACATCCTCGTAGCCCACATCGACCAGCCCCTCCTCCACGTAGGTAACTTTGTTCCCGAACTCGTCCACGGCATCCCCGAACACGAAGTCGTACCTCCTGCCGGTCTCCAGGTAGGCCTCCACCAGGGTGCACAAAGCTCCCGGCAGTAGCTCCCAATCGTCGTCCACGAAGGCGTAGAGCTCAGGCCTTAAATCGTACTCCAGCCAGTCGAGGCCGTTGTTCTTGTTCCCAGCAGGTCCCCTGCGGTATTTTTCGTTCTTAACGTAGGTTATCCTGGGGTCAATCGCCATGAAGGACCTGACCACCCTTTCGGTGTCGTCGCTGGACCCATCGTCCGTGACGCATATGCCGGTTATCCCAGGATAGTCCTGAGAGAGGACGCTCTTTAAGGCCCTCTCCAGAAGGGATGACCTGTTG
>CAYRKT010000092.1:0-5344 GCA_964425005.1 uncultured Synergistia bacterium
GGTGGAGGGGGTCGGGGAGGTGACCGTGGACGTGGCCTTCGGGGGTAACTTCTTCGCCGTGGTGGACTCGGACGAGCTGGGGCTCAGGCTGGTCCCGGAGGAGGCCTCCAGGCTGGTGGAGGTGGGGCTCAGGATAAGGGAGGCGGTCGACGCCGCGGTGAGGGCGGTCCACCCCGAGAGGCCCCACCTGGAGGGGGTCAGGCTGGTGGAGTTCTCGGGCCACCCCTTGAACCCCGCGGCCCATCGGCGGAACGCCGTGGTCTTCGGCGACGGACAGCTCGATCGCTCCCCCTGCGGGACGGGCACCTCGGCCAAGATGGCGGTCCTCCACGCCAGGGGCGAGCTCGGGGTGGGGGAGGACTTCGTCCACGAGAGCGTGCTGGGCACCCTCTTTCGGGGGAGGATCCTGGGGAGGACGAGGGTGGGCCCCTTCGAGGCGGTGATCCCCCAGATCACCGGCAGGGCCCACATAACGGGCTTCTGTCAGTTCGTCCTGGACCCCCAGGACCCTCTGGGGGAGGGCTTTCGCCTGGGCTGAAGGTCGCCCTCTGGGGTCCCTGGCGCTCCTTCGCCTCGTGGTATAATATAGCGTCCCGCGTGGAACTCGTCAGGTCGAAGCTCTAAAAGGAGGTATCGTTGAGGTGCGCAAGGTTTTGGGTGCTTTGGTTCTGTCGGTCTTCGTGGTCCTTTCGCTCTCTTCCCTCTCCCTCGCGGCCGGAGAGGTGGGCTACGTGGTGAAGGAGAAGCTCCTGAGCAACCACCCCAGGTTCCAGGACTTCCAGAAGCAGGTCAGGGAGCTCTACGAGAAGAAGAAGGCCGAGGCGGAGGAGCAGATAAAGAAGCTCACCTCCGACGACGAGAAGCGCAAGGCCGTGGCGGCCAAGGAGAGGGAGTTCGCCGAGGAGCACGACAGGATGCTCAAGCCCCTGATCGACGAGATAGAGGCGGCCATCCGCAAGGTGGCCCAGGCCAAGAAGCTCGCCGTGGTGCTCGACAGGTCCGTGGTGGTCTTCGGCGGGGTGGACATCACCGACGAGGTGATAGCCGAGCTCAAGAAGACGGCGGCCACGAAGAAGCAGTGAGGTCCCGGCGGCCATGGGCAGGCCCCTCTTCCTCCTGGCCGCCGACCTGGACGGCACGCTGGTGAGGGAGGAGCGCTTCAACCCCTCGGCGGTGGGCCTGCTGCTCAGGCTCCTTCGAAGCGGAAGGTGCCGCCTGGTGTTCGCCACCGGGCGGCACCCTTTGGCTTTGACGCACCTCCTTCGCCCCTTCGACGGCCTCTTCTCCTACCTGGTCTGCTGCGACGGGGCCTGCGTCCTGAGGGGCGACTGGACGGCCCTCTGGGCCAGGCGTTTGGACGAGGAGCTGGCCTCCAGGATCCTGGACCTGGTCCTCGAGCACAGGGGGATCCTCTGGCCCCAGCTTCACACCCCCTCCGGCATATACGCCCTGGAGGACGACCCCTTCTCCAGGGGTTACCTGGCCTCGCTGGGCGTGCTAGCCCCCCGCCTGGAGGGCGAGGGTTGGAGGAGGGAGGGGGTCTGCAGGCTGGTGGTCTACTCCAGGGACGAGGGGGTCCTTCGCTCCTTCGCCAGGGCCCTCAGGGCTTGCCCTGGGGGGGTGGAGGTGACCTTCGCCGGCTCCCACTTCCTGGACGTGCTCCCCCGAGGGGTGAGCAAAGGGGCCGCCCTGAGGGAGATACTTCGGCTGGAGGGCTCCTTCCCCCGCAGGCTCATCTCCCTGGGGGACCACATGAACGACCTGGAGATGGCGGACCTATCGGGGGTCTTCCTGTGCGCCCCCGATGCGCCCCTACCCCTCAGGCTCAGGGCCCAGGGCAGGGTAGGGGCGGTCCACCGGGGCTGGGGCCCCCACTGGGCCAGGTCCCTCCTCAGAGCGATTCGATCTCCTTGACCAGCGACCTGGCGGTGATCTTTATGTGGGTCCCCTTCATCCCGAGGGAGCGGCTCTCTATCAGCCCGGCGCTCTCGAGCTTCCTCAGGGCGTTGACTATCACGCTCCGGGTGACCCCCACCTGGTCGGCCACCTTGCTGGCCACTATGATGCCGCTGTCCCCCTTGAGCTCCCCGATGATGGCCTTCATGGAGGTCATCTCCGAGTAGGATAGGGCCTTGAGGGCCATCTGGACGGTGAGCTTCTCCCTGGCCTCCTCCTCGCTCCTCTTGTGGCGCTCGTGGAGGATCTCTATCCCCACCAGGGTGCTCATGTGCTCCCCCAGGAGCACGTCGGCGGCGTCGAAGGGCCTGCCGAAGCGGGCCAGTATCAGGCTTCCTAGCCTCTCGCCCTTTCCGAAGATGGGGACGTATATGGTGCTCTTGTCCCGGTACTTGCAGGGGAAGTCCCCGTAGGCGCAGTTGGAGTTGCTCTTGTCCTCCACCAGCGTCTCCTTGAGCCTGTTGAGCCTGCCCACGTAGTCCGCGGGCATCTGCCCCTTCTCCAGGAGCTTGAACATTATGGGGCAGTTGTACTCGGAGATCCAGCCGTAACCCAGTATCCTCCCCTCGGAGTCGATTATGTAGGTGTTGGACTGGGAGGTGTGGCAGAGAAGCCTCGCCAGCTTGCTGTAGTCCAGCTCGGCCTCCGGGTCGGCTATGGTCTTCCGGGTTATCTCCCTCACCTTCGCCAGGACGTCCTCTATCCTATCGCTCAAGCCCATCACCCCTTTCCTCTTCGCCTGAAGGCCTTTCCTGCGCCTCTTCAGAGGAGGAAGCGGGTCAGATCGTCGTCCTTCGCCATCCCCTCGAGCTTCCTCCTCACGTACTCCTCGTCGATCGTGACCCTCTTGCCCCTCATGGAGTCGGCCGAGAAGGAGATCTCCTCCAGGAGCTTCTCCATCACGGTGTGGAGCCTCCTCGCCCCTATGTTCTCCACCCGCTCGTTTATCCGGCAGGCTATCTCGGCTATCTCGTCGATGGCCCCCTCGGTGAACTCGAGCTCCACCCCTTCGGTCGACAGGAGCGCCACGTACTGCTTGACCAGGGCGTTCTCGGGCTGGACCAGGATCTGCTTGAGGTCCTCCTTCGCGAGGGGCTTGAGCTCCACCCTTATGGGGAAGCGCCCCTGGAGCTCGGGTATCAGGTCGGAGGGCCTGGTCTTGGTGAAGGCCCCCGCCCCTATGAAGAGGATGTGGTCGGTCCGGACCACCCCGTACTTGGTGCTCACCGTACAGCCCTCCACCACGGGGAGCAGGTCCCTCTGGACCCCCTCCCTGGAGACGTCGGGGCCCACGGTGGTCCCCACCGAGGCCACCTTGTCGAGCTCGTCGATGAAGACGATCCCCTCCTCCTGGGCCTTCTCGAGGGCCTCCGAGACCACCGCCTCCATGTCTATGAGCTTCTCGGCCTCCTCGGCCTGCAGTATCCTCCTGGCCTCGGCCACGGTGACCCTCCTCCTGCGCTTCCTCTTGGGCAGAAGCCCCTCCAGCATCTCCTGGAGGTTGAGCCCCAGGTCGTCCATCCCCCCGATCCCCAGGAGCCCCACCCTGGGGGCGTTGCTCTCGACCACCTCTATCTCCATCTCCTCCTCGTCCAGCTCCCCGGCCCTGAGCGCCTCCCGGAGGTGGGACTTCAGCCCCAGCTCCTCCTCCGTCCCCCTCCCCCTGCCCTGGGACAGGTAGGATAGTATCCGCTCCTCCGCGGCCCGCTCTGCCCTCCTCTGGACCCTCTCCATGTGGGCGGCCTTGACCATCTGGACGGACACGTCCACCAGGTCCCGCACCATCGACTCCACGTCCCTCCCCACGTATCCCACCTCGGTGAACCTGGTGGCCTCCACCTTGACGAAGGGGGCCCCCACCAGCTGGGCGAGCCTCCTGGCTATCTCCGTCTTGCCCACCCCGGTGGGCCCTATGAGCAGTATGTTCTTGGGGGCTATCTCCCTGGCCATCTCGGGGGGAAGCCTCCTGCGCCTCAGCCTGTTGCGCAGGGCTATGGCCACCGCCACCTTGGCCTCCGTCTGGCCCACCACGTACTTGCTGAGCTCCGCCACCACCGCCGAGGGGGTGAGCCTCTCCCACCCCTCGAGGTCCCCTTTCCTCCTCCTGGTCAAGGCTCTATCACCTCTAGGGTTATCTGGTCGTTGGTGTAGACGCACAGGGAGGCGGCGATCTTGAGGCTCTCCATCGCCACCCTCTCGGCCTCCCAGTCGGTGGAGGCCAGAAAGGCCCTCGCCGCGGCCAGGGCGTAGGGGCCGCCCGAGCCTATGGCCATGGCCTCCCCGTCGGGGGCTATCACGTCCCCGCTCCCCGAGAGCAGGAGGATGTCCCTCAGATCCCCCACCAGCAGGAGGGCCTCGAGCCTCCTGAGGGCCCTGTCGGTCCTCCACTCCCGCGCCAGCGCCATGGCGGCCCGGAGGAGGCTTCCCCCGTGCTCTGAGAGCTTCCCCTCGAAGCGATCCAGCAGGGTCAGGGCGTCGGCGGTGCTCCCGGCGAACCCCGCCAGGACCCTCCCGCCGAAGAGGCGCCTGACCTTGGAGGCGCTGGCCTTGACTATGGTCTCCCCCATGGAGACCTGTCCGTCGCCGGCCATGGCGAGCCTACCGTTTCGCCTGACCGCTATCACCGTCGTCGACCTCATCGACTACCTCCTCCGTCGTCATGGGGTGGGTCCTCTCGTAGAGCTCCCTCATCCTGCCGTCGGCCACCTTCAGGTACCTCTGGGTGGTGGAGAGGCTTCGGTGGCCCAGGAGGGTCTGGACGGTCCTGAGGCTCGCCCCTCCCTCCAGCAGGTGGGTGGCGAAGGAGTGGCGAAGGACGTGGGGGCTTATCTCGCCGAGGCCCGCCCTCCTGGCGGCCCTTCGGACGGCCCGGTCCACCGTCCTGGGGGAGATGTGCCCCTCGTCCCCCCCGGGGAAGACGTAGGGGCTCTCCCCGGCCCTCGCCCTCCAGGCCCTCAGGGCCTCGAGGGCCCTCTCCCCCACGGGGACGTACCTCTCCTTCCCCCCCTTTCCCTCCACCAGGACCCAGCCCTCCTCCACGTCCAGCTGGTCCCAGCGGAGCCTCGAGACCTCCTCCAGCCTGAGCCCGCAGGCGTAGATGAGCTCCAAAAGGGCCCTGTCCCTCTCCTCCCACCTGCCCGAAGGACCCCTCTCGAGCAGGGCGAAGACCTCCTCCACGGAGATGGCCCGCGGAAGCCTCCTCTCCACCCTGGTCCCCAGGAGCCTCCTCGTGGGGTCCTCCTCGATCAGCCCCGCCTCGGCGAGGTAGCCGAAGAAGCCCCGAAGCGACGACAGCTTCCTGCTCACGCTGCTTCGACGGTAGCCCCCCCTGCGCAGCACCCCCAGGAACTCCCGAAGGTCCTGGGAGGAGACCCCCGAGGGCCCCACC
>CAYRKT010000093.1:0-5227 GCA_964425005.1 uncultured Synergistia bacterium
GTCTATGGCCTCGGTGGCCACCGAGAGGGCCGTGTCGTAGCCGAAGGTCTGCTCGGTCAGGTGCAGGTCGTTGTCTATGGTCTTGGGCACGCCCACCACCGGCATACCCCTCTCGTAAAGCTCCCTGGCTATGCTGAGGCTTCCGTCCCCTCCCACCACTATCAGGGCGTCCAGGGCCAGCGACAGGAAGGTCTCGAAGCAGCGATGCGACATGTCGGCGTAGGTCTCCTGGCCGTCCTTCACCACCAGCATCTTGAAGGGGTTGTCCCTGTTGGTGGTGCCCAGTATGGTCCCGCCCCTGGGCAGTATGCCGCTTACGGCCTTTAGGTCCAGGGTCATCACGTCCGGATAGACCAGGCCCCTGAAGCCGTTCCTTATCCCTATGACCTCGAGGCCGTACTTGCCGATGGCGGTCCTCACCACCGCCCTGATGACGGCGTTCAGTCCCGGAGCGTCGCCGCCCCCGGTGAGGATGGCTATCCTCCTTATCTCCTTCCTTTCCAGCTCCAGCGCCATCTGCTCCCACCTCTCCTCCTGGGCCTTCTGGGGACCGGCCCTATTTTATCAGTTGAGCATCCCCTTCTCCCGGTAGAACCTGGCGGCTCCCGGGTGCAGGGGGGCTCCAAGCCCCCTGAGGGCCTCGCTGAGCCTCATGTCCCTCGTCCTGGGATGGGCGGACCTTATCTCGTCGATCCTCTCCCAGAGCGCCCTGGCTATGGAGTAGACCAGCTCCTCCCCCAGGTCGGCCCTGCAGACCAGGTTGGCCCTCACCGAGATGGTCTTCGCCTCCGGGTGATCCCCGTAGAGGCCCGCCGGTATGGTCCCCTCCTCCACGAACGGGTATCTGCCCCTCAGCCTGGCCACGACCTCCTCGGGTATGGGCAGAAGCCTCAGGGGGATGGACCTGGATAGCTCCGCTACGGCCGGCAGGGGGATCCCCCCCATGGCGAAGAAGGCGTCGATCTCCCCCCTCTTGAGCCTCTCGGCCGACTCGGAGAACCCCAGGAAGTCGGTCCTCATCCGGCTGTATGGGATCCCGAGCTCCATCAGCAAGAGCCTCGCGTCCAGCTCGGTGCCGGATCCGGCTGCCCCCACCGAGACCCGCCTTCCCACCAGCTGGGTCAGGTCCTCTATGGGGGACCTCGCGTCCACCACGACGTGCAGGTGCTCCACGTGGAGGGATGCTATGGCCCTGACCTCCACCTTCGGCCTCCTGAAGCCGGCTAGCCCTTTGACCGACATGTGGAGCACGTCCGACTGGACTATGGCGAGCTGGGCCTGATCCGACTCGAGCAGGGCCAGGTTGGCCCTGGAGGCACCGCTCGGCTGGGGGAAGACCCTGATCCCTGGCACCGAGGAGGAGAGCATCCTGGCGATGGCGTTGCCCAGGGACTGGTATATCCCCCCGGCTCCCCCCGTGGCTATGGTGAGGTGGATCGCTCCGCCGGACGCCCAGGTCGGGCGAACCCAGGGCGACAGGGCCAGGCAGAGGGCGGAAAGGAGCGCGGCCGCCGCTACCCTCACCGTCTCACCTCCCAGGAGGCCTCGAAGCGGTTTGCCCCCTTCGTCGCTGTTGAAGATTATACGACATGGGCCCTGGTTTGGCCCCCAGCGCGTCGCGAGGTAGGTGTCACCGCTCCCCCCGGTGGTGTAAAATCTCCGTGGACGGCTTTGGGTTCGAGTTCAGCTTCGTCGATCAGCGGAGGTCGTGAGCATGTGGAAGAGGCTTTTCGGGGAAAGGCCCCTCGAGGCCGAAGGGAGCAGGGGGACGTCGGAGGGAGTGGTCGAGGCCATGGGCGAGGAACTCGAGGCGGGGAGCGCTGGCGAGGTGAGAGAGGTTTCCCCTTCCATCGAGATCAACCTGCGGGTGAGGATAAACGACATGAGCGGGGTGGCCAGGGCCGCTCTGGCGCTGGCGATGACCTCCTCGAAGGAGGAGGAGGACGAGGTCAAGGCCCTGCTCGAGCAGCACGGCTGGAGGGCGGTGGCCACCGAGGTGGGCGGCCTCCTGGGGGAGGTGGGATCCAAGTTCTCCAGGTCGGTGATAGGGGCGGCCCTCAACGGCAGGGTGATAGAGAAGAGCCACAGGGAGATGCACGCCCTCATGCACGCCGCCGCCGAGGCGGTGGAGGGCTTCATGCAGAGCACGGCCCTGGAGGCGAGCGTGGGGGTGAAGGTGGCCATAGTCCGGAACAGGAGATGGATATCCGTGGCCATAGTGGGCGATGCGGCCTACCACGTCTCGGCCCACCACGAGAGGGCCGGCGTGGGGGTAATGCACATATAGGGGGGGTGCGCAAGGGTGGAGAGCTTCAAGGGAGTGGAGGTAGTGAAGAAGGCCAACGTCTACTTCGACGGCAAGGTGACCAGCAGGACGGTGCTCTTCCCCGACGGGTCGAAGAAGACGCTGGGCGTGATGATGCCGGGAGAGTACACCTTCAAGACCGCCGGCAAGGAGGTCATCGAGGTCCTCTCCGGCAGGGTCAAGGTCAAGTGCTGCCACCTGGACTGGCAGGAGTTCGGCCCGGGACAGTCCTTCGAGATCCCGGAGAACACCGAGTTCCACCTGAAGGTGGAGGAGCTGTTGGACTACGTCTGCTCCTACTTCTAGCCGGGGCTAGGTTTCGAGGCTTGCCTCTTTGGGCTTCGCGGGGAGGTGGGGTCGTGTGCCCCACCTCGTTTCCATATTTCTTCCGGCGGAGGTGAGAGGCGCTTGAGGAGCTTGAGGCATAGGCTCTTAGCCTACTCCGTGGGTGCGGCTTTCGTCTCTCTCTCGCTGGTTGGGCTTCTGCTATGGCGCTCCCTCTGGGGCTCCGTGGAGGCCATCGTGCTGGAGGAAGCAAATCTCCTGGCGGAAGCCCAGTCCCACAACTTCGACGAGATGTTCCTGGGGGTCCTGGAGAAGGCTAGGCTCCTGGCGGCTAGCGAAGGGGCCAGGGGGATGGACTTCGAGGGGATGAGGCCCTGGCTGGAGGAGTTCGTGAGGTCGAGCCCGCTGGTGGAGATGGTCTTCCTGGCGGGGCCCGACGGGGTGGCCCACAACACCTTCGGCCCTCCCATACAGGTCGGGGACAGACCTTACTTCCTGGAGCTGATGAGGGAGGGCAAGCCCTACAGCTTCTCCGACGGGCTCATCTCTGGTGCCACGGGCAAGCCTTCGGTGGTGGTGGCCGTCCCGGTGGAGAGGGACGGGAGGAGGGTTGGGGTGCTGGGGATCTCGGTGGACCTGTCCCGGTTCTCCGAGGAGCTCAGGGGTTTCAAGCTGATGGGAAGCGGTTACTTCGTGCTGCTGGACGGACGAGGGAGGATGCTGGCCCACCCCGAGGCCGGCAGGGCCATGGCCGAGGCCGGCGAGGAGGCCTCCAGGCTGAGCTCGCTGGCCGAGGCGGTCCGCTCGGGCCGGGAGGGTAGCCTGGGGAGGGTGAGCGTCGGAGGGAGGGAGCTTTTGGCCTTCGGGCACAGGCTGGAGGTGAGCCCCTACGCGGTGGTGGCGCTCCTTCCCCTGTCCGAGGTCTCCTCGGTAGTCCGCTCGAGCCTGAGGCCCCTCCTCTGGGGCTTCGCCCTGGTTCTGGTGGCCGTCTCGCTGGCGGCCTTCCTGGTCTCCAGGGAGATGTCCTCCTCCATCTCCAGGCTGCTCGTGGCCATCGAGCGCCTCAGCAGGGGGGAGCTGGAAGTGGGGCTGGAGGCGTCCTCCTCCGACGATCTCGGGAGGATGGCCAGGGCGCTGGGAGAGCTGGTCCTTCGCTTCAAGGAGGCCCTTTCCTCCTCCAGCGTGGCCTCGGCGAGAGTCCTCTCGGCCTCCGGGGCCATGGCCTCGGCCCTGGCCCAGGCCTCGAGATCCCTGGAGCGGATAAGGTCCGCCTTCGAGGAGCTGTCGGACCTGGCGAGCTCCAACTCGGCCTCGGCGGAGGAGACCAGCGCCGGGGTGGAGGAGGTGGCCTCTGGGGCTCAGACCGCCGCCATGGCGGTCTCGGACGTGGCCGGCGTGGCCTCCGCCACCCTGGAGGTGGCAGATCTCGCCTCTAAGAGGCTCCTTGCCGCCTCGGGGGAGCTGGAGTCCACCTCGAAGGAGGCCGAAAGGAGCCTATCGGCCATGGAGTCGCTCCTGAGCTCCATCCAGCGGGTGTCCTCCTTCGCCTCTGCCATCACCTCCATAGCCGACCAGACGAACCTGCTCGCCCTGAACGCCGCCATAGAGGCCGCCAGGGCAGGAGAGGCGGGTAGGGGGTTCGCTGTGGTGGCGGAGGAGGTCAGGAAGCTCGCAGAGGAGTCCTCCAGGGCCGCCAAGGAGATCTCCCACGTGATAGGCGGGCTCACGGCCGAGTCGAGGGAGGCCTCGGAGGCCATCCGCAGGGCCGTGGGGTCCACCCTGGAGCTCGCCTCCTCCGTGTCGGAGGTGGCGTCGGAGGTGGGGGGCATAGTCGAGAGGATGAGGCTCTTGAACGAGCGGATGGCCACCGTCTCCTCGGTGGTGGAGGAGCAGTCCTCGGCGGCCCAGGAGATGGCCTCCTCCGTCGACCGGATCTCCCGCGACATCTCGAGGATGGCGAGGAGCGTCGAGGAGACCTCTGAGGCCCTCAGGGCTCTGGCCGCGGCTATGTCCTCCATCTCCAGGGACGGGGAGGAGCTCAGGGGTTTGTCGGAGAAGCTCGGCAGAGCCCTTTCCTTCTTCAAGCTCTCGGCCGACTGCTACTCCTGCTACGTGGAGGACGTGCTGGAGGGTTATCTCAGGGAGCTCTACGATCTCTCCTCCAGGCCCGCGGTGAGGTCGATGGACTTCGAGAGGGCGAGGCCCCTGGTGGAGGAGCTCATGGCCAGGGACCCGCAGATAAAGGTGGTGTTGCTGGCTGGCCCCGACGGCAACGCCCCCAACACCGCCGGGAAGCCCGTGAACGTCTCGGACAGGGGCTACTTCAAGGACGTGATGTCCCTGGGCAAGCCCTACTCCATATCGGGAGCCATGATGGCCCGCACCATAGGCAGGCCCACCTTCGCCGTGGCCGTGCCGGTGGAGAGGGATGGCAGGAGGGTCGGGGTGCTGGCTGCCGGCGTGACCCTCGAGCAGTTCTCAGACGTGCTCTCCAGCGTCAGGGTGAGCGGCGGAGGCTACCTGGTCCTGCTCGACTCGGAGGGGACCGTGATGTCCCACCCCGACAGGGACAAGATCATGCGCAGGGGGACCGAGCTGGGGGGTCTGGGCGATCTGGCGTCCAGGGCTCTCTCGGGG
>CAYRKT010000094.1:0-4958 GCA_964425005.1 uncultured Synergistia bacterium
CCTCCTCGCCCACCTTCTCCCCTCCAGAGGGGGAGGGAAGGGCCTCCTCCTCCCCCTTCGACGGAGCAGGCCCTGCCCCGAGCGCCATGGCCACGAGCTCCTCGAAGCTCAAGGCCCTCCCCTCTCCCTCCTGCGCCCTGAAGGGGGCGGACCCCAGGAGGGAAAGGGGGTCATGCCCTATCGCCGCTACCTCCAAGGGAAAGTCACCTCCCCTCCTCCGTCATCATGATCCTCGAGATGGCAGCAGCCCTGGCGGGGTCCATCCTGGAGAGGATGGAGGAGGCCCGATCCGGGGGCAAAGCCCTAAGTATCCTCGCGGCCAAAGCGTCCTCCATCTGGGAGAGCACGTCCGCCGCGCTCCTGGTCCTCATCCCCTCGAAGTAGGCCACCACCCGCCTTATCTCCTCCTCCGAGACCCTGGAGGCAGAAAGCTTTCCCTCCAGCCTCGCTATCTCCTCCAGCAGGGAGGAAAGCCTCTTCGCCGCCTCCTCCTCGTCCCTGGAGATGCGGGCTAGCCTCCCCTCCAGGTCCTCGCTCAGGGCCTTGAGGCGCCTCTCCAGCTCCAGAAGCTCCTCGGCCCTCCTGTTGAGGGCCATCTCGCGCCTCAGGAGCTCCAGGGCCCTCCTCTCCGCGGCGGTCATCCGAAACTCCGCGGGCAGGTGGGGCGCAAGGCGCGGCCCCACCACGGGAAGCCTCGACAGGGCCGGGAAGACCACGGCCCTGGCGTCCACGAGTCCGGCGACGTGAAACCCCAGCAGGACGCCGAGTCCCCCCAAAAGGAGGAGGAGGCCCGTCCTAAGCCTCCTCCCTGAAGTCCGCCTCTTCTTGCCGGAAGGCTTTGGGCTCTCCTTAGCCTCCTCGGCCTCCAGCTCCTCCCTCATCTCCTCCGCCAAGGGCCTCACCCCTGTAGGACCGATAGAGCCTCAACACCCTGTCCACGTAGGACCTGGTCTCCTCGTAGGGGGGGATGCCCCCGTACCTGTCCACCGCCCCAGGCCCGGCGTTGTAGGCGGCCAGGGCCAGGTCCAGCCTCCCACCATATCTATCGACCATCATCCTCAGATACCTTACCCCTCCCCACACGTTCTGCTCGGGGTCGAAGGGGTCCTCCACCCCCAGCATCCTCGCGGTGCCGGGCATCAGCTGCATGAGCCCCATAGCCCCCTTGGGGGAGACCGCGTCCACCCGCCAGGAGGACTCGGCCTCCACCACCGCCATGACCAGGGCGGGATCGAGCCCCTGCGACCTGGCCTCCCGCTCCACCAGCCCCCTCAGGTCGACGGACCCCGAGGAGGCGCGGGGTCGAGGGAGGGAAAGGGGACGGGGGGGCGGTCCATCGAGCCCTCTCCCCTCCGGCCCGGGGCCGACCCTCGAGGGTCCAGACCTCCTCCTGAAGGCCTCCCTGACCTCCTCCTCGAAGGAGGGGGCCCCCTCCTTCGCCCGGTCCGCGGCCCTCGGCCTGACGGGGGCGAAGGAGGAGCTTATGGAGTCCATCCTGGACCTGATCTCGTCTATCCTGGACAGCACCCTCCTGATGGAGGAGAAGTCCGGCCCCCTCAAAGGGAAAACCCTCCCCTCCTCTGGCCCATCTCGTCCAGGCCCCTCTGCTCGATCCGCAGGAGCTCAGCCCTGTACTCCCTCTCGAGCCTCTCCAGGAGCTTCTCCATGAGCTTCACCTCGACCCTCTTGGCCAAAAGCTCCTCCAGGACCCGCTTTCGCTCCTCCTCGGCCCTGGCCCGGAGCCTGCAGACGTAGGAGTGCTTCTCCCTCACGCACTCTATCTCCTGTCGCTGGGCCCAGAGCTGGGCCAGGGAGGTGGAGATCCCCCTGTTCTGGACGGCGAAGGCGTTGGCCAAAGCGTCGTACTCGGAGGCGAACTGCATCTCCTTGCGGCGAAGCTCCTCCAGGAGCTCGTCCAGCCTGGCGAGCTGGGCTTTGAAGAGCTCCTCCTCCGTCTCCTTGAGGCCCTTTATCCGGGAGAAGCGATCTATCTTGAACTTCAAGCCCGTCCCCCCCAGGGCGCAGAGATACGGATGGGTCGAGCTCTATTATATAATGAACCGACGTCGAGGCGACCAAGCTCAGCTGGCTCAGGGGGGAAGGGAATGCTTTCCTGCGGACTGGTGGGCATAAGGGGAAGCGGAAAGAGCACGCTCTTCAGGGCCCTGTCGGGGCTCAGGGTGGAGTCCAGGGGCGAGGCGGGCAGGGCGGTCCTGGCCGTCCCGGACGAGAGGGTGGACGCCCTGGCCTCCCTCTTCGGGTCGGCCAGGAAGGTGTACCCCCAGGTGGAGGTGGTGGACGTCCGGGGCTTCTCCCCCGACGACCCCAGGGAGGCCTCCTCCTTCCTCCAGGAGGCGAGGGAGTGCGACTGCCTGGTGGAGGTGCTCAGGGGCTTCGAGCTCCCGGGGCTCGGGGTGGACCTCTGGGGGGAGCTCCAGGCGCTGGAGCTGGAGATGACCTTCGCCGACGCCGCCCAGCTGGAGAGGCGCCTCAAGAGGATCAGGGAGGGAAAGCGCAGGGAGGAGGAGAGGAGGGAGGAAGCCCTCCTCCTTCGCCTGCTCGAGGCCATCGAGAGGGGCGAGGACCTGCGGGCCCTGGAGCTGTCCGAGGAGGAGAGGAAGAAGGTCCTGGGCTTCAACCTGCTCTCCCTCAAGCCCAGGGTGAGGGTGGCAAACTGCGACCTGGAGGGGCTGAAGGACCCCCTGTCCATCCCGGGATACGGGAGGATGAAGGAGATGGGGATGGCGCCTTTGCTCCTCTGCGCCAGGCTGGAGGCCGAGATAGGGGAGCTCTCCCCCGAGGAGGCCTCGGAGTTCGTCCGGGAGCTCGGCCTCCCGGAGAGCAGACCCCTCAAGGCGCTGGTCCTCGAGGCCTACAGGGCCCTGGACCTGATCTCCTTCCTCACCGCCGGGCCCAGGGAGGCCAGGGCCTGGACGGTGAAGAGGGGGACCAGGGCTCAGGCGGCGGCCGGGGTCATCCACTCCGACATGGAGAGGGGCTTCATAAGGGCCCAGGTGGTGAGGTTCGAGGACCTGGTCAGGGAGGGGTCCCTGGCCTCCTGCCGGGAGAAGGGGCTTCTGCGGCTGGAGGGCAGGGACTACCTGGTCCAGGACGGCGACGTGATAGAGTTTCGCTTCCACGTCTAGCCCATGGAGAGGGCCCTTCGGCGAAGGATACCCCTGACCCCCGCCCTCCGGAGGGCGACGCTGGAGGTGACGAGCCTGCTGCCCAGGGGAGAGGAGGTCCTCCTGGTGGGGGGTAGCCTGAGGGACCTCCTGCTGGGCCGCGAGAGGGATACGGTGGACCTGGACCTGATCTGCCAAAACCCCAAACCCCTGGCGGAACACCTCTCCAGGCGCCTCGGGATCCCCCTCCTGGCCCTGCCCAGGGGGGAGGAGCTCAACTTCAGGGCCTTCGCCGCGAGGAGGAAACCCCCCTTCCAGCTGGACATATCCCCCCTGAGGGGAGGCCTCAGGGGGCTCAGGGCCAACCTCTCGAGCAGGGACTTCACCGCCAACGCCATGGCCGCGAGCCTCCGCTCGCTCAGCGGATCTTGCCTGGAGGCCGAGGGGATAGAGGACCCCTTCGGGGGGAGGGTCGACCTGGCCAGGGGCCTGCTCAGGCCCATCTCCCTCGAAAACCTGCGCAGGGACCCGGTCAGGATCCTGAGGGCGGCCAGGCTCTCCTCGGAGCTGGGTCTGAGGCCCTCAGAGGACCTCTTCGCCTTCTGCGATGAGGAGGGGTGGCGGCTTCGCGGGGCGCCGCCGGAGCGCATCTCCCAGGAGGTATCGAGGGCCCTCCTCTTCCCCCTGGGCCCCGGCTTCGACCTCCTGGCCCGCGCCCTGTCCAGGCTCCTGGGCCTTCGCCCTCCGGAGGAGGGGCCAGGGGGAGACCTGGAGGGGCTCGCCAAGAGGCTTCCGCCCGAGTCGGCCAGGGAGCTTAGGCTGGCACACCTCCTGATCCTCCTCTCCCCCCGAGCCCCCGAGAGGGCGGCAGAGGCCTTCATCGCCCTGGAGGGCTTTCCCAGGGGCCTCGCCCTGAGGGCCCTTAGGGCGGCCAGGGCCGCAGAGGTCGCCAGAAGGAGGGGAGGGATATCCCGCGAGGTCCTGGCCCTCATGGCCGAGGAGGCCCAGGAGGCCATCCCCGCCGCCTTGGCCCTGGGGCTCTCGCTCCTGGAGGAGAGGGAAGCCCCAGAGGTCCTGGAGGAGCTGCTCTCCCTCGTCCAAAGCCCCCTCTTTCGGAGGCCCCTCCTCTCCGGGGAGGAGGCATCGAAGATCGTGGGGGAGGGCCCCGCCCTCGGCAGGGCCCTGAAGGCGCTGCTGCTGGCCCAGAGGCTCGGCCAGGTGAGGGACCGAGAGGAGGCCCTAGCCCTCCTCGCCGGGCTCAAGGTAGAGGACGGCCTCTAGGTCGCCCAGGGCGTCGAAGTAGAAGGATAGGCGAACGGATCCCCCCTCCCCCTTAAGCCCCTCGAGCCACCCGGCGTCGAGCATGCACCTGAGGTCTGGCCTCCCCCTGACCTGCACCTCCGCGAAGGCGCCTCTCCAGTCCCCCGCCGGGGGACGAAGCGAGCCGTAAAGGCCCACCCTGGAGGCTCATCAACCCCCCACGTAGCTGCCGTGGATCAGGTAGAAGGTCCCGCCGTAGCGGTAGACCAGGTCCAAGAAGCGCCCGTCCAGGACCTCCAGCTCCAAGTTCACCACCTCCATGGGTATTATACACCCAGAGGGGATGGGCAACTTCCCAAAGGATGGACCTGGCGATTTATATGAAATTTGACCCTCCATTTCAGAATGTTTTATAATACTTGCCATGTCGCGCGATTTGACCCTGGAGGAGTGCGTGGAGCTCTACCTGGAGCACCTGAGGGGCAGGGGGTCTTCGCGCCACTCGGTTAGGGCGGCGAGGGTCGACCTGGACCAGCTTCGCTCCTTCCTGCAGGGGAGGGGGGTGGTGGGGCC
>CAYRKT010000095.1:0-4884 GCA_964425005.1 uncultured Synergistia bacterium
GTGGGTTCTTGGGGAGGAGGGACAGGCTTCGCGGCGAGCTCATGGGTGGGAGCGTTGGGTATCTGAGGGGCGCCAGGGGCGCGCTGGCCCTGCGGTCTGGGATCTCCTCCTACGGGGACGGGGAGCTCAGGTGGGCCGAGGTGGCCTTGGGCCTTTACTCCTTCTCCGACCTCTCCGAGCCGGGCGCTGGGCTGGTCTACGTCAGGCGATGGAAGGGCGGCAAAAGCTCCTTTGGGTTCGACGACCTGGGCGAGAGGGACGAGGCTTACGCCCTGTTGAACCTGCGCCTGGCCGAGGGCACTTTTCTCAGGCTGAGGCCCGCTTACGATCTGATGGATGGCCGTTTCGACGAGCTCTTAGCCCTCCTGGAGCTGGACCTCCACTGCGTCCAGCTGGAGCTGGGCTTTCTGGTCGACAGATCTGGGGAGGGGGGTTTCTACTTTAAGTTCTATCTCACCAAGTTCCCCTCGGTGGGCGTCTTCACCGAGGACGAAAGCGGAAGGGGTGATTTCGATCCGTTCCCGTTCAAACCGTCGAGGCGTTGACTTCGAGCTCCTGAGGGAGGGCGTGTCTGGGGCGCTGGATCGCCTCAGGGCCGCTCTCGGGTCCCCCATATGGGTCCTGTGCGGTGGGGACTCACCGGAGAGGGAGGTCTCGCTGCGCTCAGGGAGGGGCGTGTTCGAGGCGCTCCGCCTGGCCGGGATGCCCTGCGAGCTGGTGGAGGTGGAGGGGCTTTCGGACCTGCTGGGTAGGCTTCGGTCCGGGGACAGGCCCTCGTGCGCCTTCGTGGCCCTGCACGGTGGGTGGGGGGAGGACGGCCGCCTGCAGGCGCTGCTTCGATCGCTGGGGATACCCTATACGGGGCCAAACCCCGCCTCCTGTCATCTGTGCATGGACAAGCCCTTCGCCAAGGCGGTCTTCGAGCTCGCGGGGGTTCCGACGCCCAGGTGGATTTGTCTGAGCAGGGAAGCTGGTTTCGTGCCCTCGGAGGACCACCTCGGGTCGCTGGGCCTATCCCTGCCCCTGGTGGTCAAGCCCGCCTCCCAGGGCTCCACGGTGGGGGTCAGCGTGGTAGAGGATATCGGAGACCTTCCCTCGGCTTTGGAGCTGGCTTTCTCCTACGGCGATTCGATCTTGCTCGAGAGCTACGTGGCCGGCCTGGAGATCACCGTCGCCGTGGTGGGTGGCCCCTCTTTAGCTCTGGCCCTGCCGCCGGTGGAGATATCCCCCAGGGGTGGGCTTTACGACTACGCCCACAAGTACACCCCGGGGATGACCGAGTACTTCTCGCCCCCCAGGTCGCTGGACGCCCTCGCATCTGAGGGGGTGAAGGAGGTCGCCCTGAGGGCCTATCTGGCGCTGGGATGCGACGGCTACGGTCGGGTGGACCTGCGGGTGGACGCCGAGGGCAGGCCCTTCGTGCTGGAGGTGAACGCCGCACCGGGGATGACCCAAACCAGCCTGGTCCCAAAGGCCGCGGCCGCAGCTGGCCTCTCCTTCCCTGAGCTCTCTGCCCTGCTGGTCCTCTTGGCCCTGGAGGGAGAGGCCTTCCTGGAGGGGTTGTTTGGCGGAGGACGAGGGATTCGAACCCCCGAGGGCTCGTCGCCCTAAGTGATTTCAAGTCACCCGCCTTCGACCGCTCGGCCAGTCCTCCGCCAGGTGGATTATATTAGCTTCCTCTTCCCCCGATCAAGGCGCTCCGCCCGTTCCTCTGTCCAGGGCGAAGAGGGCTGCTCCCAGGGCGCCCGCGTACTCGTCCAGGGAGGAGAACCTGATCTCGAAGCTCTCCCTGAAGGGCTCGAACACCATCCTCCCTATGTGCCTTCGGAGGAGGGGCAGAAGCAGTTCCCTGGACTTGGCCACCCCTCCTCCCAGGACCACCAACTCGGGGTCGAAGAGGTGGACCACGTTTATTATTATCTGCGCCATCTTGGCCGATGCCCTGTCTATGAAGGATAGCACCCTCCGGTCCGTCTTGGCGCGCTCGAAGGCGTCCTTCATCGACTCGACCTTCACGCCCGCCCTCTCGAGCTCCCTGGGTATGGAGTAGGAGGAGAAGAAGCTCTCCAGGCAGCCTCGCTTTCCGCAGTTGCACCTGGGACCCCTGGGGGAGACCTTCATGTGCCCTATCTCTCCGGCCATGCCGTGGCTTCCCTCGTAGAGCTTGCCCTCCAGGAATATGGCTCCTCCCACCCCGGTGCCGAGGGCTATCATGACGAAGTTCTTGGCCCCCACGGCCGAGCCCACCCTCCACTCGGCGTAGGCGTGGGCGTTGGCGTCGTTGAGGGCCTGAAGTCCGCTGCCGAACCCCAGCGGCTCGAACAGCTCCTCCAGGTCGACTCCCCACCAGCCCCTGATGTTGGGGCAGTGCGCTCTGAGACCACCTCCGGACCTGGATATGGCGCCCGCCACCGCGACGCCCAGCCTCGCCTCTCCTATGATCCCCGGGGATATCTCCTCGGCCTGCGCCGCTATGTACGCCGCCGTGTCCTTTGGGGACAGGTCTGGCCGCGGAAAAGCCCTCCTGGCGAGCACCTCCTCCCCCCTCACCAGGCACATCTTGACGTAGCTTCCGCCCACGTCCACCCCCAGGGCTAGGTCCCCGTTGGCCCTCATCTGAGCTCCCCCAGGAAGGACTCCATCCTGTCGCAGGCCTCCTTGAGCTCCTCGTAGGAGGCCGCGTAGGATATCCTGACGAACCCGGGGGCGAAGAAGGCCTCCCCGGGCACCAGCGCCACGTACTTGGACGCCGTCAGGGCCTCGCAGAAGCTCACGTCGTCGCTTATGAGGT
Source organism: uncultured Synergistia bacterium (assembly GCA_964425005.1). GTDB lineage: Bacteria > Synergistota > Synergistia > CAYRKT01 > CAYRKT01 > CAYRKT01. The sequence goes on from CAYRKT010000095.1 coordinate 2,792, forward strand.
GGTCGCCCCACCTCTTGCCGAAGGTCCCCCTCACGTCGACGAACACGTAGAACGCCCCAGAGGGCCTGTTGGCCCTTATGTGCGGCATCCTGGAGAGCCTATCCACCACGTAGTCCCTGCGCTCCTTGAAGGCTTCGACCATCCTCTTCACGTCCTCCTCGGCTCCCCTTATGGCCCCCACCGAGGCCCACTGGGCCACCGAGCAGGCGTTGGTGGTTATGTGACCCTGGATCACGGCCATCTTGGATATGAACTCCTCGGGCCCCAGGGCGTAGCCGATGCGCCAGCCGGTCATGGCGTAGGCCTTGGAGACCCCGTTGACCAAGACGGTGTTCCTCTTGCACTCGGGCAAGAGCTGGACCGGGTTGTAGTGCTCCCCCTCGTAGACCAACCTCTCGTATATCTCGTCGTAGATGAGCCAGAGGTCGTGCTCGAGGCAGAACCTGGCTATGTCCTCCACCACCTCGGGGGGATAGACCGCCCCGGTCGGGTTGTTCGGGGTGTTCACGAGGACGGCCACCGTCCTGGGGGAGAGGGCTTTTTCCAGCAGTTCCCTGGTGGGGAGGAAGCCTGTCTCTGAGGTGTCCACGATCGCCGCCCTGCCGCCGGCGCAGTCCACGTGGTCGGCGTAGCTGACCCAGGCGGGGGTGGGCATTATGACCTCGTCCCCTTCGTCCAGGATGGTCTGCATTATGGTGAAGAGAGCGTGCTTGGCCCCCACGCACACGGTTATCTCCTTCGGCGAGTAGGATACGCCGAACCTCTCCCTGTAGTAGTCGGCCACGGCGGACCTGAGCTCGGGTATGCCGGTGGATATGGTGTAGTGGGTCTCCCCCCTCTTCATGGCCTCTATCGCGGCCTCCACCGCCGGCTTAGGGGTGTCGAAGTCCGGCTCGCCCATGCTGAGGGCGATGACCGGCTTGCCCTCGGCCTTCAGCTTCTTGGCCTTCTCCGACACAGCCAGCGTGGCCGAGGGCTTCATCCTCAGGACCTTCTGGGAGAACTTCAAAAAACTCACCCCCTGAAGCTTGTTGGGCTTCTCGTCCCTCAATGATATGATAACTATAGATGCCGTTCAACCTGCGACGTCGCGTCGAGCTTCGCACGGCTTCCTCGAGGATGGGCAGTAGAGCGCCGAGGAGGGAGGTGCGTCTCATGTGGAGGGACAACCCGGCCATAGCCAACATACTGGCCAGGAGGAGCGTTCGCCAGTTCGACCCCAGGCCGGTGGAGGAGGAGAAGGTGAACCTCATACTGGAGTGCGGGCACGCAGCCCCTTCCGCGTACAACGTCAGGCCCTGGCACTTCGTGGTGGTGGACGACAGGAAGCTGCTTAACGCCATCGCCGACGCCCACCCCTTCGCCAAGATGCTGTATCAGGCCCCGCTGGCCATAGCCATATGCGCCGAGATAGGGGACAGGGAGATAACCAAGAGGTACTGGGAGGAGGACTGCTCCGCGGCGATGGAGAACATACTGCTGGCCGCCACGGCGCTGGGCCTGGGCAGCGTCTGGATCGGGGTGGCCCACGTGGGTCAGCCCAAGGAGGTCATAAGGAAGCTGCTGGGGGTGCCCCCGGACGTGGAGATCCACGGCATAGCCGCCATAGGCTATCCTCCACAGGGCTTCAAGGTCCAGCCCCACAGCGGCGTAGACCCATCTAAGGTGCACAGGAACAGGTGGTGAAGGGGTGGTGCGGATAGAGATCTCCTTCAAGGGGCACACTATCCGGGGGGAGCTCTTCGACGGCTCGCCCGCGGTGGAGGTCCTGAGGGAGCTACTTCCCCTCAGGGTGAGGGGCGACAGGTGGGGGGACGAGTTCTACGGCTCCATCCCCGTGGCCGTGAAGGTGGAGGGGCTCTCGGAGGTGGTGGAGAGGGGGGACCTGGCCTACTGGCCTCCCGGCAGGGCCCTTTGCATCTTCTGGGGTCCCACCCCGGCCAGCCGGGGGGACGAGATAAGGCCAGCGAGCCCTGTGGCGGTGATAGGGAAGCTGGAGGGAGACCTCTCAGCTCTGGGGGAGCTGGAGGACGGGGACGAGGTTTTGTTGCGCCGAGCCTAGGCTCGGCGCAACAAAACCTCTTTACCCCTCA
>CAYRKT010000096.1:0-4777 GCA_964425005.1 uncultured Synergistia bacterium
TGGGGAGGAGGGTTTAGCTTGTCGGGATCTGTAAGGGTGAGGTTTGCGCCGAGCCCCACCGGTGCTCTTCACGTGGGAGGGGCTCACACGGCTCTTTTCAACTGGCTTTGGGCCAGGAAACACAGGGGCGTCTTCGTCCTCAGGATAGAGGACACCGACGCCGATAGGTCCTCCAGGGAGTACGAGCGCACCATATTCGAGGGGCTTAAGTGGCTTGGGCTTAACTGGGACGAGGGGCCTGACGTGGGAGGGCCTTTTGGGCCTTATCGGCAGTCGGAGAGGCTTGAGCTCTACAGGGAGGTGGCTAACTTCCTGCTGGATAGGGGTTTGGCCTACAGGGATGGGGAGGCGGTGGTGTTCAGGGTTTTGCCCGGCGAGAGGATAGCCTTCGACGACCTGGTCTACGGGAGGATAGAGGTGGAAAGCTCAACCCTCAAGGACCTGGTCCTGCTCAAGAGCGACGGCACGCCCACCTACAACTTCGCCGTGGTGGTGGACGACCACCACATGGGGATCACCCACGTCATAAGGGGAGAGGACCACATAGCCAACACCCCGAAGCAGATACTTCTTTACAGGGCTATGGGGTGGGAACTGCCCACCTTCGCTCACCTGGGCATGATACTGGGTCCGGACAGGAAGAAGTTCTCCAAGAGGCATGGGGCCACTGCGGTCTTCGACTACCGGGATCAGGGCTACCTGCCGGAGGCGATGGTCAACTTCCTGGCGCTTTTGGGGTGGAGCCCTGGGGACGACAGGGAGGTCCTCTCGGTGGAGGAGATAATCGATCTCTTCGACTTGAAGGACGTCTTGAGCAGGGCTTCTATTTTCGACTTCAAGAAGCTCGACCACATAAACCAGGAGCACATAAAGAGGGCAAACCTCGAGAGGCTTCTGGAGGAGGTAAAGCCCTTCTGGGACGAGATGGGGCTCGATCACCGCGGTCTCGACGAGGGCTACCTCCTGAGGGCTCTGGAGCTCGCCCGCCCCAGGGCTAGGACGCTGAGGGAGCTCGCCCAGTACACGGATTACTTCGTAGACGGTTCCAGGGCGACCCTCAGGGCGAAGGAGATGGGCCTCACCGGGAGGGACCTCGAGCTCCTCCGCGAGTACGCGAGCTTCGTCTCCTCCCTGGAGGAGTTCACCTCCTCCAGGCTCTACGAGGCCTCGCAGGAGTTCTGCGCCTCGAGGGGTATTACCCTGAAGGATATAGCCATGCCCCTGAGGATAGCCCTCACCGGCACCAGGGTCAGCCCCGGGGTGTTCGAGATGATGGAGCTTCTGGGGTCCGAGGAATCCCTAAGGAGGATCGAGAGGCTCCTAACGCGGGCCGATGCTTAGCTCTTAGCCTTTTGTGCTGGAGGTGAAAGTACATGGTGAGCCTTTATCAGAAGATTAGCTGGAGGGTTAGGCTTTTAAGAGGGGCTCTGAGTTTTTGGCGTGAGGGTTGCTCGGTGGATTTTAAATCAATTATGAGGGAAGTTTTTAGTTCTCATAGGGGATTAAGGGTTGAGTTTAAGAGACTTGTCGATCCCGGCGTTGGCCCGGACGGATACGCGCTCCTAGAAGGTGGTGGGGTTTCCTTCTATTTGCCGGAGTACGTGATTCCAATGTATGCTTCTACTCTTCTTTCATCTGTTTACGAAGAAGTCTTCGTGGATAAGGTTTACGAAGGTGGGGGTTGCTTGGTGAGGCCCGGCGACTGGGTGGTGGACGCAGGGGCCTGCGAGGGCTTCTTCTCCCTTTACGCCCTCTCGAGGGGGGCCAATGTTTTGGCTTTCGAGCCGATACCCGACGTGGCCGAGGCCTTAAAGCTTACCCTCGCTCCCTACGTGGAGGAGGGAAGGGCAAGGGTCTTCCAGCTCGCCCTGGGAGAGGGTAGGGGTAGGTCCAGGATACTGCTGGATAACTCAAACCTGGTGGGCTCTACCCTCGTGGACTCGGGCAGGGCCAAAGAAGTTTCATCCGACAGATCCTTCGAGGTGGAGGTGGCAAGCCTGGATGAGCTCTGGGAGGAGGGGCTCATACCGCCCGTCTCCTTCATAAAGGCCGACGTGGAGGGCTACGAGAGGCATCTCCTCAAGGGGGCTTCCAGGGTCATAGGGGAGCTCAAGCCCAGGCTGGCCATATCCTACTACCACCTCCCCGACGACCGCCGCGTTATACCGGGTCTTATCAGGAGCTTGAGGCCGGATTACAGCTTGACCTTTAACTGCGAGGTGATACTGGCCTGGTGATGCGATTTGGCCTTTCCGGTCGATTTGGCGCGCGGTGCTTTCGATTGCCCTGCCCCTTAACGGTGGTCGTTGGGCGATAAGCCCTTTCGTTTCCCCCTGTCCCAGGACGGGATCGGGGCTTTAGGGTTTTTCTGTTGAGTTTACGGTCATTACATGGCCATATGAGGTCTTAAGGAGCAACATTTCCCTCTAACCGGACCTGAGCGGCCTTGAGCTTTGTCCCGAGCTACAATAGCATTAATACCGCTGTTAGCACTCGCAAGCCAGGAGTGCTAATAGATATAAGGAGAAGGAGGTGCGGTGGATGGCTAAGAAGGTTGTTCCTCTTGGCGATCGCGTGGTGGTAGAGGCGATAAAGGACGAGGAGAGGACTAAGGGCGGCATAGTGCTTCCCGACACCGCGAAGGAGAAGCCCCAGCAGGGCAAGGTGGTCGCGGTGGGTAGCGGGAGGCTTTTGGAGAACGGGCAGAAGGTGCCGCTCGAGGTCAAGGTGGGCGACACGGTCATCTTCAGCAAGTACGCCGGCACCGAGGTCAAGGTGGACGACAGGGAGTATCTGATCCTCAGCGAGAGGGACATCCTGGCCGTCATATCCGAGTAAGGAGATCCTGGCGAAGGGAGGGGTTGTGAGATGCCCAAGATACTGAGCTTCGGCGCTGCCGCGAGGGCTGCTCTGGAGAGGGGTATAGACAAGGTGGCCGACACCGTCGGCGCCACCCTTGGCCCCAAGGGTAGGAACGTGGTGCTGGAGAAGAAGTTCGGATCTCCCACCATCACCAACGACGGCGTCACCATAGCCAAGGAGATAGAGCTCGAGGATCCCTTCGAGAACATGGGGGCTCAGCTCCTCAAGGAGGTGGCCTCCAAGACCAACGACGTGGCCGGCGACGGCACCACCACCGCCACGGTCCTGGCCAGGGCCATGATCCGCGAGGGCCTCAAGAACGTGGCCGCTGGCGCCAACGGCATCCTCATCAGGAGGGGCATAGAGAAGGCCGTCGACGTGGCGGTGGACGAGATAAAGAAGATGTCCATACCCGTTAAGGAGAAGCAGAAGATAGCCCAGGTGGCCGCCATCTCCGCCAACGACAGGGGCATAGGCGAGCTCATCGCCGAGGCGATGGAGAAGGTGGGCGAGGAGGGCGTCATCACCGTCGAGGACGGCCAGACCATAGGGACCACCCTCGAGGTGGTGGAGGGCCTCCAGTTCGACAAGGGCTACATCTCCCCCTACATGATCACCGATCCCGAGAGGATGGAGGCCGTGCTGGAGGACGCCTTCATACTGATCCACGACGGCAAGATCTCCAGCGTAAAGGACCTGCTTCCCATCCTCGAGAAGGTGGTCCAGACCGGCAAGCCTCTGCTGGTGATAGCCGAGGACGTGGAGGGCGAGGCCCTGGCCACGCTGGTGGTGAACAAGCTGCGCGGTGTGCTTCCCAACGTGGCCGTCAAGGCCCCGGGCTTCGGCGAGCGCAGGAAGGCCATGCTCCAGGACATAGCCATAGTCACCGGCGGTCAGGTGATCAGCGAGGAGCTGGGCGTGAAGCTGGAGAACGCTGATCTTTCCATGCTCGGCAGGGCCAAGAAGGTGCGCGTCACCAAGGAGGAGACCACCATCGTCGAGGGTCAGGGCGATCCCGAGAAGATAAAGAAGCGCGCCGCCCAGATAAAGGCCGAGCTGGAGGAGGCCACCTCTGAGTACGACAAGGAGAAGCTCCAGGAGAGGCTCGCCAAGCTGGTGGGCGGCGTGGCGGTCATCCAGGTGGGCGCCGCCACCGAGACGGAGCAGAAGGAGAAGAAGCACAGGATAGAGGACGCCCTTTCGGCCACCAGGGCTGCCGTGGAGGAGGGCATAGTCCCCGGAGGTGGCGTGACGCTGGTCAACATCATCCCCGCCGTGGAGAAGTTCGTGAAGGAGAGCCTCACCGGCGACGAGCAGGTGGGCGGCATGATAGTGGTCAAGGCCCTCTCCGAGCCCCTCAGGCTCATCGCGGAGAACGCCGGCTTCGAGGGCAGCGTGGTGGTGGAGAAGGTGAAGGGCATGCCCAGGGGCCATGGGCTTAACGCCGTCACCGGCGAGTACGTGGACATGGTCAAGGAGGGCATAATAGACCCGGCCAAGGTCACCAGGAGCGCCCTGCAGAACGCCGCCTCGATAGCCGCCATGGTGCTTACCACCGAGGCGCTGGTGGCCGACAAGCCCGAGAAGAAGAAGGGCGGTGCCGGCGAGCACGACGTGCCCCCGCTGGACTAGGCCTCAGGCGAAGTAGGGCTTTGGAAGGGGCCCCCTGGGGGCCCCTTTTGAGTTTATAATATACCCCTGGGCCAGGGCTTTCGAGATCTTAGCGCTCAGCGGGGGTGCTGGACTTGGGCTACAGGATAGCGGTGGTGGGCGCCGGGTACGTGGGGTTAGTTTCGGCGTGCGGATTTGCAGAGCTGGGGCACAGGGTAATCTGCGTGGAGAAGGATCCGTCGAAGCTGGAAAAGCTCAGAAAAGGCGTTTCCCCCATATACGAGCCGGGGCTCGAGGAGCTGAT
>CAYRKT010000097.1:0-4607 GCA_964425005.1 uncultured Synergistia bacterium
GGCCATAGCGCTGGTGGAGGGGAGGGAGGAGGCCGTAGCCTCCGAGGCGGCCGACCTGCTATACTCCTTCCTGGTGGCGCTGAGGTGCGCCAGGACTTCTCTGCTGGAGGTGGCAAGGCGCCTTTGGGAGAGGAGAAGAGGCCCTTCGACGCGGTGATATTCGACGTGGACGGGGTGCTCGTGGACGTGTCGCGCTCCTACGAGCAGGTGGTTAAGAGCGTGGTGCTCCTCTTCCTCCGGCTCAAGGGGAGGAAGGTGGACTTCGACCACAGGGCCTTCGTGGCCTCGGCCAAGGAGACGCCCTACTTCAACGACGACTACGACCTGGCCTTCGTGGCCTTCCACCACCTCGCCACCTCGGGGAGGCCGGACCTGGGCTCCTGGAGGGAGCGGCTCAAGGCCTTCCACGGGGCCCCCACCGAGGCGGAGCTGATCCCCCTGGGCGAGGAGGTGGGGGTGGACTACCGCCTCTTCAGGAGGACCTGCTTCGAGGTCTACTTCGGCGGGGAGACGCTCGAGGAGCTGAAGGGGTGGAGGCAGCAGGTGGCCAGGAACAGGAGGGGGTTCTGGGAGCTGGAAAGCCCCCTGGTGGGCTTCCACCACTCCCGGGTGAAGGTACCGGTCGGGCTCTTCACGGGGAGGGACAGGGACGAGGTGGAGCTGGCCCTTAGGAAGCTCGGCTGGCAGGACCTGGACAGGTCCAGGGTCTACGCCCTGGGGGACGGGGAGCCCAAGCCCAGCCCGGAGGGCCTCTTCAGGCTTTCGAGGACCATGGGCTTCGAGAACCCCCTCTACCTGGGGGACTCCGCGAGCGACGAGAGGGCCCTCTCCCTCTTCGGGAGGGGGAGCTTCGTGAGGCTCAGGCCCAACGGCCGTGGGGAGACGGAGATGGCCCTCAGGGATAGGGGGCTTCTGTAGGTCCGAAGCGCTCTCCGCGGTGGAGCTGCTCCTGGCCATCGCGGTCCTGGCCCTGGTGGGGGGGTTTGCCCTTAGGCTGGGCCTGAGCTCCCTCGAGGAGCGATCGCTCGAGGCGGAAGCCCTAAGGCTCTCCCAGTTCCTGAGGGAGGCGATCCTCAGGGCCAACCTGGAGAGGAAGATCCTGACCCTTAAGTTCTACGATAGCGTGGGGGACAGGGGGGCGGCGCTGATGCTCTTCGGGCCCGAGAGCGCCCTGAAGCCCATCTCCTCCTTCGCGCCGAGGGAGGGCTTCGCCCTCGCGAGGGTCAGATCCACCGGGGAGGGGGCCAGCGGTCAGGACCAAAACGTCGTAAGGGTGCTCCCGGACTTTCGCTGCGTGCCGGCTCTGACGCTGAGGCTCGAGCGCGACGGGAGGAGGCTCTACGTGGTGGTGGTCTCCGCCACGGGGAGGGTTTGGGTCAGCGACAGGCTTTCTGCGAGGTAGGTCTAACCGAAGGGGGTCTTGGGGATGCTGGATCTTCGCTTCATAAGGGGAGACAGGCACGTCCTGGAGGAGGCCTTGAGGAACAGGGGCTACAGGGTGGACCTGGAGGAGATCGTCCGGCTGGACGAGGAGAGGAGGAGGCTCCTCCAGGAGGCCGAGGAGCTGAAGGCCGAGAGGAACAGGAAGACGGAGGAGGTGGGCAGGGCCAGGAGGGAGGGGCTGGACACCTCCGCCCTCCAGGCCGAGGTCCGATCCCTCTCCGATCGGATAAAAGAGCTCGACTCGAGGGTGGCCGAGGTAGAGGGGGAGCTCCAGGCCAGGATGATGACCCTGCCCAACATCCCCCACGAGTCGGTCCCCGTGGGGCCGGACGAGACCCACAACCAGGTGGTGAGGACCTGGGGCACTCCCAGGGAGTTCCCCTTCGAGCCCAGGCCCCACTGGGAGCTGGGGGTGGAGCTGGGGATAATGGACTTCGAGAGGGGGGTCAAGCTCGCCGAGTCCAGGTTCACCCTGCTCTCGGGGATGGGGGCGAGGCTGGAGAGGGCCCTGATCAACTTCATGCTGGAGCTGCACACCAGGGAGCACGGCTACCGGGAGGTTTGGCCCCCCTACCTGGTCAACAGCAAGACCATGACGGGGACGGGGCAGCTTCCCCGCTTCGCCGAGGACCTCTATCGGTGCGCCGACGACGACCTGTGGCTGATCCCCACCGCCGAGGTCCCCCTCACCAACCTGTACGCCGACGAGGTGCTCCCGGAGGAGGACCTGCCCATATACCTGACCGCCTACACCCCCTGCTTCAGGAGGGAGGCCGGAAGCTACGGCAAGGACGTCAAGGGTATGCTCCGCCAGCACCAGTTCGACAAGGTGGAGCTGGTGAAGATCGTCCACCCCGACAGCTCCTTCGACGAGCTCGAGGGCCTCACCAGGAACGCGGAGGAGGTCTTAAGGAGGCTCGGCCTACCCTACCGGGTGGTGGTGCTCTGCACCGGCGACATGGGCTTCGCCTCGGCCAAGACCTACGACATAGAGGTCTGGCTCCCCTCCCAGGGCAGGTACAGGGAGATAAGCTCCTGCAGCAACTGCACCGACTTCCAGGCCCGAAGGATGAACACCCGCTTCAGGCCCAAGGGGGGCGGAAGGCCCAGGTTCGTCCACACCCTCAACGGCTCGGGGCTGGCGGTGGGGAGGACGCTCATAGCCATAATGGAGAACTACCAGGAGGAGGACGGATCCATAACAGTGCCGGAGGCCCTGGTCCCCTACATGGGCGGCATCCGGAGGATAGAGCGGGCCTGAGGGCTCGACAGGAAGTCCACCATGGCCGAGGCGGAGGGCGAAGGGATCGCCTCGCTTTGCTGCACCAGGTAGAAGGGCCTCCTGAGCTGGAGGCCCTCCACCTTCGCCTCCTCCACCTCCAGGTCGGGGCGAAGCACCAGCCTGGAGACCACCCCCACCCCGAGCCCGCAGTGCACGGCCTGGAGCACGGCCTCAGAGCTTCCCACCTCGGCCACGACCCGAAGCCTCGAGGGGTCCAGGCCGATCCGGGAGAGGGCCTTCTCGAAGACGTCCCGGGTGCCGGAGCCGCGCTCCCTCGCCACGAAGGGGAGGGAGAGCAGGTCCTTCGGGCTGAGCTCTCCGCCAGGGGGGAGGAGGGAGGAGGGGGCTATGAGCGCCAGCTCGTCCTGGAAGAGGGGGCGAAAGGAGAGCTCGGGGCTCTCCACCCTGGAACCCACCACCCCGAGCTCCAGGTCCCCCGAGAGGACGCGGTCTATCACCTCCGAGGTGTCGGACTGCCGGACCACCACCCTCACGGAGGGGAAGGACCTGACGAAGGAGGCTATGGCCCTGGGGAGGATGTAGACCGCGGGGATGGAGCTGGCCCCCACCGTCAAGATCCCCTCCACCTCCCCGGCGGCGCTGGCCACGTCCCTGATCGCCTCGGCCCTGAGCCTGAGCATCTCCACGGCCTTCCTGTAGAGGGCCTTGCCGGCGGGGGTTAGCTGCAGCTCCCTGCCCCGCCTCTCCAGGAGCCTAACCCCCAGCTCCCTCTCGAGGGAGGCCACGTGGGCGCTCACCGTCGGCTGGCTCAGGAACATGGAGGCGGCGGCCCTCGAGAAGCTTCCCCTCTCCACCACCGCCGCGAAGACCTCAAGCTGCCTCAGGTCCATGCGACCACCGCCCTAGCACAGCCTCCTCCAGGAGGAGCCGTCGCGCAGGTAGAACCCCTCGACCCCCTTTCGGGGATCGACCATGGAGCAGAGCTCCTCGGCGGAGGGCTCCTCCACCTCCACCCTCAGGGCCACGCCGCAGCTGCTGGATATATCCCTGGGCACGGGCACCAGCTTCGCCCCCCAGGCGCCCCCCAGCTCCCTCTCGAACTTCAGGGCGTGGTGGACCGAGGCGAAGAGGAAAAGGCCGTGGCTTTTGCCCAACCGTCGAACACCCCCCCTCGAGCTCCCAGGGTGACCCAAAGGCCCAGCAGATTTTAACACCCCCGGGGCCCTCCCGGGCGATCCATAGATCTAAGTTTATTTACCCTGAGCAAGGATCTATAGATCCACCCTTCGGCGCCTTCGGGGCTATAATCTGTCGGAGAAAGGGGGGGTTCGACCTGTCGAGGATCGTGTACCTCAACAACGCCGCCACCTCCTACCCCAAGCCGGAGGGGGTGGCGAAGGCCATGGAGCGCTTCCTCCGGGAGGCCCCCGGGAGCCCCGGGAGGGGTTTCGGGGGCATATCTGCCTCCAGGGTGGTCTTCGAGGCCAGGAGGGAGATCTCCTCGCTCCTTCGCTGTCCTTCGGAGGACCTGGTCTGCTTCCACATGAACGTCACCCAGGCCATAAACGTCGCCCTCTGGGGGCTTCTGAGGGAGGGAGACCACGCGATCGTAAGCTCCATGGACCACAACGCGGTGGTGCGCCCCCTCTCGGAGATCAGGCGCAGGATGGGGGTGGAGGTGGAGGTGGCCCGGGCCGACCCCCTGGGGAGGCTGGACCCCAGGGCGGTGGAGGCCCTGATAAGGCCCAACACCAGGCTGATAGCCTGCCTCCACGCCTCCAACGTGTGCGGGACGATACTCCCCGCCGCCGAGATAGGGGAGATAGCCAGGAGGAGGGGGATCTTCTTCCTGCTGGACTGCGCCCAGACGGCGGGGGTGCTGGAGCTGGACATGGAGGGGATGGGGGTGGACGTGCTGGCC
>CAYRKT010000098.1:0-4593 GCA_964425005.1 uncultured Synergistia bacterium
CCCGAAGTCCCACCCTCGAGCTTCGCCCTTCCACCACCTCCCCAGCTCAGCCCGCCCTAGAGGAAGCTCCCAAGTCCCCTCTCGAGGATCTCCCCCAGGGAGGGGATGCCCTCCACCGAGACCTCCTTCCCCAGGAGCCTCAGGGACTCCAGGAGGGCCCTTATACCCTCCAGGTGCCTGCCCACCCGAAGCTCCAGGGGCAGCCTCCCCTCGTCGTAGGGGACGAAGAGCCTGCCCAGAGCGTGAGCCCTCCTGTAGGCCTTGTCCGCCCCGGTGAGCACCAGGGCCTCGTCGGTCCTGCCCCGAAGCCTTCCCTGGCTCGGGTTTCCCGTCTCCATCAACACCACCAGGGCCCTCGTGGCATCCCCCAGCTCCCTGTGGGAAAGCCCCCGCAGGTTCGCCGGGGACACCTCTAGCCCTATCTTGATCCCCCTCATCTGCATGGCCATCACCGCCACGGAGGCTAGCTCCATGGCCCTCGGGTGGGCCACCATGGCGTTTATCACCGGATACTCGGGGGAGGCCTCGTGCAGGTCTATCACCAGGTCGATCCCCTCCTCCCGGATCAGCTCGGTTATGGCGTAGGCCAGCCTCTCGGTGAGGTTCCCATCGGGCCTGCCGGGGAAGCACCTGTTGAGATTCCTGCTCTCCGAGCCGGCTATGGCCTGACCGCCCACGGGGGTGAGGTAGACCGTCGGGTCGGGCCACTGGTGGATGGGGTTGGTGAGCCTGCTCCCGTACTTGAAGGCCCTGAGGCTACCGTCGGGCCTCCTCACCCGCACGTAAGGGGGGGAAGCCTCCTGGGGCTGGGTGTGGGAGAAACCCATGGGGTTGGCGTAGGGGAGGACGAAGAGCCTGCCCGCCCTGACGGCAGCCCTCTCCACCAGAAGGACGGCCGCCAGGTGCCCCGCCGGCTCGTTGGGGTGCACCCCACCCATCACCAGGACGGATGCCCCTGCTCTCCCCCCCTCGGCCACGAAGACGGGGGCGTCGGCGGGGGTGCCCTTCAGGGGCTCGAAGTAGTCGGAAAGGCGCCTCTGCGCGAAGCCCGGCGCGGGCCTCAGGGGGGGGAGATCCCTCTGGGAGGAGAACTCAAGCCCCACCAGCATGGCGACGCTTAAGGCCAAGAACAACGGCGCCAGGGACCTGAAATCCAGCCTCAACCCAAGCTCACCTCACTTGAGGGAAAGGAGCCTGAGGAGCACGGGCACCAGGACCACCAGGGCTAGCGCCCTGTTCCAGAACTCGCGCTCCCTCACGGAACAGGAGACCAAGGCCGCACACACCAGGAAGAGCAAAGCCCTGTACGTCAGGCCCACCAGCGTCTCCATCTTCCATCACCTGTAGGAGAGGGGAAGCTTTCCCGCCCAGACTATCATGGAAAGCCCCCACACCAGCGCGAAAAGGGCCGGGACCAGGCAGAACCTCAGGACCTTGAAGTAGTCCTCCTCCCCCACCACCTGGGCCGCGAAGATGGCCGAGAGGGCGGTGGGAGGGACCAGGTCCCCCAGCCCCGCTATGAGGCTCAGGCCCGACGCCACGCTCACGTCGTCCCTCCCCAGGAAGGCGAGGAGGAAGGGAACCCCCAGCACCGAGGCGGAGCCGAAGGAGCTGACCGCCCCGAAGAGGGGAAGGCCCAGGGCCACCCCCAGGTAGAGCAGCCACGAGGGGAAGGAGAGGAACGAGACCACCACGAAGCCCCTAACCCCCGATAGCGTCATGGTCTGGATGAAGGCCCCAACCCCCACCAGGATCCCCATCACGGGCAGCGCCGACCTCAGGGCCTCCCCGAAGATCCCCACCAGGTTCAAACGCCTGTCCACCAGCAACCCGAACAGGGCGGAGGCCAGGAAGAACATGGTCATCCCGGGAAGCCCCAGGGTGGAGGGCCAAGCCTTCTCCCCCACCATGAGGAGCAGCAGGACCCAGAAGGGGATCCCCTTGAGCCAGGGGAAGGCCGAGGCCGAAATCCTCCTCGACCCGGAGCCCAATTCAGAGCCCATGATCCAAAGGGAGGAGAATACGAAGGGGACCAGGGTGGCCCACAAAAGGGGCAGGCCAAAGCCTATGTAGGGCATGTCCACCCCTCCCCCTATTATCATGGCGGGGATGTTCACGGGCGGAGCTATCATCCCCAGGATGGCGGCCATGGCCACGAAGGCCCCCGTCCTGTCCCTGGGAAGCCCAAGCTCCATGAGGATGGGTGAGACCAGGACCCCCGAGGTCAAGACGGCCGCCGTGGAGGAGCCGGTTATCATCCCGGGGAGCATCACCAGGAGGCCCAGCGCCAGACCGGCGAGCCTGGGACGGCCGGAAAGCCTGCTGGTGGCGAAGGCCGCCAGATCGCCCATGAAGCCCAGGGCCTGGAGGACCTTCATGAAGAAGGTGGCGCACAGGATCAGCAGGATCGTGTCCAGGTAGCCGAAAGCCCCCTCCACCAGGTGTCTCGGCAGCCCCCGCGGGTCCACCGCCATGAGCACCGGCGCGCAGCCCAGGAGCATGGATATCCCTATGGGGAGCTTCAGGCGCATGGCGCAGAGGGCGAAGACCCCCACCATCAGGGCCAGGTAGAGGAGCTCCGGGAAGAACCAGGAGCCTTCCACGCTATCCCTCCTCTAGATTAGGGGTCTCAGGACCTCCTCCAGCGGGGAGGCCACGTCCTGGATGGCCTCCACCTCCACCAGCCTGGCCCCAGACCTCTCGGCCAGCCTGGAAAGAAAGCCGTCCCTGTTGCCCTCCCTGACCACCAGCAGGTGCTCGGCGAAGGGGATCACGGCCTCGGCGAAGTAGTCCGAGAGGGGCCCCCTCCTGGCCTCTCCCCCCACGTGGAGGGCCACCACCAAGACGCCCCTGGACTTGGCCGCCTCCAAAAGCCTCACCACCCTATCCCTCTCGGCCTCCCTGTCTATGCCGGCTGCGCCCAGGCCCTTGGAGCTCCCGCCTATCACCACCACCAGAGCCCTCTTGCCCTCCAGGGCTTCGGGCCGCATGAGCTGGTCGAAGGCCATCTCCATCCCCTTCATCCTCATGAGCACGAAGACCATCTGGGCGTCGGCGCTCTGGCCAGCGCTGGTGATGGCCACCGGCACCGGAGCGGCCGCGGCCAAAGAGGCGAACAGGACGAGCGCCAGCGAAGGGCAAAGGATCCTGCGCAAGGGCAACACCTCCCAAAGCTTAAGGGTTGATAGTATCATCATATTCCGAAGCGATCCAAAAGAAAGACTTTTATTCTTTCTTTTCCCGAGGTGGTGGGGATCTTGAGGGAAGAGGTGGTGCTCCTGGCATCGCTCTCGGCGGAGGCCCTCCTCCACGAGAGGACGGGACTTTCGGCGGGGGGCATCCTGGCCCCGGCCCTGATCGCGCTCCACCTGGGCGAGGCGCGCTTTCTCCTGGAGTTCTCGATCCTCACCGCCTTCGCCTACCTCTCCGCTGGGCTGATCTCCCTCCTGGTGCCCCTCTACGGCAGGAGGGCCCTCTACGCGTCCGTGCTGGCCGGGGCCCTGGCCAGGGTCCTGGCGGCTCAGGTCCTCCAGGCGCCCGGATACCACGGCCTGCTGCTGTCGGTGGCCCCGGGGATACTGGCCCACCAGATGAGGGTCCAGGGGGTCCTCCTGACCCTATCTGCCACCGCCTCGGCGACCGCCTTCGCCTACTGCGCGGGGGTGCTCCTTTGAGGTCCAGGCTTCACCTCATGGCCCTCTCCCTGGCGGCCTGGGTGGCGCTGTTGCTCCCCCCAACCCTTTCGGAGGAGGAGAGGAGGCTGGTCGAGGAGGTCAGGGAGGCCCACTCGGCGATCTACCTCCACAGGGTGGAGAGGGGCATCCTCGAGGGTCTGGAGCACGACGACAGGAGGAGCGGCCTCATAGGGCCCCGCTTCAGCCCCCTGCTAACCACCGTCGGCGACCTGGAGGCCAAGAGGCTTTCCACCAGCCCCCTGTGGGCGGTGGCCCTGAGGAGGATCCTGCTGGAGAGGGGCGTCCGTCGCCTGGCGGTGGTCTCCTCGGCCTCGTTCCCCGCCCTGCTCCTTTCGACCCTCAAGGCGGCCGAGTCGCTGGGGATAGAGGTGAGGTTCGCCGTGTCTCTCGGGGGCTCCAACTACGGGGCCATACACCCGGACCTACCCTGGCCAGCCGTGGAGCTGCTCCTCCGCGAGAGGGGGTTGCTCAGGTCCAGGGCCTCCTTCTACACCCCGGGCGGGGCGGACGAGTCGGGCAGGGGCCTTCCCCCCCAGGCCCTTTCCGTCATGAGGCACCACGCCGACAGGGCGGGGGTGAGGCTCCTGGAGGGGTCCACCGCCGAGGCGCTGTCGGCCAAGGTCCAGCTGCTGGAGGAGGGGGTGGACATGCTCGTGAACGTGGGCGCCCCCTACACCAGCTTCGCGGGCGACGAGGAGCTGGCTGGAAGGGGGGGTCTGCTGCTACCCCGCGAGGTCAGGGCCGAGGGCGGACTGGTGGGGGAAGCCCTCGCCAGGGGTATACCCGTCCTCAACCTGGTGGGGATAAGGGGCTTAGCCAGGGAGCTCGGGATACCGGAGGGTGGGCGGGAGGAGGCGCTTCCGCCCAGGGGAAGGCGCTGGAGGGCCCTGGGAGGGCT
>CAYRKT010000099.1:0-4527 GCA_964425005.1 uncultured Synergistia bacterium
GGGGAAGGCGCTGGAGGGCCCTGGGAGGGCTGGGGCTGTTCTCCCTCTGGCTTCCTTGGCTCAGGAGATGGTGGTATGAGGCGCTTCCTTAGCGGGGTGTCCCTGATAGGGCTTTGGCTTTGGCTCTCGAGGAGCCCCCTCATAGGGGGTGTCCTGGAGCTATCCGAGGAGGCCGCCAGGACGATGGACGGCTTCCCCCTGGTGTGGGCCTCCTTCGTCCTGGTGCTCTCCAACTCCCTCAGGGCCTTCCTGCTCTACGCCGGGTGGTTCTCGGCGGTGGAGGGACTCGGGCTCAGGGAGGGGGCGAGGTACGCCGCCCTGGGGCTCGGCATACCCGCCTCCTACTGGGCCCTGAACGCCCTGCAGCCCGAGGTGGGGATCCACTTCGGGGCCCCCACCTTCCTGGCCTCGGGGAGCGCCCTTTTGACCTACCGGGCGAGCCTCCCCATAAAGGCCCCCCTCTACAAGGTCCCCCTCATGGCCATGCTGATATCCTCGCTCCAGTGGCTCGACCTGATCCCATCGCTGACACCCCTGGGCTTCGGGGGAGGGGAGCTCTCGTCCCACCTCAAGGGCATGGCGACCCTTATGGGAAGGGCGAAGCTGCTGGACCGAATAGCGGGCTTCTGCTTCCTGCTCCACGCCTCGGCCACGATCCTGGCGTGGAAGCTGTTCCTCTCCCTCGAGCGGGAGATAGAACAGGCCAAACGGATAGCCGAGCTGGAGGAGCGACAGCTCAAGGAGCAGGTGGCCAAGGAGCTCAAGTTCACCGTCCACGACCTCAAAAAACCCCTCACCACGGTGATAGGGCTTCTGGACCTCATGTCCCAGGGGGTGATGGGGGAGGACTACGTCCGACGCTGTCTCGAGGCCTCCCTGAGGATGAGCGACATGATAGGGGAGCTCCTCAAACCCTCGGCGACCAGGAGGGTCAAGGCCCGAAGGATCCTGGACGAGGTGATGGCCAACGCCAGGGGTCTCCCGGGAGGGGAGATCTGCGAGGCCCACCTGACGGGCGACCCCGACAGGGAGGTGTGGGTCAACCTCACGAGGCTCTGCAGGGCCGCGCTGAACCTGGTGGACAACGCCATAAGGGCCGTGGAGGGACAGGAGAGCCCGTCGGTCAGGCTGGAGCTGGACGTATCCGATCCGGTGGAGGTGAGGATAAGGGTGCTGGACAACGGTCCTCCCCCGCTGATAAAGCCGGGGATAGGGCTGGCCCTGGTGGAGGAGGTGGCCAGGGAGGGAGGGGGCTCCTTCGAGATCTCTAGAAGGGACGGGATCACCGAGGCGGTCCTGAGGGTCCTGAGCCTCGAGCCGCCGGCCGAACCCGGGGGTGGGAGGGCCGATGCCTAGGGCGCTGGCGATAGACGACGACGAGGGGATCCTCTTCGTCCTCTCGGAGATGGGCAGATCCTTTGGCCTCGCGGTTAAGACCACCCAGAGCCCCAGGGCCTTCCTGGAGGAGGCGAGGAGGGGGGGCTACGACCTCCTGATAGTGGACTACCACATGCCCCAGATGAGCGGAGCTCAGCTCGTAGAGGAGATAAGGTCCTTCGACAGGGATACCCCCATCCTGGTGCTGACGGTGGACGAGAGGGACGAGACCTTCAGGTCCAGCATGGCCGCGGGGGCAGATGACTTCGTCCTGAAACCCATAAGGCTCGCCGACTTCCGGGCCAGGGTGAACCTGCACCTCAGGCTCCTGCGTTCCAGGGGAGAGGAGGTGCTTCGCCCGAAGGGGGTCTCCAGGGACCTGCTGGAACAGGTCCTGGAGGCGGTGGAGAGGGCAGGTCCGCTCTCCACCGCCGAGGTGGCCTCAGCCCTTGGGGTCAGCTACTCCAGCGCTTACAGGGCCCTGGAGGCCCTCTCCGAGAGGGGGCTTCTGAGACAGGTCCTGCGCCATGGGGCCACGGGCAGGCCCACCAAGGTCTACGAGGCCTCGAGCGCCCCCCTAACCCCCAAGGATCCGATGGGGTCGCCCTGAGACGGGAAGAGGGGTATAATGGTCCCCGTCGACGGGGTTCAGATCCCCTATCGACGGGCGCGGAAGACCTGCGACGAGGGGGAAGACGGTGTGGCCCTCAACAGCTACGCGATGGTCGTGCTGCTGATGTTCTGCGGCGTCCTGATCAGGCGGACCGGGCGTTTCCCGGAGGGCACGGCCCAGGTCCTGAACCTGTTCGCCCTGTACCTCTCCCTGCCCGCCCTGGTGGTGTTGAAGGCGAGGGAGCTGGGGATATCCCGGGAGGTGCTCCTACCAGCCCTCGTGCCCTGGGCGCTGCTGATAGCCCTCGCGGCCCTGGTGCTGGTCGCCTCCAGGGCGTCGGGCTGGTCGAAGGAGGTGGAGGGTTGCCTCATGCTGACCGCCCCCCTGGGTAACACCTCCTTCCTGGGCGTCCCCATGGTGAGGGCCTTCCTGGGAGAAGGGGCCATCCCCTACGCCCTCGTGTACGATCAGATCGGGTCTTTCCTGGCGCTCGCCACCTACGGGTCTTTGGTCCTGGCCCTATACGGGCCTGGGGAGGGAAGGCCCACGCTTCGATCGGTGCTAGAGAAGGTGTTGACCTTCCCGCCCTTTCTGGCGCTGACGCTCTCCCTCTCCACCAGATCCTTAGAGCTTCCCTCCATCCTCAGGGAGTCGCTGTCAGCGCTGGCCTTAACCCTGGTCCCGGTGGTCATGGTGGCGGTGGGATACGGCTTAACCCTGAGGATGGAGAGGTCTTACCTTCGCCCCATGGCCATCGGGCTATCCCTCAAGATGTTCCTCTCCCCCCTCCTGGCCCTCGCGATCTGCCTGGCCCTTGGGGTGAAGGGGGAGGCGGCCAGGGTATCGGTCATGGAGGCCGCCATGCCGCCCATGGTCTCGGCGGGGGCCCTGGCGTCGCTGGCGGGGCTCTCGCCCAGGTTGTCCTCGGCGATGGTGGGGCTTGGGATACCCCTGAGCTTCGCGACCCTTCCCCTGGTGCACAGGGTTGCAAGCCATTTCCTATGAAACCCGAGGCGGGATGAGCTCGGACGGGAGGTGCGGGCGACCTTGAGAGGGTACGCGGTTGTGCTGATAACGGTTCCCGGGGAAAAAGCCGAGGAGCTCATGAGGCTCCTGGTGGAGGAGAGGCTTTGCGCCTGCGTGAACCTCGTGCGCGGGGTGAAGTCCCTCTACTGGTGGAGGGGGAAGGTGGAGGAGGGCGAAGAGCACCTCCTCCTGGGTAAGACCGACCTGGCCAGGGTGGGGGAGCTCACGAGGAGGGTGAAGGAGGTCCACCCCTACACCGTCCCTGAGATAATAGCCATCCCCATAGTCGCGGGGAACCCCGACTACCTGAGCTGGATAGACGAGTCCCTGGGCTGAGGGGAGGTGATGGGGTTTGGCAGAGGTTTCAGCTCACAAGGGTCTTAAATGGCCCGAGGGGGGGTTCAGGCCCGCGGTGGTGGTCTACCGGGGGGATCATCCCGAAAGCGTCCACCGAGCGTCGATAGCGGTGGTGGACCCGGAGGGCCGACTCGTGAGGGCCTTCGGGGAGCCGGAGGCGATGGTCTTCCTTCGCTCGGCGGCGAAGCCCTTCCAGGCGATGGCGCTGGTGGAAAGCGGAGCGTTCGAGGCCTTCGGGCTGAGCCTCGAGGAGCTAGCCGTGGTCTGCGGATCCCACGGAGGCGAGGACTTCCACGTGGAGGCGGTCCTCTCCATCCTCTCCAAGTGCGGCCTGGGGGAGGATCGACTTCGCTGCGGCGTCGTACCCCCTCTCCACAGGCCCACCGCCTCGAGGATGGCAAAGGAGGGCAAAAGCCCCACGCCCTCCAGGAACCCCTGTTCAGGGAAGCACGCCGGGATGCTGTGCGTCTGCAGGCACCTCGGGTTCGAGTTGGAGGGGTACGAGAGGTCATCCCATCCCGTCCAGAGGATGAGCCTCAGGATCGTCTCGGAGGTGACCGACCACCCCGAGGAGGAGGTATGGACCGCCCTGGACGGATGCGGGGTGCCGGTCTTCGGCGTCCCCCTGAGGAAGATGGCCCTGGCGTACGCGAGGCTCGCCAGGCCCGAGAGCTCACCCCGCCACGAGGTATCCCTGAAGCTCGTTAGGAGGGCGATGCTGGAGAACCCCCTCATGGTGGCGGGCAGCGGGAGGTTCACCACGAGGCTCATCGAGGTCTCAGGGAAGACCCTGGTGGCCAAGGACGGGGCTGAAGGGGTCTTCGGGGTGGGACACCTCCCCTCGGGGCTGGGCTTGGCGGTGAAGGTCGAGGACGGCTCGGACAGAGCCCTCAGCGCAGTGGTGCTCAAGGCCCTGTCCGAGCTCGAATTGCTTCCCCCCGAGGCCATCGAGGATCTCGGAAGCCTCCTCAAACCGCCGGTCAAGACCGCAAGCGGCGAGGTAGCCGGCAGGATAGAGGCGCTGGACCTCTTCGGCTAGATCCCTCCGCTCACCTCCTGGTCGCAACAAGCGCGGCCAGCAGGAGCATCGACAGGGCCGCACCTCCAGTGCTGCAGCCGCCGCCCCCCGCCCCTTCGCCCCCATCGTCCGGAAC
>CAYRKT010000100.1:0-4429 GCA_964425005.1 uncultured Synergistia bacterium
GGGTCCGCCGGGGTCCTCGGATCGTCCCAGCACGGCGGGGCGTGTTAAAATGGGGCAGGAGGTGGTTGAGTTTGGCCTCTTTCTGCGAGTTCGTGGCCACCTGTCCCATATACGAGGGCATGAGCCAGCGGGAGAAGAACACGCTGGGGGCCAGGTTCTGCCTGGGGGAGTTCACCGAGTGCGCGAGGTACAGGCTGGCCAAGGAGAAGGGGAGGTCCGCTGTGCCGCCGGACCTGATGCCCGACGGCAGCAGGAAGGGCGAGGGGTCCTCTTGAGCCCCGGGGCCTCCAGGGTGTCCCGGATCCTCGAGGAGCGGGGGGTCAGGTTCGAGCTTCGAAGCTTCCCGGACACCTCGACGGCGGAGCTGGCCGCCCGATCCCTGGGGGTGGAGCTGGGCTCGATAGTCAAGACCCTGCTCTTCAGGCGCAAGGAGGACGGAAAGCTCTTCGCCGTCCTCGTCTCGGGCGACAGGAGGCTGGACAACAGAAGGCTGAGGGAGATGGCGGGCGGCAGGGTGGAGATGGTCCCGGGGGATGAGGTCCTTCGCCTCACGGGCTATCCCCCCGGGGGTCTTTCCCCCGTGGGTTTGCCCGAGGAGGTGGAGGTGGTGCTGGACGTCTCCCTCGACAGGTTCGAGGTGCTCCACGCGGGGGGCGGCGACGAGAGGACCATGCTCTCCATAGCGAAGGACGACCTTTTCGCCATCTGCGGAGGCGAGATGGCCTTGCTCCACAGGGAGGGGGATTGAGCTGTGTCCGAAGGGGTCGAGAGGGTAGCGAGGCTCATGGCGCTCCTCTTCTACCACCTGGCCTCGGAGGTGGAGCGAAGCTTCGGGGAGGAGGGGCTAGAGGCCATAAGGCGGGGGGTCGAGAACTTCGGCCTCGAGAGGGGGAGGGCCATAAGGCAGAAGGTGGAGGAGATGGGGCTTGAGCCCAACCTGGAGAACCTCTCCCGGCACTACGACATGCCCCTGAAGGAGGCGTGGAGGGCCAGGAGGCTGGAGCTCTCGCCCGACCGGTCTTCCTCGGAGGTGGACTTCTGCCCCTTCGCCCAGGTCTGGCTGGAGAAGGGAAGGCCCGACCTGGGCCTCATCTACTGCTCCCAGGACGAGGCGCTGCACAGGGGCTACAACCCAGAGATCTCCTTCGAGAACCCCAAAAACGTCCTCAGGGGGGATCCCTGCTGCGCCCTCAAGGCCTCTATCCCCGATGGGAGCGAAGGGCGCTCCTCCTGACCTTGCCCACCGCGGTCCTGGGAAGCTCCTCCACGAGGACCACCTTCCGGGGGACCTTGTGGGGGGCAAGCCTTCCCTTGCAGAACCTCACCATCTCCGCTGGGTCCGCCTCGCCCCTTGGGACCACGAAGGCCGTGACCACCTGTCCCCTCAACGGGTCCTCCACCCCCACCACCGCCACGTCCTGGACCGATGGGTGCTCCCTCAAGACCCTCTCCACCTCGGATGGGTAGACGTTAAAACCCCCGACTATTATCAGGTCAGAGGCCCGATCGACCAGGTGGAGGTACCCCCTCTCGTCCAGGAACCCCAGGTCCTTCGTCCTGAGCCACCCGTCCTCGGAGAAGGCGGCTCTGGTCTCCTCGGGCATCCCCAGGTAGCCGAGCATGACGTTCTTCCCCCTCACCTGCACCTCCCCTACCCCCTCGGAGGGGTCCACCCCCTCGCAGGGGGATATGCGAACCTCGACCCCTGGCAGCGGCTTGCCCGCGCTGCCCAGCACCCTTCTCGCGTAGGAGGGGTTCACGGACACCACCGGGGAGGCCTCGGTCAGCCCGTAGCCCTCCAGTATCGGAACCCCGAAGCCCCTCTCGAAGGCCCCGTCCAGCTCGAGGGGGAGCTTGTCCCCTCCGCTGATTACCAGCTTCAAGCGTCCGTCGAAACCGCCCCTCCTACTGGCCTCCGACGCCAGCATCCCGAGCATCATGGGCACCCCGCATAGCACCGTGGCCTGGCGCAGGGCGTCGAAGGTCTCCGAGATGGGCAGGAAGGACGGCCTCACCACCTGAGACATCCCGCCCAGGAGCGGCAGGAGGAAGGAGACGGTGAAGCCGAAGGAGTGGAACATCGGGAGCACGTTGAACATGACGTCCCCCTCCTCGAGGTCCTCCACCAGCTCCAGGGAGGCCATGGCGTCGAAGGCTATCCCCTCGTGGGAGAGCATCACCGGCTTCTGGGACCCGGTGGAGCCGGAGGTGAAGAAGACGGCGGCAACCCCCTCGGGGAGCCTCACGTCGAAACAGCGGGGCTCGGGTAGCTCCATCGACCCATCCAGAAGTCCCTTTAAGTCGACGAATCCGACCCCGGCCGCCTCCGCCACCCCGACCATGGGCAGGGGCGAGGCCAAAAGGGATGCCCCGCAGAGCCCGATCTGCAAGGCCAGGTTCTGGGGCGAGTCCTTGGGGTTCAACAGGGCCACGGGAGAGCAGGCCCTCATGGCCCCCAGCGCGAAGGCCATCGACTGGGGCAGGTTAGGAGAGCAAAGGGCCACCATCCTTCCGGCGAAACCGCCCTCCTCCAGGGCCATCGCGACCCTGTCGGCCAACCCCAGGAGCTCGCCGTAGGTCAAGGATCCTCCCTCGAACTTGAGGGCCTCCTTGTCCCAATGCCTCCTTCCCGCCTCGAAGACCCGCTCGAACAGGTTCAAATCGGACACCTCTCCCCACCTCGCGCCCGACCCGGAAGGACCGGGACTACTTGGGTTTGGCCACGAAGGCCCACAGGAGGGGCAGGTCCCTCCTCTCGTCCCTCAACACCAAGAGGAAGGGCCTGTCCACCACGAAGAGGACCAGCTCCTCGGGCATGGGGTTGAGGGAGGTGGCCACCATACCCACGGCGGTCACGGAGGCCGCCTCGGTCCCCTCCTCGTCCACCCTCAGAGCCGTCCTCTGAAGGGCCCTGGAGACCCTGGTGGGCTCCCTGGATATGCGGGGGAAGTGCGCCCCGTCGGAGAAGGCCCTCCTGACCCCGATGGCCCTGAGGGCCTGATCCAGCGGATAGCCCTCCTCGAGGTTCAGGCGGGGAAGCTTCACCAGTACCCGAGCGTAGCTCAGCGAGCGAAGTAGAGCCTCCATCTCGCCCCTGCCCAGGTGGGCGAAGCTGGAGAGCTCGTCCGCCAGGACCACCAGGGCGGAAAACCCGCCCCTGTAGGGCAAAGACACAGCCCTGAAGGGACCTACGGAGGCGTACCTGATCCTGCCCTCCCTGCTCATGGCCATCACCTCCACCTCCCTGCCGGAGGCGGTCCTGAAGGCCATGGGGGAGGTCGACTCCCTCTCGAACTGCTCCCGCCAGAGGCCCTTGAAGTAGAAGAGGTTCACCAGCAAAAGCCTCTGGTCCCTCCCGAAAAGGGATGGGTCGACCGCAGCCCTCAGAAGCCCCCGGCTCCTCTCGGCGATCCACCCGTTGACCATCGAGGCGGCCTCCCCAGGGCTTCCCGCCATGTCGGCGTGCCTGAGCTCCGTCAGGTAGAAGAGCCTGGAGAGGGACAGGAAGTCGACGCTCACGTCGAAGCCTCGCTGGATCCACAGGGAAGCGTCGAACCGAGCTTCCACCTGGTCCGCGCTCGAAAGCCCCTTGAGGTAATCCCTAAAAGAGGACCTCAGGGAGGGCATGTCCTCCTCCCTGGCCCTGAGGGCGGCGAGGATCTCGCCCCTGGTCTCGCCGGAGGCCCCCTCCGCCAGCAAGGATAGGGCGTGGTAAGCCCCCAGGGGGCAGAACACCAGGTTCTCGTCCGAGGAGAGGTCCCCGGAGGAGATCGAGGCCCTCCAGAGGTCGAGGGCCAGGGCGTTGAAGGAGCCGGACAGGTCGAAGGCCCAGGAGCTACCCGCGAGGAGCAAGACCAAAAGACAAAGCGCCGAAAGAGGTCTCACTTAGCTCATCCCCCCGATCTTCCTTGGGCGCAAAGATTATATAACCCTAGGGAAGCTCCCACAAGGAGAGGAGAGCCCTCTTCCCCTCCCTGCGCCACAGGAACCCCACCGGAACGGGCCCCCTCCTGAGGAGCGCCTCGAAGTGGCCCCTCTCCACGGCCGCACCCCTGCGGTCGAGCATCAAGGGATCCTCCATGGGCAGGACCAGCTCCTCCCCCTCCAGCTTGAGCCTGGCCGAATCCCCCTCGAAGCCCATTAGTAGCCCTCTGCCCTCCTGCAGGGAGGGGTCCAGGGCCACCGCCCAGACGACCTGGGCCACAAAAAGCGACACAGCCCAAAGGGCCAGAGCCGAACGCCTCATCCCTGATCAGTCCTCCCTCCAGTAAACGGACCTCGCCGTCCCTGCCGGGTTGACCCTCGTCGACAGGGGGGGCGGGAGTTCCCCCACCACCACGTTGCCGTGCTGCCTGAAGCCCGAAGGGAGGCCCGCCCCCGTCCCGGACGGGGAGACCGTTATGTAGACCCTGCCGCCCCTCACCGAGAG
>CAYRKT010000101.1:0-4172 GCA_964425005.1 uncultured Synergistia bacterium
CAGAGAGGGAAAGTAAATGCATGTTTTTAAGGCTCACTTGTTAAATAAACTTTCCTCTACCTCTCTTGCTCTTTGCCTTGCCCTTTGCCATCTTTCTTCTACTTTCCTTTGTGTCCCCTCTCTATCCGCTGTGCTAATTCCTTGTTTTTTCCACTTCTCCTGAAGTTCAAGTAGTTCTCTTGTAAAGTCTTTTAACCACAAGGACATTTCCCTTTCCTTTTTCTCATCCCACCACTTGAAATCACTATCTGATACCATAGAAAAGAGAAAGTCCGTAAATACTGTATCCGCTAAGGTATCATGGTTCTGTATCATATAGACAAATACCATTGTATCTAAGACATTTATAGGCGGATGATAGGTTGTTAACCTCGTATTTAGCCATTGAGTTAACAAGGGATGTGGTTCTGGTAGTAGTCTTGCAGAAAATGGGTTTGAATGCCAGAAAAAGATTTTAGGTTCATAGTCACCAGATTTTACAACAAAATAATCAGGCACATAATCAGGTTTATAGCCTGCAGGGTCTTCAGGAATATAAAATGCAGAGCCATACAAGAGGGAAAGCCTCGAAAGCAAATCCAAGTTTATAAGGGAGTTTAACAAAGGGTTGTCAGTATATTTTATGGATTTATCCCTGTATCCTGTTAGGAAAACATACAAAAGCCTCTGAAGATTAGAGGTTTCATGATTTTTTCTAAATTGGTATATCATGACCGAGTATCTGTTTAGGGTCAACTCTAAGTTTAAGGAGACCTTTGCTATTTTACCACCCTTTTCAAAGGTCAACTGAGGTGTGTAAGAGGAAATACTACCAAAAAGACTTTCATAAGTAGAGACAAGCCTCTGAGAAATGGCTCCGTATAAATCTAACTCTGTCTTAAAAGCCTGTTGTGTATACTTATTCAGGATATTGTTGAGATATTCGTAGATGCTTATCGGAATTTTAGTAGGGTCTATTCTCAAAGGTGGTGCGGGTTGCCAAAACAAAGATGTTGGGGGGATTGCGGGTTTTCTTGGATATAGATATTTAACAAATGGGTCGCATAGACCAGGGGCAATCTCTGAGAGATTAAGAAAAGAAGGATGCGAATACTCTGTTATAGCCCTATGCCATAAATGTAATGCTACAGGGTCTCGGGCAATAACTGACAATAAGACCGTTTCTACTGCCTCAGGACCCGCTTGCGGCGGTGCATGAGAAAAAGCGGAGAGAATATGAGGGCTTTTTTCTATATAACTTACCAAGTCATAAACCTCTGGTTTCCCTAAAAAATTTCTATTTAAAGGAACAGGAGAGAACACTATCTTAGGACAAACAAGAGGGTTTACTTTCCCTTGTGCTAAGTGTAGTGCGGTAAGAAATGCGGGTCTACTTGCTAAGTCTAATTTTATAGGTTTTTCTGTGTTTTTTAGTGTAGTAATCGCTTTCTCTGGCGGTGAGCTTGTGTATGTTTGTGGTGTTGATGTATTCGCTGGAACATCCATGACTTTAGGAGGTATAAATGAAGGGTCAGCTAATACCGTTCCCGCCCATATAAGTAGAGGTATGGAAAAGAGAAGTTCTCTTTTCATTTCTTTTCCCCTGCGAGGCTGTCAAGTTTTCCAGCAAGCACCTCTAAGTTCTTGTCCGCACTCTCTTCAACTGTATGCGAATACGGACCACCAGTTTCTTGTCCCGAAATAGTTGTTCTTCTTGGAGCCATTCCTTCTACATAAACCTCTAATGGAGAACCACCCCAAAGAGTGCATACATGCTCGTTAAACTCTATACATACAGGATTAGGATACCAATAAGTTTTAGCCTTCTGAAGGTCTTGATAAGCAGATATTTTCTGCCATTCACTTAGTCCAGATACTATTGAACCTATAGACTGAGACCTTACCGCATCGGCATGTGCGTAGGGAAGATAAGGGACTGCACCACAAATGGAAGCAAATTGAGGATTTATACCTATAGCTTCCATTGTTGCCAATATACCCTTTTTATACCTTTGGTAAAACTTCTCTATATGCTCCTTGCTATAACATGTCATCACATATCTGTCATTAATCCTTGCAATTAACCCCATATCCTCTCCGGTTTCCATTTCCTGAGTAGCATCCATGCTTGCTACCCAAAGAGGCATTTCTTTTGATAGAGGTGTATCCACCTTTAAAGTAGCCATCTTCCAGCCTTTCCAATCAATAAGGCACTTTTCAAAACCTGTTTGGATGGAAGACCTAAGCCCTGTGAAGAACTTTTTAATCATACTTTCTGTATCATCCCCAACCTTTGAGTCAACTTTCTTGAGGTAATAGCAAAAGTTCTTTTCTGGCTTATAAGAGATTAGTATAGTAGGCACTCTACCTAAAAAACAACCCACTTGAAATTCATCCCACAGACCCCATCCATCTCCTTTAGCTATTGTCATTTGCGTTCTGGCATTTCCTATAAATTCAAGCTGGTCAATAGATACTGAAGCATTATACTGATTGATTAAGCAACCATCAAACTTTTTATATTCACGCCTCTGTGTTTGTGTGTTCCTTCTATACTCAACTTCCTTCCAGAATAACCTTTCTGCTAAAGATAGCTTCTCAGTGTTTGTGAACTCTCTCGCAGATTTTACTACCTTCTCCCTCACAAAGTCAGAATTAGCAAAGTCCCTTAAGCTACTGTTAACTTTGACAATAAATGTGGCATAGGTTGTTTTATTGTAATTACCTGAAGCATTACCTTCTGCTGTCATTAGTCTTTTTGATACCTTAGCTTGGCTTTTCTCTAAAGCTGTGCCAAGAAAAGCGGGGTGAAAAACAATGTAATTCTCTGGCTTGCCCCATTTATCTACAGGAAAGTCCTTGCATTCTGATAAGGCTTTTGCCCTTTCTTTTTCCTCTTTTTCCTTATCTTGTTTCTTCTCTTGTTCACTCTTTTCCTTTGCCTTATCTAACCACTCTTTGCTAAGCCAATTAGTGTTGTCTTGAGAAAAACCTATCTGAGTTAAACAAAGACCTATTGCTATAATCTTCCATCTTTTCATAGGCTAAACCTCCTTTGTATGCCAAGTTTCTTTTCAAGCTCCTCAACATCTTTATATAGTTTGTTTCTTGCATAAGAGTTTGTAAAGTCAGTTAAATATAAATTTCCTAAAACCGCTAAGTATGGCAGACCTTTTATTCTTTCTTTAGACCGCATACCTTTGATTATGTAGTATCTACCCTCTAAAGAAACTTCAGATGTGGGTTTCCACAGTTCAGTGTAATACTTAACAAAATCCATCAAGGTTCTGAGATACACATAGTAGTAATCCCAACCAAGAGCGTTAAGTTTTTCTCTTACAACATTTTCTAAGGAAGCAAAAGTGGGAACTTTCGCAAGTGGGTAGTCTATCTTGCTTATAAACAGGGCATACTCTCTGTAGTAGTTCATTAACAGGTAAGCCCTACTGTAGAGTATTTTTGCCTCCTCTTTCATACCCAAATTCTCAAAAACCACCGCACTCATAAGCATGGCATAGTGTGTGGGTCCGTTAGAACCTCCGAAAACCTGACCCATAAAAGCACCTGTAGGGTCATTGGAATTGAGGATATTTCCATAAAAAAGGAAAACATCTACATAGTGATTTAGGAGAAAACCATATCTTTCAGCATCTAAACCAAGTTCCTGTGCTATTATAGTAAAGACAAATTTTCTTGTTTGTTCTCTGTCTGTGAAGCGTTTTACAGTATCAAAGTCTCCATTGTCCAGAGGGTCGTATATCCACTTTTTCAAAACTCTGGGATTAAGAGATGCAAGTCCATAGTAAGAGTCCTCCAATAATTTCTTAGCAAAAGGTAAAGCTCCTTCCCAGTCCTTCATCTTGTATCTAAGATTAAATTCGCAAAAGTAGACATGCTTAAAACCTTTCTGAAGTCTATCCTTTTTCTCCTCTTCTGATAGTTTATCCTCAAACAAAGGCTCAAGACACAGCCGTCGGTATTTTCTCCACCAACCTTCATCAAACCTATCATAAGCGAGAGGCGCTACTAATGCTTCTAAAGGATTTCCTGCTTTTAATTCCTGCGTTTCTATAATCTTATCAAAAAAGTCTTGAGCGGATACGGTGGATATAAACAGAGTATTGGATAGCAAAGCAATTGCCATAATTTTTTTAAGCCACATCTTTACCACCTCCAAAGAGTTCTTTTTCTAA
>CAYRKT010000102.1:0-4070 GCA_964425005.1 uncultured Synergistia bacterium
GTGCGGGGGCGCCCAAAGGCCACGGGGGCAGGGGGGTGCTTCCTTAGATTCCCTTGGAGAGTCTTAGGGGAAAAGTCCACGCCTGCCTTCCCCTCCGCCCCGAGGGCTTGGAGCCAGGACCAGGCTGCCTGCAGGGCCTCCCGTGGGTAAGGGCGGGCCTCCTCAGCCTTGGGCTCCGCCTCCCCCAGGACCACCACCCGGGCGTCCTGCCGGAGGCCGCGGCGGTTCACCCGGCCTAGACGCTGGAAAAGGGAGGCCAGGTCGGGAAGCTCCGTGACCATGCCTGCAAAGTCCAGGTCGGCCCCCACCTCCAGGGCCTGGGTAGCCACCACAAAGGCCACCTCTCCCCCGTCCAGCCGGGCCTGGAGCTCCCGGGTGCGGGCGAAGTTCTGGTCCCGCTCGTGAGGGCGCATCCGTCCGGTGAGGAGGAGGACCTTGGCCTCCTCTGGGCCATCCTGATCCTTGGCAGGGAAAGATCGCCGCAGCTCCTGGTACACCTCCAGAGCCCGCCCCACCCGGTTCACCACCACGGCGATGGGTCCTCCGAGTTCTTGGTGAAGCCTCTGGGCGTGGGCCACCAGGTCCTTCACCCGGTCCCCGGGGCTGCTGGCCACCAGGTGCACCCAGCGGGGCGCGGAGAGGATCCGGCCCAGGTGGGGGTGGTGGAGGTCCTCCTTCCCCAAGCGGAAGGCCTGGAGACCTCCCAGGCTTTCAGGGGTAGCGGTAAGGGCCACCGCCCGCACTCCCGGACGGCCCCAAGGGCCAGGCCGGTCGGCCACCGTCCCCAGGGTGGCGAGAAAAGGCGCCTCCAGGTGAGCCTCGTCCAGAAGGTAGAGGGCGTCCACCCCAAAAAGGGCCCCCTCCACGGGGAGAAGTCCCGGGGAAACCCCGTAGCCCCGGAAGAGAAGGCGGCTTCCTGCCATATCCACCGTGGCCAGAACCACCGCGGGCCTGGCAGGATCAAGGAGGCTGGGCCTGGGCCGCGGCACCCCGCCCCGCAGGCGCACCACCTCCAGGGGCACCCCACCCCCTAGGGCCGCCAGCCTGCGGGCAGCCCGGGCCAGAGGGGTGTCGCCCCCGGTCCTCAAGGCCGCTTTCAGCCTCTCCCGGAGCTCCAGGGCCACCTCATAGGCTTGGTCCACCACCAAACGGCGGTTCACCACGTAGACCACGCGGCGGTGGGCTTCAGGCTTCAAGGCCATGAGGAAGACCGCCACCAAAACGACCATGGTCTTCCCCGTTCCCGTGGGCACGGCCACCGCCTGGGGCCAGCCCTCCTCCAAAACCCGGTTCAGGAGGCTCTCCTGCCAAGGGTAGGGTTCGTGACCCGTGGCCTCCCGGAAAAAGCCGGGGAAATCCTCTGGGGCCAAGGGCACCTCGTCGTAGATCTCAAGGGGTGTCTTCGGGGCTTTCACCTTCCACCTCCATGGGCAAGAAAAACCCCAAGCCCAGGTAGCGTCCCCGCCCCAGGAGGACGGGGCCCCTTACGGGCTCAGGGAAGAGGAGCTCCGCGTGCGCCACGTACCCTTCCACCCCGGGAGGTAGGCGGAAGTGGCGGCTCAGGGGCACGCCCCGGGGACGGGGGTAGGGCAAGGTCCAGGCGGCCTCAGGCTCGGGCAGGCCCGCCGCCCGGGCGGAGAAGCGGAGGGCCGAGAGGACATCCCCCCCCTTGGGGTAGCGGTCGAAGACCACAGGGGTGACGCTGGCGTAGCGCCGGGCCGGGCCCCGCCACCGGGCCTCCCGCAGGGTCCAGCGGCCATCGGGAGGGAGGAGGCGCACGGCGAGGTCCCGGGAGAGGCGCACCTCCTCCAAGGCCAGGAGGGCTTCCAGTAGGGCCAGCTCCGCCCCTGGATCCACCCCCGGGGGCAGGAGGAAGGCCAGGCCCAGAACCCGCCCATCCGCATGGGGGTGGCCCACGTTGGGAAGGGGCACCAGGGCCAGGTGGGGAGCCCGGAGGGAGGCCCCATCTGGCCCGTGCCCGGTGAGGACCGAAGGAGCCCCGGGGGGAAGGAGGCTCAGGAGAGCCTGCCGGGTGGCGTGGGCCAGGAGGGGGGCCCACTCAAGAGGTAAGGTGGGCTCCAGGGCCCGCACCCGCCAGGCCCCCCAAGGGGAGGGGCGCTGGGTTTCCCCGTTCCCTCCCGCCTCCCGGTAGGGGACCCAGCGGTGGGGGAGTTCCCGCACCCCTCTCCTAAAGCGCTCTTCCGTGACGCGGAGAAAACCTGGGAAAGCTACCCGCATGACCGGACCGGGAGCGGAAGCCTCTTCCGCCGGCACCAGAGCCCAGGGGTCGGTACCGGCCTCCTCCTGGTAGACGGCAAAGGGATCGGCCACGAGGCGAACCTCCAGCAGCACCAGGTTGCGGCTGGTGCCCAGATAGACCACCCGCTCCGCCAAGGCCCTCAGGGCGGGCAGGTGAACCCTAGCCTGCTCCTCTGCTTCCCCTCCCAAGGGGTAGGCGTAGAGGAGGAGCCGCCCGGGAAGGGGCAGGGCATGGTGCACCAGGGGCTGCTTTTTGCGGCACTCGGGTGGCTCTGCCGCGTCGTGGGGAGGGACGAAGGCCACCCAGGCTTGCCAGGCCTCAGGGTCCGCCCGGGGAGCCAGAACCCAGGGCGGGGGCAAGGCCTCTAGCCATTCCAGGAGGGCGGCCTCCTCCGGGCTTTTGCCCCCCCGGGCCCAGGCGTTCACCAGAGCCGCCTGGAGGCGCACCGGGTGGGGAGGAAACTCCCGGCCTCGTGGGCCGCGGCCCCGGTGGCGATCCACCAGGTAGCGTACGAAAAAGCTCAGGTGCACTACTCCTCCCCAGTCCTTTCAGGCTCCGCAGGCCCCGGGGCTTTTTTCCGCCGCTTAGCCTCGGCGCGTTCCGCCTTGCCCATGAGGGCGTTTTTGTAGAGCTCCTCCAAAGTATTGTTGGCCTTAAGGATGAGGCGGTCCTTTGGCCAACGAAGGTCCTCGGGAAGCTGTTCTAGGAGGTTTTGCAGGGCCTGCATCAGGGGCTCTACCTCCAAGCGAATCTCCTCCCCGCCAGGGAGAACCCGGACCTTGAAGCAGTTCTCCTCGGGGATCAGGTCGGTGTTGGAGCGCAACCGGTACCCCTGCCGGTGTTGCAGAGCAAGGCCCAGGAGGATGAGGGTGAGGAGCACTTGTTGGGCCTCCGGAGGGAGGCGAAGGGCCCGTAGACCCGCGAGGGACACCGCCCCCACCAGCACCGCCCCCTCCACGGCCACGTCCATGGGAGCAGCGGAGGGGGGAATGCGTCCTAAGCCGGTTTCTGAAAGCTTGCCCTTTTTGCCCTCGGTCTTAAGCCTCTGCTGCAAGGCCTCGGGTAGGGGCAGATCCCCAGGGATGCCCAGGGGGTCTACCCGGGAGCTGGTGCGGTAGGCAGGCTGAGGACGCAACCCCAAAATCTCCACAGCAACCAGCCGCGCCCATTTGGGGGCCACCTCTGGGGAGATGTCCCCGTAGGAGAGCCAGCCACCATAGGCGAGGATCACCGGGCAGTAACGGAACAGTGCCCGCTCCGCCACCTCACCACCCTTGGCGATTTCTTGGAAGAGGGGCGTCTCATGGAAGGGGATTCCGTCTAGGGTAGCCTCACGAAAAAGCGCATCCAGGATGCGCCCCGGGGCCTCGTACTGGCTCACCTGGCGCCCATCCGAAAGCTCCAGCACCACGTCTGGCAGCTCAGGGACGTGGCGATAAAGGGACATTTCCTGCCGGTTAGCCTGGCTTTCCACGGAGTCCAGGAGGACGGTGGGGACTGCTTGGCCGTTCAGATAGCGGGCTTGAACGAGGGGAGCGAAGGGGCCCCCGTCTATGGAGTACGCCGGAGGGCGTACCATACCGCTCGGATCTGCAGGCCTAAGCCTAAGGAAGATCTCGAGGGCGTGGCCTTGGGTCACGAGCCGCTGGATGGTGGCTAGCATATGAACCTCCCAATAAGGAGGGTACCTCGAGGGGGGCCACTATGTCAAGATTTCTAGTCTTGTTTTGCTAATAAGGCAACCCCTCCGCACGCCTCCAAGCTCCACTACCCTCCACCCCCCCACCTAAGTCCTCCCTAGGAACTAAGG
>CAYRKT010000103.1:0-3909 GCA_964425005.1 uncultured Synergistia bacterium
TAGGGCCTCCAGGAGGGGGGAAGACCTGGGCTTTTGCGGGACCCCCGCGGGGGTCGCCTTCGTGGCGAGCTTCGGCCCTCACCACGGGGAGGAGAGCTTCCTCAGGGGGAGAAGGGGTTCTGGCACCGTCTTCTTCTCGGGCTGCAACATGCGATGCCTCTACTGCCAGAACTTCGACATAAGCCAGCGCCTGGTGGGAAGGCCCATGGGGGAGGAGGAGCTGTCGGAGCTGTTCCTGGGGCTGGGTGGGGTTTGCCACAACCTCAACCTCGTCTCCCCCACCCATGTGCTGGGGGTGGTCTTCAGGGCGGTCAGCAGGGCCAGGGGGATGGGGCTCTCGGTGCCCGTGGTCTACAACAGCGGGGGCTACGATAGGGCCGAGGCGATAAGGCTTCTCAAGGGGTTGGTGGACGTGTACATGCCGGACTTCAAGTACTCCTCGGACGAGCTGGCCCGGAGGCTGTCCTCTGCCCCCGGTTACGTGGAGTTCGCCCTCTCGGCCCTGGAGGAGATGTTCAGACAGGTGGGCCCTCTGGAGGTCTTCGGGGGGCTCGCGGTGAGGGGCGTCTTCGTGAGGCACCTGGTGCTGCCCGGGCTCCTGGAGAACACCTTCGGCGTCCTGAGCCTCCTGTCGGAGAACTTCCCCCTGGTCCATCTGAACCTCATGGACCAGTACAGGCCCTGCTACAGGGCCTTCGAGGACCCGAACCTACGAAGGCCCCTAAGGTCATCGGAGTTCGAGGAGGCCTTGAGGTTCGCCAGAGGCCTGAGGAACCTGGTCCTGGTCGAGTAGGCGGGCCATCAGGCCGGCGGGGTTCGATCCCCCCCGATCCAGAGAGAGGGCGAGGGAGTCCAAAGCGTCGACGGAGGCCAGGATGGAGGCCGGAAGGGTCCTGGGCTCCGGTTTGGGCCTCCCGGTGAGGTGGTGGTGGCAGGATATGGCGTGGGAGAGGAGGTTTAGCAGCTCCAGGGGGAGGCCCAACCTGCTCGCCTGTGCCGCCACCAGGTTCAGCCCCAGCACCACGTGGTCCAGAAGCCCCTCTTCCGATAGGACCGTCCTCCCCCTCTCGTCCTTCCCGTAGCAGAGGACCTTCCCCGCGTCGTGCAGCAGACAGGCGGCCAGGAGCAGGTCGAGCTCGAACCCCTTCACCCCGTAGATGGGGGCCACGGCCAGGGCTGACCTGGTCACCCTGAGGGTGTGCTCCAGCAGCTTTCCTTCCCCCTCCAGCCCCTTCATGGTGCTCAGGGGGGAAGAGGCGAAGAGGGAGGAGAAGGGCCTTCCCCTCACCTTCAGGCCCTCCTCCCCGAAGAAGGACGTCAAAAGGGCTCTCACCCTGGGGTCCCCGACCGAGCCGGAGATCTCCAGTATGGGCTCGAGGGGGTTCGTCCTCTCTCTCATCCCATCGGGCCCCCCGGATGTCAGAAGAGGCCCGAGATCCTCCCCTCGTCGTCCACGTCTATGGCCTCGGCAGCCGGCCTCTTGGGCAGGCCCGGCATGGTCATTATGGACCCGCATATGGGGACCACGAAGCCCGCTCCGGCCGAGACCCTCACCTCCCTCACCGTGATCTCGAACCCCCTGGGCCTACCCTTGAGGTTGGGGTTGTCGGAGATGGAGAGCTGAGTCTTGGCCATGCATATGGGTAGGCCTCCGAAACCGAGGGACTCGAGCTTCCTTATGGTCTCCTCCGCCTCCGCCGTGTAGGCCACGCCCCTGGCCCCGTAGACCCTGGTGGCTATCCTCTCTATCTTGGCCTTTATGGGCTCGGATAGGTCGTAGAGGTAGGTGAGCCTCGCCTTGCCGGAGTGGACCTCCTCGAGGACCATGTCGGCGAGCTCCAGGCCGCCCTCCCCTCCCTTGGCCCACACCTCGGAGAGCGCCATCTTGCCGCCTCTCGCCTCCACGTGGGATCTGACCAGCTCTATCTCCTCGGGGGTGTCGGAGCTGAAGCGGTTTAAAGCCACCACGAAGGGCATCCCGAACTGCTTCACGTTGTCCATGTGGGCCTCCAGGTTCTCTATGCCCCTCTCCAGGGCCTCCAGGTCCGGCTCGGAGATCCTCTCCTTGGGCTTGCCGCCGTGCCACTTGAGGGCCCTCACGGTGGCCACCAGGACCACGCAGCTGGGGGCGAACCCCGCCTGCCTGCAGACTATGTCGAAGAACTTCTCCCCTCCCAGGTCTGAGGCGAAGCCGCACTCCACCACCACGTAGTCGCAGAGCTTGAGGGCCATCCTGGTGGCCACTATGCTGTTGGTGCCGTGGGCTATGTTGGCGAAGGGACCCCCGTGGACGAAGGCGGGCACGTGCTCTATCGTCTGGACCAGGTTGGGGTTTATGGCCTCCTTCAGGAGGGCCGCCATGGCCCCGTGGGCCCTGAGCTCCCCGGCGGTGACGGGCCTGCCGTCGTAGGTGTAGCCCACCACTATCCGGGAGAGCCTCTCCTTTAGCTCGGAGAGGCTGCTGGAGAGGCATAGTATCGCCATCACCTCGGAGGCGACGGTTATGTCGAACCTGCTCTCCCTGGGGACCCCGTGGGCGTGTCCCCCAAGCCCTACGACGATGTGCCTCAAGGCCCTGTCGTTCATGTCGATGACCCTGGGCCAGGTGATCCTCCTCGGGTCTATCCCGAGCTCGTTACCCTGGTGGATGTGGTTGTCCACCATGGCGGAGAGGAGGTTGTGGGCCGAGCCCACCGCGTGGATGTCCCCGGTGAAGTGGAGGTTTATCTCCTCCATGGGCAGTACCTGGCTGTATCCCCCGCCGGCAGCCCCTCCCTTGACGCCGAAGCAGGGCCCCAGGGAGGGCTCTCGAAGGCACAGCATAGCCCTCTTGCCCCTCTTGACCAGCGCCTGGGTCAGGCCTATGGTGGTGGTGGTCTTGCCCTCCCCCGCGGGGGTGGGGGTTATGGCCGTCACCAGGATCAGCTTGCCGTCGGGCCTGCCCGATAGCTCCCTCATGTAGCTCAGGTCCACCTTGGCCTTGTAGTGGCCGTAGGGGAGCACGTAGCTTCGCGGCACGCCGAGCTTGTCGGCTATCTCCCCGATCGGCAAAAGCCTCGCCCTCTGGGCTATCTCGATGTCCGAGAGCATCTAGACCTACCCCCCATCTCTCTTCGTCTTTGAAATAATATTGCATAAAAGGCGACTTGGTGCAACTATTTTTTTAAGAAGTCCGGTTCCGTCCAAAAAAGACGCTCCCCCGACGCAGGGGGAGCGCAGGGGTGGCGTGCCCGGCGGGATTCGAACCCACGACCTTTGGGTCCGGAGCCCAACGCTCTATCCGCTGAGCTACGGGCACGCTCTAGTCTCCGAAGGAGATCCCTATGGCTCTCGCACATTTTATCAGATCGTGGTCGAGGGGGACAAGGCGCTCGCCCCTCCCCTTGAGCTCCTTGAGGTCGGCCAGGCCTATGCGCCTCCCGTCCCAGGTGACCATGTGGCCGAACTTGCGCTCCATCACCGCCTCCACCGCGCCGACCCCGTACTTGGTGGCTAGGATCCTGTCGAAGGGGGTGGGGCTCCCTCCCCTCTGGAGGTGTCCCAGGACGGTGCAGCGGGTCTCTATGCCGGTCATCTCCTCTATCTTGGCGGCCACGTGGTCGCCTATGCCGCCCAGCCTCACCTCCAGCCCTCCGTCCTTGACCCTCCCCTTCACGATGGGCTCTTTGCCCTCCTCGTGGGCCCCTTCGGCCACCACCACTATGGAGAAGGTCCTCCCGGAGCTCTTCCTCTCCAGGATCTTCTGGGCCACCTTCTCCATCCTGAAGGGTATCTCGGGTATGAGGATTATGTCGGCCCCTCCTGCCAGTCCAGCCCCCAGGGCTATCCAGCCCGCGTTCCTCCCCATTACCTCCAGGACCATGGCCCGGTGGTGGCTCTCGGCGGTGGAGTGGAGCCTGTCTATGGCCT
>CAYRKT010000104.1:0-3858 GCA_964425005.1 uncultured Synergistia bacterium
GCGGGGGAGGGTGGGAGCTCCTCGCCTCCTTCTCTCCGAACGCTGGCCCTGTCCAGCTGGAGCTTCCCGCAGCGCCCGTCTACCGGGCCGTGGCCCTTTCGGGGGACGCCCCCGTAGCCGCCAAGAACTTCCCCTACCCGGACGGGAACGCCGTCAACCTGAGCTTTTCCGTCCAGTTCGTCGAATTGCGGATCACTGGTCCCTCTTGGCTTTCCTCCGTGACTTACGCCCTCGAGGGGGCGGGAGGCGAGAGGCTCCTCGAGAGGAACGCCGCTGGAGGCGCAGGCCTCTGGTCGGCCAGGGTCCCCCGGATAGAGGGGTACAGGGTGGTGGTGCGGGGGTTTGGAGCGGAAGCCAGGGTGCCCTACTATCTGGTCGACCTCGGCACCCCTCAAGCGGGCGTCCTCTCTGTCTCCCTCGGCGCTTCCAACAGGGTGTTCTTGAAACCGACGGTAGTGGTCCTGAACCGCCCAGCAGGCTACACGGTGAGAGCGGTGGTGTGTGCGCCCGAACCTATAGGGTGGTCTCCCCTTCCGGATCCAGACGCCCTCTGCCCCGGAGGCTACGCCCTCCTCGTCCAGGGAGGGGTGCCGCCCGACAGCGTGTCCCTGACCTTGCCCGCCGTGGACAGGTACCTGGTCCGGGCCTTCCGCACGGACTACTTGGCGGCTCCCGTCTGGCAAAAGGAGTGGACCGAGGTCACCGCGCCAGTCTGGTACTTCGACTTCGACTCCCCGTGAAGGGGGAAGGGGGACGGAAATGGCCTTGTTCAGGGGCGAGCTCCTCAAAGAGATCACCGTTCGCGAGATCCGGGACGGAGTCGTCTTCGGCCGGGAGGGGGAGGTTCACATCGGTTTCGACCTCTACTTCCCCTCCTCGAGGCTCCTCACGGCCCGAGAGAGGGCCGTGATCAGCCGGGAGCTGGCGAAGGTGGTGCGGCAAGTGGTCCCCATCGGAGGGTGGGCGCGGCTCTACGTGGAGGCCTTGGAGGGAGGGCTCGCCATACCTCCGGACTATCTCGACGCCCTCTCCAAGGCCGACCCCCTGATCAGGGAGATCAACGAGGCGAAGCTCGATGTCTTGCGCTTGCAGGCCGCCGAAGGGCGGCTCCGTCAGTGGAACGTCTTTCTAGAGGTCGCCTTCACCCCCTCGTACGTGAAAAAAGCCAAGGAGAGCTACTCCAAGGAGGAGTACGCGGGGGTGATGGCGGAAGTGGAGCAGATCCGGGAGTCTGTCCTGAACATCTTGGAGAAGGTGGGCATCCAAGCCCGCCCCATGGGGGACGACGACCTGGAAGCCTTCCTCTTCCGCTACTTCAACCCCAGCTTGAAAGAGAGAAGGCCGAGTCCTAAAGACCCGAGCGTGCCCGACGTGGCGAGGCTGGCGCTCTCCGCCGTGGAAAACAGGCAGGACAAGTTCATCCGGGTCGGGGGGGTCTACATCACCCACGTGGTCATGCACAAGGGACCGCGGTACACCCAGCCAGGCCTCCTGGACATCCTGCTCACCGTGCCCGGAGAGTTCCTCCTGGTGATCGAGGTGCGGCACGTGGACCAGGCCGACGCCTCGGCGAAGCTGAACCTGGTGCGGGTGCGCCTCGAGTCCGTCTCTCAGGACCTCGGGAGCCGGGCGGACCCGGAGCTGGTGGAGAAGGCCAAGATCATGGGCAAGGCCTTGACGCGGCGGGCCCAGACCGCCGAGCACGTGGTCGAGGTCGGCGTCCAGATGGTTCTCAGGAGCAAGGACCTCGCCCTCTTGCAGAGCCGGGCCCGGGAGGCCTACGGAAAGGCGCAGAGCTTGGCCGATGCCACCGTGGTGGCGATGCCCCCGAACGCCTTCGACTACTGGCTCAAGGCGGCCCCCTTCTCGGGGAAGCCTCTGGTGCGCAAGTGGAACTACCTCGACCTGAACGCCGCCCAGATGGTCCCGATCCAGATGCCTTGGCGGGGGAGCCCCGCTCCGATCGCCTTCTACCTCTCGAAGGAGGGGACCATGGTGGGCGTGAACCCGTTCGACCCGAGGGCCCCAGCGTGGAACGGGATCCTCGTCGGGGGGACGGGCTCGGGGAAGACCTTCTTCACCCAGTCGTACATCACCTCCTTCCTCACCAAGGGCGACTTCGTGGCCATCATCGACAAGGGAGGAGGGTACGTGCCTCTCACGGAGCTGCTCGGGGGGGCCATCATCTACTTCGAGCCCGGGGCCGAGGTCACGGTGAACCCCTTTGACCTGCCGGAGGGTCAGGTGGAGCCAGACGAGGTGAAGAAGGCCTTCCTCGTGACCCTCTTGCGCCAGATGATTCCCTCGCGAGGGGACCCCGTGAAGGAGCAGGTGATCCTGACCGCCGCCGTGGAGAGGGTCTACCAGGCCTTCCAGTACCGGGAGAGGCTCCCGGACGGGGGCGAGAGGATCACCCTGAGGACTCCCACCCTGAGCGACTTCCGCTCCATTCTCCGGAGCATGGACGAGGCCTTCGGCCAGCACCTGGAGGAGGCGGACAAGGACCTAATCCGCTCCATGGCCCAAGCCCTCGCCCTGTGGACTGGGGACACCCCCTACGGGAGGCTGGTGGACGGCCAGACCAACATCGACCTGAACTCGAGGGTGGTCTACTTCGAGACCACGGGGATCTCCTTGAACGAAGACCTGCAGCGGGTGGGGCTCCTCCTCCTCATGGACCTCTTGTGGAGGCGCATCGCCCGAGACCCCGCTGAACGGAAGATGCTGATCTTCGACGAGGTCTGGAGTCTGCTGGCGAGCCCCAGCGCAGCGGCCTTCGTGGAAGACCTGTACCGCCGTCTCAGACGCTACGGTGCGAGCGCCCTCTCCATATCCCAGAGCCTGGGAGACTTCGTCTCGGGCAACGCCAAGGGGATCGTGGAGAACGCCAACTACTTCTTCCTCCTCGCGGCCCAGAATCAGACCCCCTTCCTCAAAAACGTGCTCAAGCTCCCGGACGACATCATCGAGGCCTACGAGACCTTGAAGCCCAAGGGGGAGATCCTCTTCCTGCTCCGGATCCTCGGCCGCTTCCAGGGGGAGGTGCTCCAGTACATCCCTTCCCCCTACGAGGTGGCCGCCTTCGGCACTCAAGCGGACGAGCAGGTGCAACGCCGTGAGCTCAAGCAGGAGTTCGGCTCCCTCCCCGCGGCGGTGAGGTACCTCCACCTCCAGGGCATGCTCGAGAAGGCGAGCAAAAGGTAAGGAAAGGCCCCCACCCCCGCTCGCTTCGTGCGAGCGGGGGTTTTCGCTGGCACCGCCTAGATACAAAGGGGCTAGTTGACGAAACGCGTATCTAGGCAACCCAGCCAACAAGCCGCCCAGAGGTCTATGGCAGGGCGCGCCGGATTTGCGGTTAGATGGGGTTGTGCGGTTGGGCGAGGGGCACGTCTGGAAGCGGCTTGGCAGACCTTTGCCGAAGGTAGACCTTCGCCCTCGAGGCCCACGAACTCCTTCGCCCTCGACACGCCTCCTCTCCTCCTCCGCCTTTCTCTGGCGAGAAGCAGGAAGCCCAGAGCCTCACGGCTCTGGGCGGAAGAGGGGGTGAGTATGAGAGCGATGCTCAATCTCTTCAAGCAGAAGGGCGTGAGGTTCGCTGAGGGGTTCGTCTCTCCTCGTTTCGGCGAAGCGCGGTTTTTCAGAGCAAACGGGGCAGAGGTCGCCCTTCCCGAGGACGAGTACGAGGTCTCCTGGGCGAAGGGCCTCCTTCTCCAGATGCTCAGCAAGGCAGGGCAAGGCTTCCTCACCTTCCGCGCAGACCTCGTGGCGGGCCTCGCTGAGGTGAACACAGCCTTCGGGAGAAGGAAGGTCCTCTTGGAGGATCTTGCGAAGGCCGTGGCCCCTGAGAGGTTCAAGGGG
>CAYRKT010000105.1:0-3718 GCA_964425005.1 uncultured Synergistia bacterium
GAACCGGCCCCGGTTGAAGGCCCGTGCCGCTCACCGGAAGTCCCCTGGTCCCGGTGCCGTAGGATATGGATATGACGCCGCTGTAAGGCCTCGCCTGAGTGGGGCTGAACACCACGCTCACGGCTCTGGTCTCATTAGCGACCATGTCGAAGCTGGAAGGGGAGGCGGAAAAGCCCTCGGGGCAGGAGACGACGACCCCCAGGGCCTGGTTGGCCTTCAAAGAGAAGGGGAGGGCCTTCTGGGAGCCCACCTCTACCTCGCCGAAGGAGAGGGAGGAGGGCGATACCTCCAGGGGTTCGACCGGGTTGGGCCCAGGTCCGCTGGAGGGGATCAGCACGGCCTTTATCGAGGCGTTGCCGTAGCCATCGGAGGCGAAGTACAGGTCTTCCCAGCTCGAGCCATCGGGGCCGTAGAAGCTCTCGCCGGGAAGGATCGTGACCCTGGAGGAGGAACCACCCCTGATCTCCAGGCCGAGGGGAGAGGATTTGGGCTTGCTGCACCGGTATTCCACCACCACGACGAAGCGCTCGCCGGCGGATAGCTCAACGGGCGAGGGAAGTCTGACGAAGTGGTAGCCGCTTTGGGAGATACTGCCGCTTGCGGACGAATCGGGGGGCGTGGAACCCACGTCCGGCGGAGAGGACCTCCCTCGGTAAACCCTAACGATGTAGTCGGCATATCCCCCACCGAGGTCGAAGACGCCGAGGCTTAAGGCCTCAAGCCTGCAGCTCTCGGCCACCGTAAAGGCGTTGGCGGCAAAGATCCTGCCGCTTGGATATCCTATGCCTCCGCTCATGCCCAACTCGTCGTGGTACAGGACCTTGAAGTTGCCGCCGTTGAGGTCGGGCTCGTCCACGAAGTAAACGAGGTAGTCGGAGGCCAAGGGGACGTCGTAGTAGGATATGTAGAAGTAACCCCCTTCGCCCCAACCCGTCCCCCAGCTGTTTCGCACTATCCAGGCACCGGGCCCGGGGGCGCCGGGTACCACCCTGGAGTCGTCCCACCCCACCAGCACCACCTCGTGGTTGGGATCCTCCCTGAGGCCGCAGTAGTAGGTATTGGAGGCACTGTCGTAGTACTTATCGTCCCAGTGCATGCCGGTGGCCAGGGCCCCATGGCGGTATATGGCGTCCTTTATGTACTCCACGTCGCTTGCCTCCCCCTTCGGGGGCAAGAAGACGGCTCCCTCCACGTAAAGCTTTCGGCCTGCGGCCGGGCTCGTCCCAGGGCCGAGGGAGTAGGGGTCATCGTCCTCCAGGACCGGTCCATCCCCCCTGGACAGGTAGGCCATGGTGATGTACTGGTTGCCGCCCGCGTTCCACGGATCGTCGAAGCCGCACCTGTTGATCAGATTGCGCTCGGAGAAGTCGTAAGTTCCCCCGCCAAGCCTCAAAAGGGTCGACTCCAGCGCCCCATACCCGGCGAAGGCCCAGCA
The DNA here is from genome assembly GCA_964425005.1 of uncultured Synergistia bacterium. Taxonomy (GTDB): domain Bacteria; phylum Synergistota; class Synergistia; order CAYRKT01; family CAYRKT01; genus CAYRKT01. The sequence continues at coordinate 1,436 of CAYRKT010000105.1, forward strand.
CACCCCGTATACCCCCTGGTCCTTGACCGGCGTGAGATGCCCTTCGTCGCGCAGGTCGTAGCGCGATGGAAGGCTGGCGCTGGGGACGAAGCCAGCCTTCAGGTGGGGCATCATCTTGAAGGGGGGCGGGATGTAGCCAAGCCTGCCGGAGGCCCTGGAGGCCTGAAGGGCCCTCTCGAAGGCCGGGTTCGGCTCTGGCGAAAAGACCTCCCCCGCCCGGGCGGGCAGGGCCGCAAGTACCGCCGCCGAAAGGAGCAAAACCGCAAAACGCCTCATCCGGAGATCACCCCTTCTCATCTAACCCTGACGGAGAGGACGAAGGTCCTCTCCACCCTTCTGGTCGGATCCCAGGGCCTGCCGTAGGTCAGGAGCAAAGCGCTCCTGCCGGGAGATAAGGCCTTGAAGGCCATGATCCTGAGATGCACCCCTCCCACAGCCCCCTGGGGCGAGAGCTTCACCGGGAAGCTGTGCAGGAAGGAGAGCAACTTGCCGTCCAGCTGGGCCACCTCCCAGCTGTAGCCCGCTGTGGTGACCTCGGGCAGCGCCACCAGCAAAACGTCTCCCGCCCTGAGGACGAACTCCTTCCCGTCGTCCCCCTCCTTCGCCATCTTCACGTCGAAGCCCGACGAGGCGAGGGAGGAACCCGCGAAGATCAGGGCTAAAACCAGAGCCAACGCCAAATGCCTCACGTCGTCACCTCCCCTCAAAAATGCTTCACGCTCCCGGGGACCACCTTGCCGTCCCTGTAGGTCACTCGGAGAACTTCCTGCCGTCGGGCAGGTAGCTCACCCAGACCCCTTCCCTCCTGTCGTTCCTGTAGCGCCCCTCCGACTCCTTGTTGCCGTTCCGGTAGTAGAGGGTCCAAAGCCCATCCCTCAAGCCCTTCCTGCAGGTGCCCCTTTGCCCCACGACCCCGTTGTCGTAGTAGGAGACCCAGAGTCCCTCCTTCAGGCCGTGCTCGTAGGAGCCCTCCGCCCTCTTCCTCCCGTTCTCGTAGTAGGAGACCTCAGGGCCGCGCTTCACCTCCTTGCCGTCCGGGCCCACGTAGCAGGAGTAGACCAGCTTGAGCCCGCCGCTGGGATAGCGCTCCTCCCCGGTCATCACCTCCGGGCCGAAGGACCTGACCGAGAGGGAGACCTTGGCGGAGCCGAGCATCTCCCTGGTGGCCACGTCGAAGACCTTTAAGGACACCTCCACCTCCCCTCCCCTGGAGAAGGGGTGCTCCAGGACGGGCCCGTCCAGGGCGTAAGGGCTTGAGCCATCGCCCACGCTCCAGACGTAGCGCACGGGACCCGTGGGGGGCGGTTCGACCGAGGCCTCCATCCTGTAAGGCCTTCCCACCTCGGGGGGATGGGCCGGCAGGAGCACCCTCACGGCCCGCCGAGGGGCCGAAGGGGAGGGGGTGATAACGGGCGGCGAGGACGAGGGCGCCACGGGAGGCGAGGAAACCCCCGAGAGGAGCGACGCCGTCGCCTCCTGACCTGGCCCCCGTCCGGGCGGGACCTGATCCATGCCCTGCCCCGAGAGCTCGAGGCTCAGGATAGCCGCTGCGCCGGAGACGAAGGAGACGTACGCCCTCCCGGAGGGGTCGACGGCCACCCCCCTGGGGGAACCCAAAGGCGAGGAGAGGAGATCCCCAGCCGCGAGGGAGATCTTCCCCCTCAGGTTGCCGTCAGAGGAGAAGACGAGGATCGAACCCGAGAGCTCGTCGACGGCCAGGAGTCCTCCCTCGGGGGTCAGGGCTATCCCCGCGGGCCTGAAAGGAGGGGCCTCCCTGGGGAGGTGGACGTCCGGGAAGACCCCCCTCACCCTGGAGGCGCCGTAGAGGCTCCTGACCAGCCTTCCGGTCCCGTCGAAGACGGCGATCCTCCCCCTTCCCGCGTCCGACGCGTATATCTCCCCCTCGGGGCCGACGGCGAGCCCGACCAGATCCCAGTAGCCCTTCGGCAGGGATAGCTCTCCCTCCCCTATCCTGGCCAACCCCCTCCCGGCGGCATCGAGCTTGAGGATCGAGGAGCTGCCCTTCCCGGCCACGTAGACGTTGCCATACCCGTCCACCGCGAGCCCACCGGCCCCGTCGAAATCCCCCGCCACCAGCCTCAGATATCTCCCCTCCGGGGAGAAGCGATAGAGGGCCTCGGGATCCAGCACCAGCAGATCTCCCTCGGGGCTCAGGCGAAGGTCGATGGGCACCACGTAGGGCACCCTCTCCACCCCCACTTCCACCCTCCTGGCGAGCCTCCCAAAGAGGTCCAAAAGGGCTATGCCGCTCCTGTCGCTGTC
>CAYRKT010000106.1:0-3577 GCA_964425005.1 uncultured Synergistia bacterium
TGAGTCGAGTTCGCCCTCGCCCTCAGGCCCCACGACCCCCACCAGGAGCAGCCACCCCTCCCTCTCCGGATCGTAGGCCAGCACCTCAAAGGAGCCGAGGCAACTCAACGCCACCAGGAGGAGGAGCAAGGGAAAACATCTGGACAAGGAGCTCACCCCCAACCTCGAGGACAAATGGAAGTATATCACACCGAGGGGGAGGGCGCTCACGGGACAGACCATCTGCCGTCCCCACGAGGCCCTCGTCTGGGAAGGGGACGGCTCGGCGCCACCTATGGTCGCATCTGGACAAACCGATCGGGCCTGGTGTAGTATATGATGCGATTGTCCGAAGAGAGCGGAGGTGCGGCTGTGTCATGAAGAAGGACATCCACCCTCGTTACGACAAATGCCAGGTGATATGCGCCTGCGGCAACACCTTTGAGACCAGGTCCACCCTGCCCACCATACGGGTGGCCGTCTGCTCCCAGTGCCATCCTTACTACACCGGGAAGAGGGAACAGGTCATACTCGAGGCCGGGCAGGTGGAGAAGTTCAAGAGGAGATACGCCAAGAAGGAGGGCTAAGCTCGGACGCCGTCGGGCCAGGGGGTGAAGGGCTTTTGCGGGTGTCGCTCCTGAGGTCCACCCCAGAAGCCGAGCTGTTGGTGGCCTCGGCGGCGCGGCTTTGTTATTCCAGTTCCGACCCCGCCTCCATAGAGGAGGAGCTGCGCGGGGATCCCTGCAAGGTCGAAAGGTTGCTCGAAGGGCTCCTCAGGAGCGGGCATCTGTCGCCCTTCGAGCACGCTCAGTTCACCTTCATGGTGGACGGCGTTTCGCGGGCCTGCTCCCACCAGCTGGTCAGGCACAGGATAGCCAGCTACAGCCAGAGGAGCCAGCGATACGTGAGGGGCTCGCCCGAGATGGTGGTCCCCCCCTCCATTCGCCGGAACCAGGACCTTCTCGAGAGGGTTGTCAGCTTCCTGCTCGACAGCACCAGGCTCTACGAGGAGCTCCTGGCGAGGGGAATCCCGCCGGAGGACGCCAGGTTCGTCCTGCCCCAGGCCTCGTCGACCTCGCTGGTGGTGTCCATGAACGCCAGGGAGCTCCTGCACTTCTTCTCCCTCAGGCTCTGCAGGAGGGCGCAGTGGGAGATAAGGAGCCTGGCTAAGAGGATGCTCTCCCTTTGCCTTCGGGAGGCACCCGCCCTGTTCAGGCGCGCTGGACCCAGCTGCTTGTCCTCCGGCAGGTGTCAGGAGGAGAGGGGCTGCGGCAGGCCTTACGCGAGCCAGGAGGAGCTGCTCGGGGAGGAGGAACATGCCTGAGGCGCAGGTGGGAGGACAGGCGGTCATAGAGGGCGTCCTGATGAGAGGGCCCACGGCCTGGGGACTAGCCATCAGGACCCCCCAGGGTAGTATACACAGGGAGGTCTGGCGCGCACCCAGGGGATCGCACCTGGCGTGGAGGGTGCCGGTCCTCCGGGGCTTTCTCTCCCTCTCGGACATGCTGGTGATGGGCTTTAAGGCCCTCTCCTTCTCGGCCTCCGTGGCGTCGCCAGAAGAGAAGTTCAGCAAGAGGGAGCTCGCGGCGGCGCTTCTTCTGGCAGTCACAGGGGTCGTCCTCCTGTTCGTTTTGCTCCCAGAGATGCTGGCTCAGCTGTGGGCCAAGCTCGCGGGCTGGGGGGAACGCCTGGTGGAGGCGATATCCAGGGCGTTGAGCTTCGTCGCCTACCTGGCCCTCATCGGGCTCAACCGCGAGGTCAGGAGGATGTTCGAGTATCACGGCGCTGAGCACAAGGTGATAAACGCCTATGAGCTAGGAGTGGACTACCACGACCTGAGCGCGGTGGAGCGCCAGAGTCGCATCCACAGGAGGTGTGGCACCTCCTTCCTCCTGGTGGCCGTCCTGGTCAGCGCCCTCGTCTTTGCCCCCTTTCAAGGCCTGAGCTTCCCCTGGAGGGCTTTGGCCAAGGCGGTGGCCCTTCCCCTGGTGGCCGGCCTCTCCTACGAGGTCGTAAAGCTTCAGGGGAAAGTCCCCATCCTGAAGCTGCTGGTGGAGCCCGGGCTTTGGCTGCAGCGCCTCACCACCAGGGAGCCCAGCCCGGAGCAGGTTGAGGTGGCCATAGCAGCCCTCGACGAGGCCCTAGGGGCGTCAGCCCAACCAGAGGTGGTGTGAAGGTGGACATAGCCGGAAAGCTGGAGGAGATAGAGAGAAGCTTCGTGAGGATAGAGGAGGAGATGGGCAAGCCCGAGGTGATTTCCTCCCCAGAGGAGCTCCAGCGGCTCGCCAAGAGGCACGCCGAGCTGGAGCCCATAGTCTCGGCCTATCGCAGGTACAAGGGCATCCTCTCGAGGATGGAGGAGGACAGGCGAACCATCGAGACCGAGGACGACCCTGAGCTCCTTCAGTTAGCCAAGGAGGAGCTCAAGGAGCTGGAGAGGGAGGAGGAGACGCTCCTCAGGGAGCTAAAGATCATGCTCCTCCCCAGGGACCCGAACGACGAGAAGAACGTCATCGTGGAGATAAGGGCGGGGGCCGGCGGGGAGGAGGCAGCCCTGTTCGCGGCCGACCTCTACCGGATGTACTCCCGCTTCGCCGAGAAGAGGGGGTGGAAGGTGGAGCTCCTCTCCTCCAACGAGACGGGCATAGGGGGGTTCAAGGAGATCGTCTTCGCCGTCAGGGGGAGGGGCGCCTACAGCCTCCTCAAGTACGAGAGCGGGGTGCACAGGGTCCAGCGGGTTCCGGTGACCGAGGCGTCAGGCAGGATACACACCTCCACCGCCACGGTGGCGGTCCTCCCCGAGGCCGACGAGATAGACGTGCAGATAAACCCCGACGACCTGAAGGTGGAGACCTTCAGGGCCAGCGGCGCCGGCGGACAGTACGTGAACATGACCGACTCGGCGGTGAGGATAACCCACGTACCCACTGGGATAGTGGTCTCCTGCCAGGACGAGCGGTCGCAGTACAAGAACAGGGTCAAGGCCATGAGCATCCTCAGGGCCAAGCTCTACGAGCTGGAGCGGCAGAAGCAGGAGTCCGCCATAAGGGACCAGAGGAGAAGTCAGATAGGCACAGGGGAGCGCTCGGAGAAGATAAGGACCTACAACTTCCCGCAGAACCGGGTGACCGACCACCGGGTGAACTTCACCGTCCACAAGCTCGAGGCCGTGCTGGACGGCGACCTGGACGAGATCATAGAGCAGCTGGTCCTGGCCGATCAGGCGGAGAAGCTGAAGCAGCTAGAGGTGGCCGTATGAGCGGCGCCAAGGTCAGGGACCTGATGAGGAGCGTTCGCGAGGCCCTCTCGTCCTCCGGCGTGGAGGGGGCATGCCTCGAGGCCAGGTTGATCCTTTCGGCGGCCCTAGGGGTTCCCCAGGAGCTCTTGCTATCCAGGCCCGAGCTAGAGCTCTCGGAGGAGGAGGTATCCAGGGTGGAGTCGATGGTCCGAGGGAGGTCGACGAGGGATCCCCTGGCCTACGTGCTGGGCGAGTGGGAGTTCTTCGGGCTGAGGCTTAAGGTCCTGAGGGGCGTCTTCGTGCCCAGGCCCGAGACCGAGATCCTGGTGGAAAAGGCGCTCTCCCTCGCCGGCGAGGGAG
>CAYRKT010000107.1:0-3415 GCA_964425005.1 uncultured Synergistia bacterium
CCCTCCACCTGGGTCGAGGGGCGCAAGGACCACCCCTCCACCAGGCTTCGTAGCCCCATCGCCAGGGCTAAAAAGCCCAACCCCAGGAGGAGGAAGGCCCACGCCGCCCTCTCGAGGGCGACCCTGAGGCGGGCAGGGGGAAGGCCCAGGGCCTCCGATAGGTCCAGGGCGAAGAGCCCCGCGAAGGTCAGGAGCCCGACCAAACCGAACCGCCACGGACCCAAAAGCCCCATCCCCACCCCCCACAGAGACACCGCCACGGGGAGGGCCAGGTACAGGGCCGGAGCTCGCTCGACTATCAAACCCCGAGACACCCCTTCAGAACTCCACCAGTGGGGAGATCTCCTTGAGCTTGGCCGGGCCTATCCCCTTGACCTTCAGCAGGTCCTCCGGACCCCTGAAGGGACCGTGCTTCTTTCGGTGCTCCACTATCCGGGAGGCCAGGGTGGGCCCTATCCCGGGCAGGGACTCGAGCTCCTTCTCGCTGGCCCTGTTCACGTTGACCTTTCCCCCGATCGAGGGACTCGAACCGCTGGGGGAGACGAGCGCCCCGGCGGGGGAACTCGCCCCTAACCCCCCCACCTCGGGGAAGTGGTAGTGGCGACCGTCCTCCACCCTGGAGGCCAGGTTCAAGGCGGAAGCGTCGGCGCTGGGGAGAAGCCCCCCCGCCAGCTCCACCGCCTGGAAGAGCCTATCCCCTCCCTTAAGCCGATAGACCCCAGGCCTTCTGACGGCGCCCGTGAGGTACACGTAGACCTCCTCCGAGGCCTTCGCCTCCGCGGGGGATCCCCCCCGCGCCGAGGGGCTCAAGGCCACGTCAGCGCGGGACCCGGAGGGAGAAGAAGGGAGCGGCCGCCCCCAGGGGACGTATCCTCCGCTCCCCAGCAGGACGGCCGCGAGCCCAAAACACAAAAGCCCAAGCGCCGCCAGCAGGGCGGGCTTGGCCCAATCAGGCCCTCGAGCCATGGCCTAATCCAGCTCCCTTAAGATCTCCCTTCCCCTCTCGAGCTGTCTTCTGACCTCCGATCTGGCGGTGCCGCCGTAGGTCCTCCTCCTGTCCACCGCCCTCTGGAGGTCCAGGACCTCGAAGACGTCCTCGTCGAAGGCGGGGTGGTACCTGCGCCAATCCTCCAGCGTGAGGTCGAAGAGGGTCCTGGAGGAGTCGAAGCAATCCCTAACGGCCCTGCCCACCACCCCGTGGGCCTCCCTGAAGGGCACTCCCTTCATCACCAGGTACTCGGCCACGTCGGTGGCGAGGATGAAGCCGTCCCTCATCGACTGGAGGATCCTCTCCTGGTTGAAGCGGGTGGCCGAAAGCATCCCGGGCAGGATGTCCAGCACCGAGTGGACGGTGGCCAGGGCGGCCCAAAGCCCCCTCTTGTCCTCCTGCATGTCCCGGTTGTAGGCGAGGGGAAGACCCTTGAGGGTAACCATCAGGTCGAGCAAGTGCCCGAAGACCTGGCCCGCCTTGCCCCTTATGAGCTCCAGGACGTCGGGGTTCTTCTTCTGGGGCATCATGCTGGAGCCGGTGCAGTACTCGTCGGGCAGCTCCACGTAGCCGAACTCGCCGGAGGCGTATATCACCAGGTCTTCCGCCAACCTGCTGCAGTGGACCATGAAGGTGGAGGCGAAGTAGTGGAAGTCCAGCATGAAGTCCCTGTTGGAGACGGCGTCCAGGCTGTTCTCGGTGTTCCTCGAGAAGCCCAGCTCCCTCCTGGTGAACTCCCGATCCAGCGGCAAGGTGGAGCCGGCGAGAGCTCCGCTCCCCAGGGGGTTCTCGTCGGTGTTGTATATGGCCAGATCCAGCCTCTTCAGGTCCCTCAGGAACTTCCAGAAGTAGGCCATCCAGTAGTGGCCGGCGGATATGGGCTGGCCCTGCTGGAGGTGGGTGTAGCCGGGGATGATCACGTCCACGTCCCTCTCGGCCAGCTCGAGGAGGGTGTTGAGCAACCTCCTGGTCTTGACCCTGAGCTCCTTGAGCTGATCCCTGAGGTACATCCTCACGTCCACGCATATCTGATCGTTCCTGCTCCTACCGGTGTGGACCTTGGCGCCGAGGGGGCCCAGCTTCTCTATCAGCCGGTGTTCCACGTTGAGGTGCAGGTCCTCGAGGGCTATGGAGGGGGGAAGCTCGCCCCTGGCGATCTCGGCCTTTATCTCCCGCAGGGCCTCCACCAGCTTGTCCCTCTCCTCCTCGGTCAGAAGCCCCACCGAGCAGAGCATCCTGACGTGGGCTACGCTTCCCTCTATGTCGTACTCGAAGAGGCGCCAGTCCAGGTCCAGCGACTGGGTGAAGCGAAGGATCTGCAGCCTCGGCTCCGCGTGGAACCTGCCCTTCCATATGTTCAAAGAGACCACCCCCTAAAGCAGGTCTATGCCTCCCACCTCTACGCCCCTCCCGGCGAGGGAGGAGATGAGAAGACCCCACATGGGTCCCGTCTCGGAGTGCACGTAGCCCCTGAGGCCAAGCCTTTTGATCAGGCAAATTATAGCACCAAGCCCGAAGGGGAGGGTGTCGACCCTCTCCCTCTCCATCCCCCTCAGGGAGGCCCTCTCCTCCAGCCCCATCCCGAGCAGCCTGAAGAGGAGTTCCTCCAGGAAGGAGAGGGGCAGGAAGGTGGAGTGAACCTTAGCGGGATGGTACTCCTCCACGGGTATGCCCCTGTAGATCATGGCGGCGCAGGAGGAGGTCCCCCCCACCCCGAGGAGCATCGTCCCCCTGGGGAAGGGGGGCAAGGTGGAAAGCTCGTGACCCAGGAGCAGGGAGATCCTCTCCAGCATCTCCGGGGACTCGCCCCCGAGCCTCTCTTTGAGCCTCAACATCCCCAGGGGCAAGGAGAGGGAGAACGAGCCGTCCGATAGCTCGAGGCTTCCCCCTCCCAGGTCGAAGACCCAGGCCTCCCCTCCGGGTCCCAGAGCGCCGATCACCGCCCCCAGGTGCGAGGAGTGGGCCTCCTTCTGGGGGGAGAGCACCTCCAACGCCCCGAGCTCCTCCTCCAGCAACGACGAGAGAGCCCCGGAGAGCCTCGCCGCCTCGGTGGCGAACGGGAAGAACTCCCTGACCCCCATCCCCTCGAAGAGGGACCTGATCCTGGATATCTCCCCCTTCAGGGCCTCGATCGCCTCCTCCCTCAGGGCACCAGAGGGTTCCATGCGCTCCACGAGCCTCACCACCCTGGCGGTCGAGGCCAGATGCACCAGCCTGTTGCCCCGCAGGCCCGCCACCAAGGACCTAACCGAGTTGCTCCCCACGTCCAGGACGCCGAAGACCTCCACAGACGTTCACCTCGCACTCCATCGAAGGGATCCTCTCGAGCAGGAAGGGCCCGAGGGGGTGCCACCCCAGGGCCAACAGGGAGGCCACCTGGGAGTGAAGGCACTTAACCCCCCTTCCCCCACCCCCCAGGACCTTGAG
>CAYRKT010000108.1:0-3309 GCA_964425005.1 uncultured Synergistia bacterium
TCTTCGAGGCGGGGATGGGAGGGAGGTACGACGCCACCACAGCCCTCTCGAGGCTGGACCTCTTGGTCTTCACCAACGTGGGCCTGGACCACGTGCAGTACCTTGGCCCCACCAGGCACCACATCTTCGTGGAGAAGGCCCACGCCCACAGGGGCGGTGCCCCGGCGGTGCTCGGGCTTCCCAGGGAGGACCTGGACGCCTTTCCCCCCTTCTTCGAGTCCAGGGGCGTTAGGGTGAGCCTGCTGGCCGACGCCGTGGTGAGGCCCGCACACCTCTCCCTGCAGGGGAACGTCTTCGACCTGTGGATCCCGGGAAGGGGATGGCTTTTGGATCTGGAGACGCGCCTGGCCGGGCTGAACCAGCTGGACAACGCCTCCCTGGCGGTCCTGGCCTCCCTGACCCTGGAGCCAGGCCTGGAAGAGCCGATCCTCAGGGAGGGCCTGCTCAGGGCCAGGTGGCCCGGGAGGCTTCAGGTCCTGAGGTCCCGCCCCCTCCTCCTGGTGGACGGGGTCCACAACGCCCACGGGGCCGAGGCCCTGGCCGCCACCCTCAGGGAGCTGGGCCTCTCCTTCGAGGTGATTCTCTTCTCGGCCATGTCCGACAAGGACCACAGGAGGATGCTGTCCCTGCTCTCCCCCTTCGCGGAGCTCCTGGTCCTCTGCCCCACGCCGGGGAGCGCCAGGTCCTTGACCCTGACCGACTGGGAGGAGGTGGCCCGAAGGGGCAGGTCCCAGGGCTTCATAAGGTCGAGGGAGGTGGCGGCGATGGAGGCCGAAGGCGCCCTGGAGCTGGCCTCGACCAGGTCCGCCCTGGTCTGCGGCTCCCTGTACTTCCTGGGTTGGTTCCTGAGGAGGATAGGATGGAGCCCCGATTGAGCCTGAGGGAGGAGGGTGACCTAAGGTTTCTGGTCTACGAGGAGCTGGAGGAGAGGGGTTTCCTCTGCAGGCAGGTCCTCAGGTGCCCTGCCACCTCCGACCTAGACCCCTCCGGGCTGGGCTCCCTCTTAGAGTCGATGGGTCGAACCTTTGGGCTCGAGGGGGCCCTCCTGGTTCCGATCCAGGTCCACGGCAACGGGGTCCTTCGGGCATCGCAGGGGCCCTTCTTTCCCTCCAGGGCCGAGGCGGACGGGGTGTTGCTGGACCGCCCGGGGGCCTTCGGGGTGCTTCGCTTCGCCGACTGCCTTCCGGTGGTGGTCTTCGCCGGCGACAGGGCCCTGATCCTGCACTGCGGCTTCAAGGGTCTTCTGGCCGGGATACTGGAGGAGGGGATGAGGGCCCTCGGGCCGGAGGCGGACCTGGGCAGGGCTGAGGCCTACCTGGGCGTCGGCATATGCGGGAGCTGCTACACCCGGAGGATGGACCCCTTCACCGAGAGGGCGCTGAGGGCGCTCCCGGAGGGCTCCTTCTGGGAGGAGGGTGGCCTCTTCCACTTCGACATAGCCGAAGCGGCCAGGGCCAGGCTCTCCAGCATGGGGGTGAGGAGGATACTTCGTCTTCCAGGCTGCACCCTGTGCGACGGGGATCGCTTCTTCTCCCATCGGAGGGGGGAGAGGGGAAGACAGGTCCTGATAGGGGGTTTCCTCCCCCGCGCTGGATAAAGCTCGTCCCCTCGATGGGATAAATGGATGGAGGTCTTCGAGGCTCCCAAGCGCTATACCAGGTGGTGGATTCGGATGGGCGTGGTAAAGGTCGGAGTCGTCGGGGTAGGACACCTAGGGGTCCATCACGCCAGGATCTACGCCGAGCTACTGGGCGCAGAGCTAGTGGGGGTGGTGGACAAGGACGAGCAGAGGGCCGTCTCGGTGGCGAGGCAGTACAGGACCGCTCCTTTCACCGACTACCTGGAGTTCTTCGAGGTTTGCAAGCCAGATGCGGTGAGCGTAGTGGTCCCCACTACTCTCCACTACGAGGTGGTCAAGGAGGCGCTGGAGAGGGGCATCCACGTGCTGGTGGAGAAGCCCGTCACCACCACGGTGGAGGAGGCCATGGACCTCCTGGAGACGGCCAAGAGGAGGAACCTGGTCCTCCAGGTGGGCCACATAGAGCGCTTCAACCCTGGGGTCCAGTTCCTGAGGAGCAGGATAAAGGACCCCATCCTCATACACTGCCAGAGGATGAGCCCCTTCTCCAACAGGAACAACGACGTGGGCGTGGTCCTGGACCTCATGATCCACGACATAGACATAGTCCTCTCCCTGGTGGAGAGCTCCGTGAGGGACATATCCGCCTGCGGCAGCTCCGTCTTCACCGACCAGGAGGACGTGGCCTCGGTCCAGATGAGCTTCAGGAACGGCTGCGTGGCCAACCTCCTGGCGAGCCGCGTGAGCCACAAGCGGATCAGGGAGCTCCAGCTGGTCCAGAGGGACTCCTATTTGGTGCTCAACTACGACTCCCAGGAGATATCCATCTACAGGACCTACCGGGACGAGAGGAGCTCCAACCTGGTGGAGACCATAGAGAAGCCCTTGATCCCCAAGAACGACCAGCTGAAGCAGGAGCTGGCCCACTTCTTATACTGCGTGCACGAGGGCAGACCCCCCCTGGTGGGCATCGAGGACGGCAAGAGGGCCCTGGAGGTTGCTATAGAGGTGGTGAACAAGATAAAATCAAAAGTTGCCGTCTGATCTGAGCTGAGGATTATGTCCTCCAGGGGAGGGGCTTTTGGTGTCCGAGGGCGTGGTCGAGAGGTACGACGCGGTGATAGTGGGGGCTGGGCCGGCCGGGGTGTTCGCGGCGCTCGCGCTCACCGAGAGGCCGGGCCTGAGGGTGGCCGTCCTGGACAAGGGGCCTTCCCTGAGCGCGAGGAGGTGCCCCATGAAGAGCTCGGAGGGCAGGTGCCTTCGCTGCTCGCCCTGCAGGGTCCTGAGCGGGTGGGGAGGGGCTGGAGCCTACAGCGACGGCAAGCTCACCCTCACCCCTGAGTTCGGGGGTAACCTGGCCTCCTTCATAGGGAAGAAGAGGCTCGTCGACTACATAGCCAGGGTGGACGAGATCTACATGAGCTACGGCATCTCAGCCCCCCTCTTCGAGCCCGATCCGGAGGTGGTCTCCTCCGTCTCCAAGACCGCCAGGAGGGCGGGGCTAACCCTGGTCCCCGCCAGGATAAGGCATCTGGGGAGCGACAGGGCCAAGCTCATACTGCAGGCCATGTTCGAGGACCTGTCCAGGAGGGCCGAGGTCCTCTTCGGCCACGAGGTGGTGGAGGTCCTGGCCGAGGACGGTCGGGCGGTGGGGGTGAGGACCTCCGACGGCAAGACCTTCCTGGCCGACTTCGTGGTGCTGGCACCGGGGAGGGAGGGGGCTGTCTGGC
>CAYRKT010000109.1:0-3262 GCA_964425005.1 uncultured Synergistia bacterium
TCCACCGACAGGTCCCCCTCGGCGAAGCGCAAGACCCCCTCCCTCAGGCGGGAGATGGAGGAGGCAACCCCGGAGGAGATGAGCCAGCCCAGGACAACGCCCACCACCAGCAGCGAGGCGGCCACCGCCAGGACGTTCCTCCTCGCGGCCTGGGCGAGGGCCGAGTTCTCCCTGTTCATCTCCTCCGCCCTCTTAACCTGCAAGTCGCTGAGCCCTCTCATCTGGGATTGATACTCCTCGAATCTGGGGAGGGCCTCGGCCTTGAAGTAGGAGTAGGCCTCCTCCCACCTTCCCTGCCTCATCAGCTCTATGGTCCTGTCCAGGCCCGACCTGTAGGCCCCAAGGAGCTCAAGCCCCCTGTCGAGCGCGGCCTTGTGCTCGGGCGAAACGACCAGGGGCCTGAGCCTCTCGAAGTTCTCGCTTATGATGGAGCGCCTCCTTTCTATCTCCCGGAGGGCCTCATCCAGGTACGAGGGGTTCTTGAGGACCAAAGCCTCCAGCATGGCCTCGTAGAGTAACTTCTGGACTGTCCTTCCCCTGACCAGGTTGTCCAGGAGAAGGGTGGATGGGACGAAGTCGCGGGAGTAGACATCGCTTAGCGCCCTGGCGAGGGTCCCAACCCTCGAGTAGGAGTAGAGGGAGACGAAGACGAGCCCCAGGGACATAAGCGAGATCACAGCCAGCATCCTGTACCTCACGCTGAAGCCCTTTAACACTCCGACCACCCCCTTATGCGCGAAGATACGTATTCGGTTGTACGGCATATTCTACCACGTCCTGGGAGAACGGGATCCCGAGGGGGGGCCAGCGGGGATCGGAACGGAGCTGGGCCGCCGAGGCTGTGGTCATCCCTCCTCCGTCAGGTCCTCCGCCCTGAGCAGCCCGAGCTTGAGGGCCTTGGCTATGGCCTTGGTCCTGCTGTTCACCCCCAGCTTCTCGTAGGCCGAGGCCAGGTGTCCCTGGACGGTGCGCTCGCTCAGGTAGAGCCTTCCGGCGATCTCCCTGGCGCTGTAGCCCCTGGCGGTGAGCTTCAGCACCTCGAGCTCCCTGGGGGTGAGCTCCTCCGCCATCTCGTCCCGAAGGTTCAGGGCCTCCACCACTTCGTCGCTGAAGACGGTCTTGCCCCGGCTCACCAGCAACACCGCATCGATCAGTTCCTCGGGCCCCACGGTCTTGAGCAGGTAGCCGGAGGCGCCCGACCTCAAGGCGGAAAGGACGTAGGCCGGCTCGCTGTAGGAGGAGACCACCAGGACCCTGGGGCGCCTCTCCCTGGGGAGCTCCCTCCTCATGATCTCCATGAGCTCTATCCCGTCCACCTGGGGCATCCTGACGTCCAGGAGCACCACGTCCACCTCGGAGGACCCAAGGAGCCTCAACGCCTCCTGCGCGTTGCTAGCCTCCCCCACCACCTTCACCTCGGCGTTCCCCGACAGGTAAGAGACCAAGCCTGCGCGGGTCGCCGGATGGTCGTCCACCACCAGAACCCTCACGGCCAAGATAGGACACCCCCTTCTTCGGGCGTTTCTTCCCTGTACCCCATGGACCGCAGGGTATATCATAGCTTTGTGAGAGGGGAGGTAAAGGGGTCATGGGCAAGAGCCTGCTGGCGAGGATATTCCTGCTCTCCATGCTGCCCTCCACGATAGCCCTGGCCACCCTGGGGTACAGCCTCCACCACCACAGGGAGACGGTGCTCCAGGTGGCCATCAGCTACTGCAGGGACCTGGCGGAGGAGATAGCCCAGAGGGCCTCCGAGGAGGGGACAACCATCCCCCATGGGCCCATGGGGAGGATGGGGAGGAGGCCCCCCTTCATAGAGAGGGGAACGAGAAGCCCCATCCCGGAGGTGGGCCCGAGGCAGAGGATGCTACTGCTCCACCACAGGCCGACCGGCTTCACCCTCTACCTGGCGCCCTCCTTCGTCAAGGAGAGGCTGTCGCCGACGGACCTGCTCTCCGACAGGACCCTCCTGGAGGGGAGGACCTCCAGGGTGGACGGGAGGCTTTGGGCCCTGGCGAGGGCAGAGGCTGGCGACGTCGCGGCGGTGGTGGGCTTCGAGATAGAGGACATGATGAGCCCGGTGATCAGGTACAACAGGAACCTGGCCCTGGTGGTGTTGCTCTTCGTGGGCTCGAGCGCCGTTTCGCTCCTGGCGCTGTGGCGTCTGGTCATAAGGCCCCTCATGAGGCTTGCCGCCGAGGTCAGGGATTTCGCAGAGGAGGGAAGGCTGCCCAGCCCCAGCGCCGGCGAGAGGGGGGAGATATCCTACCTCAGGTGGGCCATATGGGACATGGCCAGGAGGACCAGCGAGTACCTCTCTTATCTGGAGGACTACATAGGGGGGCTCATCCGATCCAAGGAGGAGGAGAGAAACCGCATCTCCATGGAGCTCCACGACACGGTCCTGCAGGAGCTGACGGCCCTCTACCAGAGGGTGGAGATGGCCCTGAGGAGGGGAGCCGAGCTACCCTTGAGCGCCATCTCCGAGGAGCTCAAGAGGTCCATAGCCCAGCTCCGGGAGATATGCATGGAGACCAAGACCCCCCTGGTGGAGAGGGGGCTCGAGGAGGCCCTCGAGTCCCTGGCGAGCTACGTCAGCGCCAGGCACCCCGGGACGACGGTGGAGGTGGAGGTGGAGGAGGGGCTGGAGGTCGGAAGGGAGGTGGCCCTGTCCCTCTACCGCATAGCCCAGGAGGCGCTGAACAACGCGATAAAGCACGGCAGGGCCAGAAGGGCCAGGGTCAGGGTCTGGAGAGAGGGGGAGGAGGTCAAGCTCACCGTCGCGGACGACGGGGTGGGCTTCGACGTCGACGAGGAGATCCTTCGCAGGACCACCTCCGGCGGCAAGCTGGGCCTCTCCAACATGAGGGAGAGGGCTCTGATGCTCGGCGGAAGACTCAGCATCAGCTCCGAGAGGGGGCGGGGGACGACGGTGACCTGCGCCGTCCCCGCGAGGCCATCCCCTAATCGAGGATCTCCCTCACCTCCCACAGACCAGAGGCCCACCTGACCCCGAGGTAAACGAGCGGGACCGCGAGGAGGGTGAGCGAGAGCTTCACCAGGTACTGGGAGAAGATCATCCCCACCAGATCGCCCAGGGGGAAGGTCCCGTAGAAGGCCGCGGTCATGAAGACCAGGGCGTCTATGAGCTGGGAGACCGCTGTGGAGAGGAAGCTCCTCAGGGCCAGGAGGCGCCCCCGGGTCAACGCCTTCCACATGTGGAAGGCCCAGACGTCGTGGTGCTGGGAGACCAGGTAGGCCA
>CAYRKT010000110.1:0-3165 GCA_964425005.1 uncultured Synergistia bacterium
CGTGGGGATAAGGGGGATATCCCTCAGGGAGGGGGACGAGCTGGCGGACGTTCGCTCCGCGATGGAGGGCGACGAGCTGATACTGGCCACCGCCTCGGGGAGGATGGCCAGGATGGAGGTCTCCTCCCTGCCGCTTTTGGGCAGGACCGCCAGGGGGGTCCAGCTCCTCAAGCTGGAGGAGGGGGATAGGCTCATAGAGCTCTCGGTGGTGGAGGGATCGAGGTGAGGGATGTCTTCAGGATGGCCCCGGAGGGGATAGCCCCTGTGGGGCTTTGCATGCTGCTCGCCGCCCTGCTCTGGTCCGCCCTGAGGGGGCCCTACTACCTGGTTCCCCTCTCCCTGGGGCTCTTCCTGGCCTACTTCTTCAGGGACCCGGAGAGGAGGCCCTGCGGGGAGGGGGTCCTGAGCCCCGCCGACGGGAGGGTGGTGGAGGTGGGGAGGGTACTGGACGACTTCGTGGGGGATGCCCACAGGGTGGGCATCTTCATGAGCCCCTTCGACGTCCACGTGAACCGCTCCCCCGTCGAGGGCAAGGTGGTGGGGGTGAGGTACGTGCCGGGCAAGAGGGCGGTGGCCTTCGCCCCCAAGGCCTCGGAGGTGAACGAGCGAAACTACGTGATGATAGAGGGTCCCCTCGGGCGCTTCAAGGTCTGTCAGATAGCGGGCCTCCTGGCCAGGAGGATAGTCTGCTACGTCGGTGAGGGCTCCTCTTTGTCGCGCGGTCAGAGGATAGGTATAATAAAGCTAGGGTCCAGGGTGGACCTTTATATGCCTTCTTGCTACCTGCCTCTCGTGAAGGTGGGAGACAGGGTGAAGGCGGGATCCTCCGTGATTGGAGTGATGAGCCATGAGGAGAGGGAGAAGGGTTAAGAGGGACATCCCGTTCAAGGTGATCCTGCCGAACATGATCACCTCGGGCAACCTCCTCTGCGGGGTGCTCGCCTTGGTCTCCATCTTCAGGGGGGAGGTGAGGCTCGCGGCCGTCCTGGTCTTCCTGGCTGCCCTCTTCGACTACCTGGACGGCAAGGTGGCCAGGCAGCTGGGCGGGAGCTCCCTCTTCGGGCTCGAGCTGGACTCCCTGGCAGACGTGGTCTCCTTCTGCGTGGTCCCCTCCATGCTGGTCTACTCCCTCTGGCTCGACCCGTGGGGCATCCCGGGCGCTTTGGTCTCGGCCTGTTTCGTGATATGCGGGGCGGCGAGGCTCGCCCGATTCAACATCCAGCACGTCTCCTCCCACTTCGTGGGCCTTCCCACCCCGGCCTCCGGGTCCTTGCTGGCCTCGCTGGTGCTCTCGGGGTTGGAGCTCCCCGGCCTTCTGGTGGCCGTCTCGACCCTGGGCCTCTCCTTCCTGATGGTCTCCGAGTTCAGGTACTCCAACCTCAAGAACGTGGGCGCCAGGAACTTGAAGCCCCTTCCCGCCCTGGCCTTCAGCTTTCTGGTGCTTCTGGCAAGCCTCTCCATGCGGGAGAGGGTCTTGCTGTTCCTGACCTCCCTCTACGCCCTCAGCGGCCCCATGGGGTTGGACCTCAAGAGGGCTTTCTTCTTCCTGCCCGAGGAGGAGCTGGCGGAGGCAGACGAGTAGGCCTTTTGGGGGGTATTTCCCCTTTCTATCATCTTTCAGGGGGGGTAGAACGGTGGGAAAGGTCTACGTGAACGGCGTCTTCTACGAGAAGGAGGAGGCCAGGGTCTCCGTCTTCGACCACGGTTACCTCTACGGGGATGGCGTCTTCGAGGGGATAAGGGCCTACAACGGCAGGATATTCAGGCTCGAGGAGCACATAGACAGGCTGTTCGACTCGGCCAGGGCCATCTGGCTGGACATAGGGAAGACCAGGGAGGAGATGATGGAGATCTGCGCCGAGTCGTGCAGGGTCAACGGGCTCAGGGACGCCTACATAAGGCTCGTGGTCTCCAGGGGGGTCGGGGATCTGGGGCTCGATCCCAGGAAGTGCAGGGGCAACGCCACCATAGTCTGCATAGCCGACGCCATACAGCTCTACCCGGAGGAGTTCTACGAGAAGGGGCTCAAGGTCATAACGGCCGCCACCAGGAGGAGCTACGGGGAGGTCCTGCCGCCCCAGATAAAGTCGTGCAACTACCTTCCCAACATCATGGCCAAGATAGAGGCCATAACGGCCGGCGCCCTGGAGGCCATATGCATGACCAGGGAGGGCTACGTGGCCGAGTGCACCGGCGACAACGTCTTCGTGGTCAAGGGCGGCGTGATAAAGACCCCTCCTCCCTACGTGGGGATACTGGTGGGGATCACCAGGAACGCGGTCATGGAGCTCGCCAGGAAGATGGGCTACGAGGTGAGGGAGGAGGTCTTCACCAGGTACGAGCTCTACACCGCCGACGAGGTCTTCCTGACCGGCACCGCCGCCGAGGTTATAGGGGTGGCCGAGATAGACTCCCGACCCATAGGGGAGGGCAGGACTGGCCCCATAACCAGGCGGATAAGGGAGGCCTTCATGGAGCTGGTGCGGAGCGAGGGCTATCCCATATATCGCTGAGGGGTGGTGGCCCTTGGGATTTTCGATATTGGCGATAAACCCCGGGGCGTCCTCCACCAAGGTGGCCCTCTTCGACGACGAAAGCCTCCTGTGGTCTGAGACCGTCTACCACCCTCAGGAGGAGCTCTCGGCCTTCGGGAGCGTCTTCGAGCAGAGGGACTACAGGTTGAAGGCGGTCCTCTCCCTCTGCCGGGAGCACGGGCTCGACCTCAGGTCCCTCTCCGCGGTGGTGGGAAGGGGAGGGGTCCTGGACCCCATGGAGGGGGGCACCTACGCGGTGAACGAGGCGATGCTTCAGGACCTGGCGCGGGGAAAGCCCTGGGAGCACGCCTCCAACCTGGGCGGGGTGCTCGCCAGGCTCATAGGGGAGATGGCGGGGGTCCTTTCCTGCGTGGTGGCCGACGTCTCGGTGGACGAGTTCGAGCCGATCTCCTACGTGACGGGGCTTCCGGAGCTCCCGAAGAGGAGCCTCTCCCACGCCCTCAACATCAAGGCGGTGGTGAGGAGGGCCTCGAGGGAGCTAGGGGGTAGGCCCGAGGACTTCGACTTCGTCGTGGCCCACCTGGGCAGCGGCGTCTCGGTCTGCGCCCACAGGAGGGGCAGGATGATAGACGTGAACAACGCCAACGAGTTCGGCCCCATGTCCCCCGAG
>CAYRKT010000111.1:0-3128 GCA_964425005.1 uncultured Synergistia bacterium
CCCTGGGGGTGGTCCTGGGGGTGGCCCTTTCCCTGAGGGCCTTCGCCCTCTCGAGGCTCGGTGGGGTAAACGGGGACTTCCTGGGGGCCTGCGAGGCCGCGGCGGAGCTCGCGCTGCTGCTCCTTTTGGTCCTTCGGCGGGGGGTCGGCTTCTGATAAAATCTTAACTGGCTCCCCATTACCCCTTGTGGAGGTGGTGTAGTTGATAGTCACGGTCACCCTCAACCCTGCCGTGGACGAGGAGTACCTGGTGTCCAACTTCCGTTTGGGCAGGTGGTTTCGGGCCGAGGCCATCAACCGGTCTCCCGGGGGCAAGGGGATCAACGTCTCTTTGATGCTCAAGCAGCTGGGATACGAGAGCATAGCCATGGGGTTTCTGGGGGGCTTTTCCGGGGAGTACATCAGGGAGAAGCTGAGGAGGGCTGGTATCATAACCAACTTCGTGCACCTGCGGGAGGAGACGCGCACGAACATATTCATCGTGGACAGGATCGGCAAGGTGGAGACGGGCATATCCGAGGCGGGGCCATACGTGGACGAGAGGAGCCTGAACCGGTTCAGGAGGGACTACCAGAGGGTCCTGTCCATGGCCTCCATGGTCCTGCTGGCGGGCTCTCTGCCCCCTGGGGTCCCCCAGGACATATACGCCGAGCTCATCTCCATGGCCAAGGCCAGGGGGGTCATGACCTTCGTGGAGACCTCTGGGGCCCCCTTCAAGTACGCCCTGGAGGCCGCCCCCTTCTTCGCCAAGGTGGACCATCGCTTCATGAGCGAGCTGGAGGGGATATACTTCACCTCCCTGGACAACATGATAAGGATCCTGGAGAGGATAGCCTCCATGGGGGTGGACTACGCCGTCATATCCTACAAGGGGTACGGCGACGTCTTCCTGACCCCCCAGGGGTTGTTCCTGGCCGAGATCCCCGTTAGGGAGCTGGAGGGCTCCAGCTTCGGAGCGGGGGACGCCCTCATGGCCGGGATGCTCCTGGCCTTCCTGGAGAGGATGCCCGTGGAGGAGGCCATAAGGTTCGCCATGGCCTGCGCCTGGGAGGACATGAGGCACATAGAGAAGGGGATAAGCGGCAGGGACGCGGTGGAGGAGCTCGTCCCCAGGGTGTCCGTGGAGAGGCTTTAGGGGGTGCTCGGCTTGCTGGTCAGGGAGTTCATGGACAGGGACCTCACCTCGGTGGGGCCCGAGTGCACGCTGGGAGAGGCGGTGGAGGTGATGAACAGGCACCGCCTCAGCGGTCTGCCCGTGGTGGACGAGGAGGGCAGGCTCCTGGGCTACATATCCGAGAGCGACGTCATAAGGGCGGCCATGCCGGGCTACGTGGATCACCTGAAGAGCCTCTCCTTCGTCCCCGACGTGGGACAGCTCTTCAGGAGGCTCAGGCGGCTCTCGCGCGAGCCGGTCTCCTCCTTCATGACCAGGGAGGTCGTGGCCTTCGAGGAGGACGACCACGACATGCAGGTGGCCCTGGAGATGCTCAGGCGAGGCCTCAAGAGGGCTCCGGTGGTGAGGGAGGGCAAGCTGGTGGGGGTGGTGAGCAGGGCCGACCTGCTCGAGAGGATAATGCTGGAGGGGCTTGAGGTCGATGGGTGAGGGAGCCTTTCGGGTCCTCTTCGTCTGCTCCGGCAACACCTGCAGGAGCCCCTTAGCCGCCGCCATCTTCGCCAGGGTGGCCGAGGAGGAGGGGCTCGAGGTGGAGGTGGACTCGGCGGGCCTGGAGGCCGTCCCCGGTCTTCCCGCCTCCGAGGAGGCGGTGGCCGTGGCCGAGGAGATGGGCCTCGACCTCTCCGGGCACAGGAGCAAGGGGATATGGCAGGTGGACCCCGCGAGCTTCGACCTGGTGGTGGCCATGACGATGAGGCAGAAGATGAGGCTTTTGGAGATGGGGCTTCCCCCCGAGAGGGTGATCCTCTACGGGGAGGTGGCCGATCGAGGGGTCAAGGAGGCGGTGGAGGAGGCCTTGAGGCTGCTCAGGGATGGGGGCGGTAGGGCTCACTTCCACAGGCTGGTGGAGCTCGGAAGCCTCATAGCCTCCGCGGAGGTGGAGGACCCCTTCGGGGAGCCCAGGGAGGTCTACGAGAGGGTCGCCGAGAGGCTTTCGGAGTACGCCAGGCTGCTGGCCTCCTCTATCAAGGGGGCCTAAAGGTCCGGGGCGGCGGGGTCGATAAGGGAAGAGGGGGTGTGCGCTTTGATAGCTCCGGGAAGCGCCACAGAGGCCTACAGGAGGGCTGCCGTCAGGACGGCCAGCAAGGAGCAGCTGGTCATCATGGCGTACGAGGTGGCCGTCAAGTCCCTGGACGGCGCCATCAGGGCCATAGGGGAGAGGGACTTCGAGGAGGCCAACAGGCTCCTCCAGAAGGCCCAGGACATCGTGATGGAGCTCATGCTCTCCCTGGACATGGAGGCCGGCGGCGAGATAGCTCAAAACCTGTGGCGCCTGTACGACTACATGTACTTTCGCCTGGTCCAGGCCAACGTCAGGAAGGACGCCGAGATGGCCAGGGAGGTCAGGGATATGATGGCCTCCCTCCTGGAGGCCTGGAGGGAGGCGTGGGAGAAGCTCAAAAGGGAGTCTTCGAAGGAGAGCCCCTCGCAGGAGGAGCTGCGAGAGCCCTCCGCTGCGCCTCCCAGGGCGTCTAACCCCTACGGGGGCGTATCCCAGATCCCCCCCAAGGGGGGTATAAACCTTGCCGGTTGAGTTCGACGCGCTCTCCGCCCTTCTGATGGAGGAGAGCTCCCTCTACGCGGAGCTGGAGGAGCTGGTGGAGGAGCAGATGTCCTGCATCGAGAGGGACGACGTGGACGGTCTCTTCTCCGTGCTCGCCAGGAAGCAGGAGATAATAGGGAGGCAGGAGGAGCTGGTGGGGAGGTGGAGGGAGATAGCCTCCGCTTTGGGCCTCTCCGGCGGCAGGGAGAGCCCCTCCTTCTGGAGGGAGCTCCTGGATCGCCTGGACGAGGCGGACAGGTCCGCCCTGGGGGAGCTGGTGTCGGCGGTGAGGGAGACCCTTTCGAGGCTCATAGAGAAGGAGGCCAACTCCAGGGACCTCCTGAGCTCCAAGATAGCCCTCGTCAGGGAGCACATGATCGCGGTGGAGAGGGGAAGGGGGATGGTCAGGGGC
>CAYRKT010000112.1:0-3050 GCA_964425005.1 uncultured Synergistia bacterium
TGTCTTTGGTGAAGTCTGTTGCGAAAGAGTATCTAAATAACATATATCACAAGATCGGGGTTAGTGAAGACAATCTATACCTTTGCCTTCCTCTACCATCTAGTAAGACCAGCATTGACGGAAAAGAGCTTATTTTAGGTACAAAGTTCAAACCCAGATTAGGTCAGGAGTTAGATCAGGAGCAGGTAGAGGGCGCTTGCTCCCTGGCCGAAGCCCTGATTTCCTACATGGTGAGTGAAGCCATTGAAGAAAGAGGTTTATGGGATAGAGAAGAGGAAGACGGCTATTATCAGAGATATTACGGCAAGGAGTATGAGTTTCCACGGGTAGCCAAGTTGTTTGACCTCATAGTTTCTAAAAGTGCCTTGTGCCAGGTGTTTCTAGCCCTCTCCTCTGCAACGGGAGAAGATGACGGAGAGCTTTTTGCCGATATTTTGAGCCCAGATTGGAGTAAAAACCTACCCCGCTTTAAGAATAACCCCCGCCTCTCTATTACCGTCTACAACAGCTTTGGCAGGCAAAACTGGTTGAAGGGGGAGTTTCCTGTGGGCGCTGATGTTAAGTTTGAGCTTAGCTCTGGACATTACTCCACCTACTTACACGCCTTCGGAAGGAAGTTCTTTCTTTCCTTTGACCCATTTGAGATTAGTGTTAGGAGGATGGTGGTATCCAGGGCAAGGAAGATACTATAAAAGTATAATGAAAAGAGGTGTGACAATGGATAGACGGAGCGTGCTAATCCCTGTAGGTCCAGAAGACCTAGGCCCTTTGTCTGACCTGGCATCTGTCTATGACGCAAGAGTTATAGCTGAGATCGTTTTATCCCCCAAAGGGTCTGCTTCAAAGGTACGTTTCTATGTAAAAATCTCTCCCATAAAAGAGAAGTCAAATAATCATGAGTGGATAAAGCGCTTCCTTAAACTTATCGGAATTGACGGAAATCTTGGGTTGAAGGTTTCTATTCCAAGAAAAAGCGACATAGGAAGTGCTTTGTTTGTTATAAACAAAATCAAAGATTTCTATCTTGTTCCAAAGCTTGATATGGGGAGAGTTGGCGAAAAAACACTAGATTGGCTAAAGGAAACACTAAATGCCTTTTCTGATGATAAAAAGTTGATAGTTCCTTTTGAGAAAAAGGTATCTGAAGCAGACTTCGTGAAACTTTTGAAGGCCACTTTTTCTTCCGCAATTGTTCCCCCAAGTCCTACAAGAGACTACTGGATAGTGACTCTTGTTAATGAATACAAGCCGTACGAGCTTTGTTGTAATAACAAAAGGATTGCTTTCTCTATAAGCCTTGCTCCTAGAGAACGGGCGGCTGATAGACTTGTGGGCCTTGCGTATAAAGCACTTGTAGACTCCTACAAAAACACCAACCCGTCTGAAAGCGAAAAGGACTTCTCCAATTTTTCCATCCAAAAAGACTCCCTTGAGGCTTCTATTTTGGTCTATGTGCCTATAGTCAGGTTTTACACATACGAAAATCAACCTGTGATTGCTAAAATAGAGAGGAGCAAAGAGAAAGGCAAAGAAGATCATGTTGTTGTTAGCATAGAAGCAAGGATAAAGAAAATAGAACCATTAGTGTACTACTTGCAAAGTTCCTACTCTTCGAGTGCCACAGGCTCGGTGGCTTCGAGGGGTAAGAGATTTTTCTTCTCAGAAACAGCCGAAGCTGGACTCTCTTTTATTCTATACAGAAAAGACATTTTAAATCCAAAAAACGTTAGAGCGGTAACACTACGCTTCGAAGAATATTCAGGAACAAAGGAAAGTCCGGTAGTATATATCCCGAAATCGTTTGAGATTTCATATAATGTCAAAGGGAAAGGAACAAAGTCTGAAGAACTTACTGAAAAATCAGTAGTTTTGGCTTCAGATTTAAGGAGGTTGGTGTCACCTGATCACATAGGAAAAGTGAGTAAGGCAGTAGAGGCAATAAACAATCTAGCCCACCTTATCTTCTTTGGCGGTGCTTTCACCAAGGGGTTGCAGGAGAGCTTGGAGCTTCCTAAACCGGAGTTTGTTTATAGTGGTGCTAAGTACCTCCACGACACGGAAGAGGTTGACTCCTGCTTGAGTTTGGGTGGGGTAAATGAGAGGATACAACTTCTTGACATTGAGAGAGACATAGAGAGGCCCCACGCCTATTCTTTAGTCCGGTCTATGAGTTCGGTAGTAGCAGAAGAGATAGAAAAAACAATGGTAGAGTATGGGAAAAAAGCAGGTCTCTCTTTGAGCATAAGAGATTTGTGTAAGTTTTCCTCTTTTTCACTACTGTTGTTGCCCAAGGTTTCAGTAAAAGCCAGTCCTTTTGTGGAGAGAGATTTTAGAATCTTGTCAAAAGAATCAAGATACTTCCTACCTCTTATGGACTCTTTTTGCAGTATCCTTTTCCTCCTTATTGCCAGTTCTCTACCTAACAACAAAGAGCCCCATTTATTCATGGACCTAGTAAAGAGGATAGAGGACATAGAAAAAGTCTTTCCGAATGAGGTTGGGTTACCTGATAACCGTTTATTTACCTTTGATAGCACCAAGGTATCCTTCGTGCAGGTCATTTCTAGTGGTAAGAGGGTACTGGAGGATACCTTTGGAGTTGTCTATTCGGTAGAAAAGAGGGCAAACTTTGATGTTATTGTAGACTTTGACCTTTTAGAACCAAGCATAGACATAGATTCAAGTATTCTTCAGGTAAGAATAAATAGTAATATTGGCTTAGATGCTAAGAGGGCGGTGTGGGTAGCAACTCCCAAAACATGAAAGGAACAACAGACCTGCCAGCACTTACTTTGTTATACCAACAGGTAGCAAGGATACTTTACCCCCTCAAATCTCGCAAAAGAAATACCAGCATTTCTTGGGTTGGTCTTTGCGTTTGATAAATAAGACCCTTGAAAATCCAATCCAAGAGGCGTTTCATGTTACCAGCGGGCCTCCCGTAGCCAAGTCCACGCCTCTCGCACTTTTCTGGTATAATACTTCGTATGGTAAGTAAAATGGCTCCTTTTGTGGGGGTTTCTCCGGAAGACTTAGGGCCTCTGGCAGAC
>CAYRKT010000113.1:0-2984 GCA_964425005.1 uncultured Synergistia bacterium
CCCCATCCGCACCTCCTTCCTGGACCGCCTGCCCCTGGCCCGGAAGAAGTACCCCCTCTACCTGCCCCTGATGCCCCTGGCGGTGGAAAGCTTCGACCTCTCCGGGTACGACCTGGTGGTGTCCAGCTCCCATGCGGTGGCCAAGGGGGTTCTCACTGGGCCCCACCAGCTCCACATCGCCTACGTCCATACCCCCATCCGCTACGCCTGGGATCTGGAGGGGGAGTACCTGAGGGGGCTTCCCCCCTTGGCCAGGTCCCTGGCCCGCCCCCTCCTCCACTACCTGCGCCTATGGGACCAGGCCGCCGCCGCCCGCCCCGACCTCCTCCTGGCCAACTCCCGCTTTGTGGCCCGCCGCATCGCCAAGGTTTACCGCCGGGAGGCCCAGGTGGTCTACCCCCCGGTGGACGTGGACCGCTTCCGTCCCCGGGAGGACCGGGAGGAGTTCTACCTCACCGTTTCCCGCCTGGTGCCCTACAAGCGGGTGGACCTCATCGTGGAGGCTTTCCGCCGCCTGGGGCGGCCCCTGGTGGTCATCGGGGATGGGCCCGAAAGGGGGCGCCTGGAGGCCCTGGCCAGAGGGGTGCCCAACATCCGTTTTCTCGGCCACCAGCCAGACGAGGTGGTGCGGGACCACATGGAAAGGTGCCGGGCCTTCGTCTTTGCCGCCCTGGAGGATTTCGGCATCGCCCCGGTGGAGGCCATGGCCGCCGGGGCCCCGGTGATCGCCTACGGCCGGGGCGGGGCGGCGGAGAGCGTCTTGGAGGGGGAAACGGGGGTTTTCTTCCACCAGCAGACCCCAGAGGCCCTGGCGGAGGCCGTCCTGCGCTTTGAGGAGAGGGCGGGAGCCTTCCACCCGGAGCAGTGCCGGAAGCGGGCCGAGGCCTTCTCCCGGGAGCGCTTCCTGCGGGAGTTTGCCGGGGTGGTCGAGGAAGCTTTAAAGCACCGCGTCCCATGAGGGGGACGAAGCCTTTGTGCTAAGGTGGGTGGGATGAGGGCAAAGGCCTTGGCCTGGTTCCGAGCGCTTCCAAGGCAACCCCTTGTGGCGGGAGTAGCCCGCAGGGTTTATCCTCTTTTGGAAAGTACCCCGCTTGGTCGGCGGTTGTTGAGGCTTGTCCTGGGGTTCTTGGAGGAAGCGGAGAGTTTTTATACCTTCCCCCAGGATCCCTTGCGATGGCGGTTTGCATTGGTTCTCCGCCTCTTTGAGCGGGAAACCATGGAGTACCTTCGATCCCGGGTAGAGCCAGGCATGACCGTGGTGGATGTGGGAACCAATGTGGGTTACCACGCACGCCTTTTCGCCGAGAGCGTGGGTTCAGGGGGGCGGGTGGTGGCTTTGGAGCCCAATCCGGAGGTCTACCCTATTTTGCGAAGGAACCTAAACCGATTTCCCCAAGCCTTGGCCCTCCAGTTGGCCGCTTCCACCGTTCAGGGCCCTGTGGTTCTCCAAGTTCCAAAGCGGATCACGGGGGGTGCCCGAATTACAACCGCACCTTCTCAGAAAAGCTTTGAGGATTCCTTCAGTCAGCATGTGGTGGAGGCCAAACCTCTCAACGCCATCCTGTCTGAGCTGCACTTGCAAAGGGTGGACCTCCTCAAAATCGATGCTGAAGGAGCAGAGGTGGATATCCTTCGCTCCTTGGGTAATGCCCTGGAAACGGTCCATGAGGTCGTTTGCGAGTTGCTTCCATCCAACCTTCAGGCCTTTGGGGAAACCCCCGAGAATTTGCTGGCGGTTTTGTCCTCAGGGGGGTTCCGCCGCTTTGCGATCATCGACCTCCACGTGGACGGCCGCCTTCAGACCAGGCCTTGGCTTTGGCTGAGTGCTGCGGAAGTGATGGGGCTCGTGGCTACCCTTCCTCCGGACTTTGGTGCCAACCTGGTTGCGAGAAGGTAACCTCTTCTTGTTAACAAGTCCGCTCTTTGTCAACAAGTCCGCTCTTCTCGTCGGCTTGACTTCAGAAAGGAGGTTAGGATCCTCAGGGTTTGAGGAAGAGCCCAAGCTCCCCAAAAGAGTAATCCTATCCATCCCCAAAAGCCCTTTCCCCCTAGGGATAGCAGGGGAACCATCCCCATGAAAACCCCCCAGCCCCACACGAGGGGAAACCGCAATGACAAGAAGCTCCCGTAAGGCAGGAGGGCCCCCATATAGCCGAGAGCGTACCCCCAGAGGCCGAGCGTGCTCGCACCCAAGGGAAGCAACGCCAGGAGCAAGGCGGTGTGGAGGAGTTCGAAGCGTAGGACCACCCCTGCCCGCCCCAGGGCCAGGAGGGCGGCCGCTTGCGGGAGGAAGACCCCGTGGGCCAGGCCCGCCAGGGCCAGGACGGGAAGGAAAAGGTCCAGGCTGGGCCAATCCCGTCCCAGGAGGGCGGGGAGATGCCCCCCTAAGGCGGTGAGGGCCAGGAGGGGCAGACCGCTTCCCAACGTGGAGAGAAGGGCGAACCCCTCGAGGGCTCCCCGGAACGCCTCCGGTTCCCCTTGGAGGCGCCCCAGGACCGGAAGGGCTACCCGGAAGAGAACCCCCTTGGCCAGGCTGGCGTAGTCCACCAGCTTGAGGGCAAGGGCTACCGCCCCCGCCATCTCCTCCCCCAGGAAGCGGTGGGCTACCGCCAGGGCCAGGGTGGGACGGACCTGGGCGAGGAGGGCGGATAGGCTTCCCCTAAACCCGAAGGCCAGGCCTTCCCGGAGCCAGGCGGGCTTCTGCCAGCGGGGAGGGGTGGGGGCAAGGTGCCAGAGGGCCAGGAGGAGGAAGAGGTGCTGGGCGAAATACCCCAAGGTGGGAGCCCAGACCCCGAGGCCCTGGAGGGCTAGGGGCACAGAGAGGCTCAGGGAGAGGCCTTGCCCCAGGAGTTCTAGCCGGGCCACCAAAGGGTAGGCCAAGGCCCGCTCGAGGCGGACCCACAGAACCCCGCTTGCGCCCTGCAGGAGACCCGCTCCGCCCAGCACCAAAAGAGGGGGGAGGGCCTGAGGGGGAAGGTGGGCTA
>CAYRKT010000114.1:0-2966 GCA_964425005.1 uncultured Synergistia bacterium
CTTCCCTCCTCCTTGGCCGTCCCCAGGGGGGTTATCGCCTCGGGCCTCGAGGCGCTCCTCTTGGGCCTTCTGGCGCTCCTGCCCGTCTCCTTCGGGGTCTCGGGTCCTGTCCTGTCTATCTTGGGGAAGTCGGACAAGGTCTCCCTCCCGGCCCCATCAGGGCCGATATCCTCCCGGCTATCGTCTCGGAGAGCTCCTCCGCCCCCCTCTCCCCGTCCAGGACGAGGAAGCGGTCGTCTCCTTCTGCCATCTCGAGGTAGGCCTCCCTCACCCTTTTCAGGAAGGGGATGCCCCTCTCTACCACGCGGTCCTTCCGCTCGATCCTCCTCAGGGCCGACTCCGGCTCCAGGTCCAGCAGGACCACCAGGTCGGGCTCAAGCCCCCCGGTGGCGATCTCGTTGGCAGAACCCACGAGCTCCATGGGAAGGCCCCGCCCGCCGCCCTGGTATGCCAGGGTGGAGTGGTAGTAGCGGTCGCACAGCACCACCTTCCCCTCCTCGAGGGCCGGCCTTATCACCCTCCGGACGTGCTCGGCCCGGTCGGCCAGGAAGAGGAAGAGCTCCGCCTCGGGGCATAGCTCCGCCTCCTCCTCCAGGAGGATGCGCCGAAGTTTGACCCCCAGGGGGGTTCCCCCCGGCTCGGCGGTCCTGAGCGCCTCGACGCCCCTCTCCCTTAGGATCCTCTCCACCCTCTCCGCCTGGGTGGTCTTGCCGCAACCGTCTATCCCCTCGAAGGTCACGAAGACCCCTCTCAGCATCCGATCCCCCCAGCTCTCCCCCTCCTCTGATATGGGGAGAGCGGGGATATTATAAACCACCGTTCTGCGGTTTGGGGTCTTCCGCTTCGCGGGAGGAAGCGGTGGGCCCCTGCCCGCTCCCCGCTTCGGCGACCCATGGCCCGTGGGCCAAGAGGACGACGACAGGTAGGAAGCAGGAAGCTCGAGCCTATCGTGGGCACCCTCCTGGGCCCAGTGGGAGGGCTTCGTGACTGCAGCAGGTGGCGGCGAGAGGATTAGCTCTCGTTGACCCTCAAGGGACGAAAGCTGGATGTCGAAGAGAGAGGTGTAGGCGAGGTCTTAGGGGAGGCGATGTGCTTGAAGGTCCAGATGAGCGTTCCTTCTCCGACCATGGGGGAGGTTGAGGTCAAGAGGTCAGAGGAGCAGGGGTTGAGGCGTCCGGCGGCGAAGGTGCTAAGCCCCTCTGCGCTGCTGGAGGAGAGGGAGAGGGTGCTTCTGGAGCACCTGAGGCTCAAGGGCCTGCAGGACGAGCTCTCGGTCTGCCAGAGGGCTCGTCTCGACCTGGGGGAGGAGGCGGCGAAGCTCGATCGCTCGCCCTCCAACCCGGCGGCGGTGCTGGCGCTCCTCGGTACCCTCAAGAGCGTCCTCAAGGTCGCCCTGGCGGGCGATCCCTCCGTGAGGGAGATGGAGGAGCTGATAGGGAGGATAAGGGCGAAGGTGGCCATGGGAGGCGGGGAGGAGGCCTCCGCGGAGGCCAGGGACCTGGCCTCGAGCGTCCTGGAGCGCATAGACCGCAGGATAGCTGAGCTCCAGGAGCACCTGGAGGGCTCCATCGGTAGCAGGAGGCCCGAACTGCTCAGGTCCATCACCCCCTTCGAGGGACTTTCCCTGCACCACCTCGACCGGGATAGGCTCGCCTCCTTGATCTCCGACTAGGCGCAGGGATCCAGGGGGCCCAGGCCCATGGGCCTGGGCCTTTCTTCTTTGCCCTCCGAGGGTGTGGTATCCTTAGGTTCGATGGATCGTCCGCGAGCTAAAGGGGGGTGGTGGCTTGGCTCGACTCGTCTGGGCCTTGGCGGTCTTGTCGCTTTTGCCGATGGCCCTCGTGTGCGGTGGCCCTTCCGGCGGCGACGCCTCGGGGGGGAACGGTGGGAAGCCCGTGGGCGACGTGAGCGGGTACTGGGTCTCCTACGGGGAGGGTCAGGCGGAGGTGAAGCCCGTGGGCCCGGGCTTCACCGGTTCGGCCAGGGTCAGGGTCCTGCCCGGCGGGGTTTTAAGGCTCTTCTCAGACCCCGAGGGGGAGGAGCTCTGGGGGTGGGAGCGCTCGGGGTGGTCCCTGCACTTCGAGAGCCGCCTCGGGAGGAGGATAGGGGTTTCGAGCATGGACGGAGTCGAGCACTTCAAGGACCCGATCCCCATAGTGGCCGAGGGCGGCTCTTACGCGGCCAACCTCTCCGCGGACGGGCACATCCACAGGCTCTACTTCGACGACGCCAGCTCCATGACGCTGGAGCTGATCTACTCCGGCTCCCCTCCGGACTGGCTTGCCGGGGAGTTCTCCCCCGACGCGGGCGCCTCTGGGCTGCAGGTCTCCTACACGGTCAGGGTACCCATGAGGAAGGTCTCCTCCGACCAGCCGCTCTACCTCAACGGGCTTTGGGCCCTGGACTCGGACGCCGCTGGGACCCTCGTGCCCTCGTCGGCCGGATGGGGCGGGTCGACCCGTCTCACCCTGCTCTCCCCCGCCTACGTGGACTTCATCGTCTCCGGGAACAGGATCGAGGTGATCGGGAAGAGCAGGTGGTACGTGATCTTTCGGGACAGGTTCGGGCAGGCGGCGGTCTACAGCGACGTCTTCGGGGAGACGAGGACCTTCTCCGCCGACAGGGGACCGATGGTGGTGGGGGGGAGGGCCAGGTTCTGGGAGACGAGGTACGGCGCCGTGTGGGAGCACGAGCTGGTGAGGGTCTCGGACGACGAGCTCTCGGTGAAGATCTACTACACCGGCCCCGTCCCGGATCCGGTGAAGTCCAGCTGTTTCGAGCTCCAGTCGGGCTTCGAGGATCTCTCCGTCCACGGGGAGCTGGCGATGAGGTTCAGGAAGATCAGGTGATGGGGGTTGCTGGAGGAGCTGATGGCCCTGGAGAGCCCCTGCGAGCTCTGCCCCAGGAGGTGTAGGGCCTCCAGGAGGGGGGAAGACCTGGGCTTTTGCGGGACCCCCGCGGGGGTC
>CAYRKT010000115.1:0-2802 GCA_964425005.1 uncultured Synergistia bacterium
GGCGAGGCCGGGCCTGAGGGTGGGGGCTTTGGTGGCGTGCGTCGAGGAGAAGGGAGGTGAGGGGGTTGGAGCTTCGAAACTGCATGATATGCGGGAAGGCCTTCCCCTACGCCGGGGGTAAGCCCATATGCCCCTCCTGCAGGAGGGAGATCGAGGAGGCTTACGATAAGGTGAGGCGCTTCCTGAGGGACAACCCCAAGCTCGCCATCACCATATCGGAGCTCTCTGAGCTGACCGGGGTGGAGGAGGAGATCATAAACGTCCTCATCGACGAGGGTTTGATAGAGCTCAAGACCCCGGAGGGGACGCTGGCCAGGGGTTGCGCCAGGTGCGGGGCCCCCGTGGAGGGCTCTTCCGCCTACTGCGCCAGGTGCGCCGCTCTGGTGAAGATGGAGCTTCTGGGGCAGAAGGAGGGCAAGGGGGAGGAGGCGAAGCCCAGGGAGGAGGCTCCCTCGAGGGATCGTCTCTCCATGTACATGGCCGAGGTGTTGAAGAGGAAGAAGTCCTCCTCTTAAGCTTTGGCCCCCGCAGGTCGAGAGTATAAGCAGGCGCAGACCCAGGGGAGATGATGGGGATGGACAGGATTGACGGGCTTGGCGGCCTCGATAGGGTTGGACCTGTGGGTTCCTCCAGGGCGAAGGTCAGGCGGGACGTGGCGGCCAGGGCCGCCGACGGGGCTGAGCTCTCCGACTTCGCCAGGGAGCTTCAGTCGTTGATGGCCCAGGCCTCCGGCGTCTCCGAGGTGAGGGGCGAGAGGGTGGAGGCCATCAGGAGGGCTCTGGCGGAGGGGCGCTACCAGGTGGACCTCCTGGAGGTGGCCAGGAGCATCCTCAGGAGCGGAGTCCTGAAGGGATAGGCGGTGGTGGCCGTGTCCTTCGCCCTCGCCAGGGAGATGGAGATAGCCGACGCCCTGATAGAGCTCAACGAGAGGAAGAGGGACATGTTGCTCTCCGACTCCTGGGAGGGGCTTTTGGGCCTCATGGAGAGGGAGAGGGATCTCCTGCTCGAGCTCCTTAGGCTGGAGGAGGGGCGTTCGGGGGAGGGGGAGCCCGCGGAGGCGAGGGAGGCCCTGGCTTTGAAGCTCCTGAGGCTAAGGGCCCTCTGTCTTTCCAACGGCAAGCTCGCCAGGGACCTGGCCCGCTACAGGGAGGCCCTGATAGGGGAGATAAGGGCCATACTGGCGAGGGAGAGGGGTTCCTCGAGCTTTGAGGTGAGCCTTTAGGGATGGGTTTTGACCTCAGGGTTACCCTGCCGAGGCTTTATCTGGACCAGAGCGCCCCGATGAGGGAGCTCGGGATGAGGGGTGCCCTCGATGTGGCCAGAAGAGGGGCCTCCCTCGGCCGGGAGAGGGCGGCGGAGGCGGCCTCCTTCTACGCCCGTCTGGGGGACGAGCTGGCCGACTTTCAGCGCCGCTCCGTCGCCGACGTGGCGAGGGCCGCTTTCGGGAGGAGGCCCGACTACGACGTGGGGGTCCTTCCCAGGAGCGGTGTAGGGGTGAGGCTTGAGCCCGGCAGGGTGGAGGTGGACGTGAGAGGGTGAAGGGGGTGTGCGTTTTTGCCCTTGTCGGTCAGGAGCACCAGGTTCGGCGAGATAGAGGTCAGGGAGGAGGACCTTCTGGAGTTCCCTGAGGGGCTTCCGGGGTTTCCCTTTCACCGGCGCTTCTTCCTGGTGGGGGAGGAGGGGCAACCCATCAGGTGGCTCCACTCGGCGGAGGATGGTTCCCTGGCCCTTCCCGTGGCGGATCCTTTCCTGATCCTTCCCACCTACGAGGCGGAGGTCTGCGACGAGGATCTGTCGCCGATCGGTCCCTTTTCGCCGGAGGATCTGGTGCTGCTCTGCGTCCTGGTGATCCCCTCCGGCGATCCCCTCTCGATGACGGCAAACCTCAAGGCCCCCATAGTGATAAACGTCAAGACCAGGAAGGGTAAGCAGGTGCTGGTGTCGGGGGACTACCCCATAAGGCATCCCGTCTTCGGGCCGGAGGCCAGGAGGGCCCTCGCCGAGAGGGCCAGGGGGGGTTCCTGATGCTGGTCCTCACCAGGCGGGTCAACGAGAGCATAGTCATAGGGGACAGCATCGAGGTGAAGGTGCTGGAGGTTAGGGGGGACCAGGTCAAGCTGGGGGTCCAGGCCCCCCGGAGGGTCCCGGTGCACCGAAAGGAGGTCTTCGAGGAGATAGTTAGGGAGAACCGGCTGGCCGCGGAGGCGGCCCAGGTGGTCTCCGAGGAGGTGGCCGCCCTCCTGCTCAGGAAGGGGGAGGGGAGGACCCCTTGAGGCGTTGCCCCTTCTGCCTCATAGCGTCGGGCGATGCGCCCGCGAGCTTCGTCTTCCAGGACGATAGGGTGATGGTCTTCAGGGACGCTAACCCGAAGGCCCCGATCCACCTCCTGGTGGTCCCGAGGGCCCACGTGGAAAGCCTCCTGGAGGCGGACGAGGAGCTCCTGGGATTTTTGCTCTCGACCGCCAGGAGGGTGGCCCTGGAGATGGGGCTTAAGAGGGGCTTCAGGCTGGTGCTCAACGTGGGCCCCGAGGGGGGACAGACCGTCTACCACCTGCACCTTCACCTGCTGGCCGGAAGGCCCATGGGGTGGCCTCCGGGCTAGTTCTTAAAGGTTGCTTTTTTCTTGAGATTTCAAAAACTTGCCCCGAGGGGTTGACCTCCCGGGGCTTTTGTTGTATAAGCCTGGTTGGGTCCCTTCCCGTTGACCCTGACGGCCGGGGAAGGAGGTGTGGGCCCCGTGGGCCATTAGGGGCTTTGGGGTGGAGGGGCTTGTGGGGCTTGGGTCGCCCTTTTCGGTGGGTG
>CAYRKT010000116.1:0-2716 GCA_964425005.1 uncultured Synergistia bacterium
TGGGGGAGGATAGGGGGGGTGTCCCCCTGCCCGCCGATGGAGCCTCCCTCGAGGGAGAGGATGGAGGGTTTGGCCCTTCGCTTCAGGGCGAGGGGTTTTCAGGTCAAGGTGGGGGGTTGATGGACGTGCGGGAGAGGGTCAGGAGGCTCAGGGAGGAAAGCGTGAGCAGGGAGCCCACCATATCTGCCGAGAGGGCCGTCTTGATGACGCGCTTCTACCGGGAGAACCTGGGCAAGTACTCCTATCCGGTGCTGAGGGCCATGGCCTTCAAGTACCTCTGCGAGCACAAGACGATATACATAGGCCCCGACGAGCTGATAGTGGGCGAGAGGGGTCCCGCCCCCAAGGCGGTGCCCACCTATCCGGAGCTCACCTGCCACAGCCTGGAGGATTTGAGGATCCTGGACAGCCGCCCCAGGACCTGGTATCGGGTGGGCCCGGAGGTCCTCGAGGCCTACGAGAGGGAGGTGATCCCCTTCTGGAGGGGCAGGTCTCTGAGGGACAAGATCTTCGAGGCCTTGCCCAGGGAGTGGAAGGACGCCTACGAGGCCGGGATCTGGACGGAGTTCATGGAGCAGAGGGCCCCAGGCCACACCTGCGGCGGGGACAACATCTTCAGGAAGGGGCTTTCCGACTTCAAGAGGGAGATAGACGAGGCCCTGAGCTCCCTCGACTTCGAGGGGGACCCCGAGGCCTTCGACAAGAGGGAGGAGCTCCTGGCCATGAGGATAGCCGCCGACGCCGCCATAACCTTCGCCAGGAGGCACGCGCAGTTGGCCAGGCGCATGGCCGAGGAGGAGAGGGACGAGCGGAGGAGGCGGGAGCTCCTGAGGATCGCCGAGATCTGCGAGTGGGTCCCCGAGCACGCCCCCAGGGACTTCTGGGAGGCCGTCCAGGCCTACTGGTTCTACCACCTGGCGGTGATCACCGAGCTCAACGGCTGGGACGCCTTCAACCCCGGCAGGTTCGACCAGCACCTCCTTCCCTTCTACAGGAGGGACCTGGCCTCGGGGGCTTTGACCCGGGAGGACGCCAAGGAGATACTGGAGTGCTTCTGGGTGAAGGTCAACAACCACCCCGCCCCTCCCAAGGTGGGGGTTACGGCGGCCGAGAGCGGGACCTACAACGACTTCACCAACATAAACATAGGGGGCCTCACCCCCGAGGGGGAGGACGGGGTGAACGAGGTCTCCTACCTCCTGCTGGAGGTGGCCGACGAGATGCACACCCTCCAGCCCCAGTGCAACGTACAGCTGTCCCGCAGGAACTCCGACGAGTTCCTCAAGGCGGCCCTGCGGGTGATAAGGAAGGGCTACGGGTATCCCTCCATCTTCAACGCCGACGCGGTGGTGGAGGAGCTCCTCCGCCAGGGGAAGGACCTGGTGGACGCCAGGATGGGGGGGTGCAGCGGCTGCGTGGAGACGGGGGCCTTCGGCAAGGAGGCCTACATCCTGAGCGGCTACTTCAACCTGGTCAAGGTCCTGGAGATCACCCTCAACGACGGGGTGGACCCCAGGACGGGGAAGCTGGTGGGGCTTAGGACCGGGGATCCGCGGGGCTTTTCGAGCTTCGACGAGCTGTTCTCCGCCTGGGAGAGACAGCTGTCCTACTTCGTCGACCTTAAGATAAAGGGCAACTTCGTCGTCCAGGGCTTCTACGAGAGGGAGATGCCCGCCCCCTTCCTCTCCATAATCATCGAGGACTGCATAAAGAAGGGGAAGGACTACAACGCCGGAGGGGCCAGGTACAACACCACCTACATCCAGGGGGTGGGGATAGGGACGCTCACCGACAGCCTGTCGGCGATAAAGCACCACGTCTTCGAGGAGAGGAACCTCACCATGGAGGAGCTGCTTTCGGCCCTCTCCAGGAACTTCGAGGGGTGCGAGGGGATCAGGGCGATGCTCCTCAACAGGACCCCCAGGTACGGCAACGACGACGATCGAGCCGACTCGATCATGAGGAGGGCCTTCGAGGCCTTCTTCAGGCTGGTGGACGGCAGGCCCGCCCCCCGCGGCGGCAGGCACCACGTGGACATGCTCCCCACCACGGTGCACATATACTTCGGGTCCGTGACCGGGGCCACGCCGGACGGGAGGCTCTCCGGAGCCCCCCAGTCGGAGGGCATCTCGCCGGTGCAGGGGGCCGACAGGAGGGGGCCCACGGCGGTGGTGCTCTCGGCCGGCAAGATGGACCACGTCAAGACCGGGGGGACCTTGCTCAACATGAAGCTCTCGCCCAGGCTTCTGGAGGACGAGGAGGGGATATCCAAGCTCGCCCACCTGGTGAGGACCTACTTCAGGCTGGGCGGACACCACGTGCAGTTCAACGTGGTGACCGCCGAGGTCCTGAGGGAGGCCCAGAGAAACCCCCAGGAGCACCGAGGCCTCCTGGTCAGGGTGGCGGGCTACTCCGACTACTTCTGCGACATCGGCAGGGAGCTGCAGGAGGAGATAATAAGCAGGACGGAGCACGACTCCTGGTAGGCGACCGGCCCGGGCCCACCCGTGGGCCCGGGCCGGTGCTATAATTTGTTCCACGAGAGAGGAGGTGATGACCATGTCCATAGAGCTGGAGGCCAGGGTGGACAGGCTGGAAGAGGCCCTCATGAGGCTCGCCTACGCCCAGATGAAGACGGAGATGGAGATCCAGGAGATGAAGAGGGACACCCAGCGCCTCAAGGACGAGATGAGGGCCTTCAAGGACGAGATGAAGG
>CAYRKT010000117.1:0-2571 GCA_964425005.1 uncultured Synergistia bacterium
TCCCCCGCCAGCACCTCCCCCGACAGCTTCAGGAGGACCCTGCCGAAGGGGGGCTTCCTGGGGGATGCGCCTTCCGCGGACACGGAGGACCAGCCCCCCTAGCTTTGACCTATCTCGAAGCGGACGAACCTGGAGACGACGATGTTCTCCCCCAGCTTGGCGATGGCCTCGTTGATGAGGTCCTTTATCCTCTTCTTGTCGTCCCTTATGTAGGGCTGCTCCAGCAGGCAGGCCTCCTCGAAGAACTTCTTGAGCCTGCCCTCGGCGATCCTGTCCACCACCGCCTCGGGCTTGCCCTCCTCCAGGGCCTGCTTCCTGTATATCTCCCTCTCCTTGGCTATGACCTCCTCGGGGACGTCCTGGGGAGAGACGTAGCTCGGGCTGGTGGCGGCTATCTGCATGGCTATCTCCTCGCCCAGCTCCCGGAACTCCTTCGTCCGGGCCACGAAGTCGGTCTCGCAGTTGAGCTCCACCAGCGTCCCTATGCGGCCGTTCATGTGGATGTAGCTGAAGATGCGGCCTTCGCTCGCGGCCCTGCCGGCCTTCTTGGCCGCCTTGGCTATACCCCTCTCCCGAAGGAGCTCTATGGCCTTCTCCACGTCGCCGCCCGCGTCCGCCAGGGCCTTCTTGCAGTCGACTATGCCGGCTCCAGTCCTGGACCTAAGCTCCTTGACCTTGTCCATCTCAGAAGACATGGGCTAATCCCCCTTCCATCCTTTCCTCTCGCGGAGCTCCTCCTCTTCCTCCCCCTCGAACTCCTCCACGTCGTACTCGTCGTAGAGCTTCTCGCGTATCTCCAGGTCGGAGATCTCCTCCTCCTCGCGCCTGGCCGCCTCGGCCTCCTTGACCGCCGCGAGACCGTCGACGCCCTGGCGCCCCTCGATGACCGCATCGGACATGATGGAGACGAAGAGGGATATGGACCTGATGGCGTCGTCGTTGCCCGGGATGGGGTAGTCTATCAGGTCGGGATCGCAGTTGGTGTCCACCACCGCCACGATGGGGATGCCCAGCTTCCTGGCCTCCAGGACGGCTATCC
Source organism: uncultured Synergistia bacterium (assembly GCA_964425005.1). GTDB lineage: Bacteria > Synergistota > Synergistia > CAYRKT01 > CAYRKT01 > CAYRKT01. The sequence goes on from CAYRKT010000117.1 coordinate 1,040, forward strand.
TCTCCTTCTTGGGGTCCACGATGAAGAGGGCATCGGGGAGCCCCTCCATGTCCCTTATGCCGCCCAGGTACTTGACCAGCTTCTCGTACTCCCGCCGGATCCCCATGACCTCCTTCTTCGTCCGGCTGGAGAAGGCCCCTCCCTCGAGCATCTCCTCCAGGGCCTTCATCTTCTTTATCCTGCCCTGGATGGTCTTGAAGTTGGTGAGCATGCCGCCCAGCCAGCGCTGGTTCACGTACGGCTGACCGCAGCGGGTGGCCCCATCCCTTATGGCGTCCTGGGCCTGCCTCTTGGTGCCCACGAAGAGCACCGTGCCGCCCGAGGCCGCCACCTCCTTGACGAAGCCGTAGGCCCGCTCGAGACCCTCCACCGTCATGCGCAGGTCGATGATGTATATGCCGTTGCGCTCGGTGAAGATGTAGGGCTTCATCTTCGGGTTCCACCTGCGGGTCTGGTGCCCGAAGTGGACCCCGCACTCCAGGAGCCTCTTCATGGAAACTACCGCCAAAGAGATCCCTCCCTCGGGGTTAACTCCTCCAGGCCATCAAAGCGACGAAAACACCCCCAGCGGGCACCCCCTCGCCGCTCAGGCCTGTGGGTTTTTCGCACAGCTTGTGATTATATCATCCGGCACGAAGACCTTTCAACCGATCACAGCCTCCGCACCGACTCGACCCGGTACGACAGCTCCTGCAGGACCCTCAACGCCGCGTCCGGGCTTTCTCCCTCCACCAGGACCCTCTTGCCCCCCAGGTCGACCCTGCCCCTTATGCCCGCCCTGCGAAGCCCCTCCTCCACGACGGCCCTGCAGCGGGCGCAGGAAATATCGGGCACCGATAGCTCGAAGGTGGCCAAGTCCCTCACCTCCCGCCGGATAGCTTTAGCCTCAGGGCGTTGGCGGTCACCGTGATGGAGCTCAACAGCATGGCGAGCTCCGCCACCAGGGGGTGGAGGACCCCCAGGACGGCGAGGGGTACGGCGAGGGCGTTGTAGGCGAAGGCGAGGAGGAGGTTTTGGGCCACCACCCTCCTTATGGAGGAGAAGAGGTCGAAGAGGTCCGCTATCGCCGATATGCCGCCCCTCAGGATGACCGCGTCTGCGCTCTCCACCGTCAGGTCGCTCCCCTCGGCCATGGCTATCCCCAGCTCCGAGGCCCTCAGCGCCGCCGCGTCGTTGAGCCCATCTCCCGCCATGGCCACCCTGAGGCCCTCCCCCTGGAGGGCCCTTATCAGGTTGAGCTTCTCCTCGGGCCTCATCCCCCCGAAGGACTCGCCTATGCCCAGCTCCTTCGCGAGCCTCTCGACGGCCCTGGGGCTATCGCCGCTGGCCACCAGCAGCCTGAGCCCCCTGGAGCGAAGCCTGGATATGGCCTCCTTCGCCCCGGGCCTGACCTCGTCCGCCAGGAAGAAGGCCCCTGCGACCTCGCCGTCCACTCGAAGCTCCACCACCGCCTCTCCCCTGCCCTGGGCCTCCGCGTAGAGGGATGGGTCGAGGGGCCTCCCGAGGAAGAGGGACCTACCCCCCACCACCCC
>CAYRKT010000118.1:0-2563 GCA_964425005.1 uncultured Synergistia bacterium
ACACCGACCCCCTCCTGCCCCTGGACCCCGACCCTTTCCTTCACGGCCTGGAGCGGAGCGCTCCCGAGGTGGAGGTGGTCTGGCGGGCGGACCTGCCGGAAGGGGCCGAGGCGGTGGCCGTCTACCTGGAAGCCGCTCCCCCTGGCCCCAAGGAGGCGGTGCGCCTGCCCCTCTATGCGGTGCGGGCCTGGTTCCAGGGGCTCTCCGCGGACTTTGCCGACCTGGAAGGCCAGGAGGAAGAGCGAGTAGAGCCTAAAGGTGGGGTGCGAGGGCGCAGGGCGAAGGTCTACCGCCTTGCGGCTGAGGAGGTGGAGGAGATTCCCCTGGACCCTCCGGCGGGCATCCGCCTGCGGCCTGGGGACACCCTCCTGGTGCCCGCGGAGCTTGGGGGGCTTTCCCAGGGGCACTGGGACCCCGCTTCCACGGACCCCGTCCCCGACGTGGCCGAGTGGGGAGGGGAGGCCCCCCGCTTTCTCCGGCTCCATCCCGTGGTCCTGGCCCAGGCCTTGGACCCCCCCGAGGGAGAAGGGGAAGACTGGCTGCAGGAAGCCTTGGGGGAGCTGAAAAGGGGCCTGCAGGAGGCTGAAACCCGCAAGGAGGCCCAAGGGGTGGTCCTGGGCTTTTTGGAGGCGCACCGGGAGCGGTTTCGGGAGGCCTGGCGTCCCCTGGTGGAGGCCCTCCTAAGGGAGGGGTTTGAGGTGTGGCCCTGGCCGTGGGAGGACGGGAGGGTTTACGGGGGGTGTATCCTCCGCCTGCGCCCGGAAAACCCCCTCTACGGCTCAGGCAGGCCCGAGGCCCTGGAGGCCCACAGCCGCAAGGTGGCCGAGCGGGTGGTGGATTTCGCCAGGCGGCTTTGCCTGGTGAAGAAAGTAACCCATTCCCTCCGCCGGAGCGCCCTCTGGCACGACTTGGGTAAGCAGGACCCCAGGATGCAGCTCTGGATGCTCCTGAGCGCAGGGGAGGAGGTGGACCCCGGCCTGAGGCCCTTGGCCAAGAGCGGTACCCGCCTGACGGGCAGGGAGCTGACCCGCCTTAGGGAGCAGGCGGGCTACCCCGCGGGCCAGCGCCACGAACACGTGGCCGCCCGGCCCCTCTTGGCCCACTACCCCCTGGAAGCCCACCTGGTGGCCACCCACCACGGGCGGGGAAGGCCCCTGCCTGCTCCCTCCCAGGACCCTCCCGGGTTCCAGGTGCCCCTTTCCGCCCCCTGGGCGGAGTGGACGGGGCCCCAGAAGGGGGAGAGCGCCCACGGGCTGGAGAAGCTGAAGAGCGGCTATCTGGAAAACTTCGCCTGTCTCTTAGAGAAGATGGGCCCTTGGGGCCTGGCCTATGGGGAAGCTCTCCTGCGCCTGGCGGACTTCTTGGCTTCAGGAGGTGAAGAGTGAGCGGTGTGCTTTGGCTTGAGGGTTTGGTCCTGGAGGGCTTCCCCGTGGCCGCCTTGGTAGCCTATGGGACCCTGAGGGTGCTGGTGGAGGAGGAAGGACTGGACCATGTGCACCTGGTCTTCCGCGACCCCCACAGCCGCCCCGTGCCCGGCCTTGTGGGCGTGGGGAAGAGAGATCTCTTCTGCCGCTTAGCCCGGCGCTTGCGGCGCACACCCCCCTTGCCCCAGGGGCTCCCCGAGGGGGAGAAGTTGGAGAACCTTCCCTTCGACGAAATGGCCCGCTTGGCCGGGCAGGATCCCCGCTGGGGCCGCTTTCTGCCTGCCCTCCTTCTACCCCGGGCTGGGGATCAACCCTTCCGCACCCCCTTGGACACCAGCAAGGGCCAGCAGAGCCTTCCCAAGGCCCTCTGGGAGAACTGGGAGGCCGCCCGAAAACCTAACCTTCTGAAGGGGCTCTCGAGGGTGCTCTTTGGGCAAGGCGTCCTCCTGGAGCCAAAAGAAGAGGTCTGGGTGTGGGGGAGGCGGGGCTACAAGGCCACTAGGAAGAGGAAGCCCTTGGAGTTCGGCCTCATCGGTTGGCACCCGACCCAGTACCGCCAGTGGGCAGAGTCCCCTCGGGAACCCAACAGCGTCCCCTTCAAGGACAAGGTCCGCATCCACCCCGTAGCCACCCTTCTGGCCTGGGAGGCCCTGCCCCTTTTCCCCTTGTACCCAGGCGTCGACGGAGTGCGCGCTGCGGGAATCCTGGATCCTGAGGGGCGCCCCAGCCTCCTTTTGCCCACTCCGGGCCAACCGGTTTCCCTAAGGACCCTCCGGGCTTTGCTCCTCCAGGCACCTTTGGCCTTGGAAAACAGGGGTTTTTGGCCCAAGGAAGTGGGTCTTTGGCGGTCCCCCCGGGTGGGAAGCCGAAGGCAAGACGAGCCCTACCCGGTCTTTATGTGGGCCGAGCCCTTTTTGCGCGAACCCCTAGTGGGTGCCAAAACCCCGGGGGGTTCGCGCAAGAGGGTTTAGCTCCGTTGGAGACGGCTTTTTCCCCTTGGAGGTGAGGTATCCTAGAGGTGCGCGGGGGGAGGGTTTTTGGGGGGGTCCGCGCAGGGGAGCTTGAAAAGTGTCTGCTGGAGCCCTCTGATAAAGGGGGGGAGTTGCATCCAAGCCAGAGGGCTTGGCTACGTTGCAGGT
>CAYRKT010000119.1:0-2507 GCA_964425005.1 uncultured Synergistia bacterium
CTCCTCCCCCTCGGCCCCCACCAGGGGTTCCACCAGCACCAGCAGGTCCGCCTCCTCCTCGTACCTTGGGTTAAGCCTCTCGTCCAGGAGGACGAGCCCCTCCGCCCTGGAGAGCCTCCACCTGAGCTCCGCCGCCACCGCCTCGGCCAGCAGATCCCCCCTCCCCTTGACCCTGGGGTTGGTCCTGGACAGGACCGCTATGGACTTAGCCTCGGCGAGGATGGAGGGGGTCTGGGGCTTGTCCTCCGACGCCCCACCCCGCGGCCCGAGGAGGGCCCTCCTCAACGGGGGATAGAGGGGGTCCAGGGCCAGGACCCGGTTGTAGCACTCCTGGGCCCTGGCGTAGTGGCCAAGGGCCTCGTAGGACCTGCCGAGCCAGAACCAGGCGTCGGGGGACTTGGGCTCCTCCCTCACCGCTTCCTCCAGCGCCAGGACGGCCCTCTCGAAGGCCCCCTGCCCGAAGAGCTCCACCCCCCTCTCGAGGCCCTCCTGGGCCGAGCTCGGCCCTCCCAGGGACAGGGTCAAGAGGGCGAACAGGAGAAACAGAGCGCCTCTCACGGCTAAAACCTCCTGAGCTTGACTTTCTTCCTCACCGGGTCGCCCACGGAAGCCTCGCCCTCCTCCAGCTTGGCCCTGGACTGACCCTCGAATACCTCCAGGACCCTGACCTTACCCTTAACCCTGGGCAGGACGGCCACGGGGCTCTCGGCGTCCTCCGTCTTGACCTTGACCGGCTCCAGGACCTCCAGGACGTCTCCCTCCTCCAGGGCGTGGGACCTGCCTAGGTTGAGGAGGAAGACCCCCTCCTCGGGGAGCTTCGCGGCGAGCCTGCCGGTTATCTGAAAGCCCGAGAGGAGCTCCTCCACCGACCTGAAGACCATCTCCCTGAGGGCGTGCCAGGCCAGGCTCCTCCTGAACTCCCCCCACACCAGGGGGGTCTTCAGGTCATCCCTGTGGAGCAGGCTTTGCCTCGCTTCCCGAACGGCTATGGGCTTCCACCAGAGCCTCCCGCCCTTCCCCTCCACCGATATCCTGCCGGAGACCAGAAGCCTCTCGTTCGTCCCGAGCTTATCCGACCTCACCAGGTCGAAGCGGTGGATCGAGAGCCTCAGGGTGAGATCGGCCTCCTCCGGAGGGGCGAGCTCCACCTGGGCGGAGTCCAGGAGGTAGGACCTGAAGTGCTCGAGCATCCTGGCGGGGAGCACGTCCGAGGGCATGTAGGGGCTTTCCCACACCCTGGGGAGCTCGGCCTCCACCTCCAGGGCTGGGTGCACCCTGTAGACGGGCCTCTTGAGGTCGTCGACGCCCGCCCACGCGGCCTCGAGACGGAGCAACAGGAGGAAAAGCGCGAGGATCCCGTGCCTCAAGCTCTACCACCCTCTTTCCCGCTCGTCTATTTTACCCTTTCGACCTTCCGGTCGAAATGTAAAAGCGGGAGGGAGATAGGGATGTTGAACAGCTTCTTCGGGCTCCACATGGGGCTTCGGGCCCTGGACTACTTCAGGCGGAAGATGGAGGTGGCCTCGCACAACGTCGCCCGCGCCGACGACGAGAACTACTCGAGGCAGAGGGTGGAGGCCAAGTCCGCCCCTCCCTTCACCGATCCTTCCCTCAACAGGCCGGCCCTGCCCGGGCAGATAGGGACGGGGGTTTTGGTCTCCCGCATCGCCAGGCTGCGGGACGTCTTCCTGGACGCCCAGTACAGGGACTCCATGAACTCCCAGCACTTCTGGAGCGCGGTGGACGAGGCCCTCTCCAGGGTGGAGATGCTGATAAAGGAGCCCAAGGACAGGGGTCTACAGGACGTCCTGGACGCCTACTGGTCGGCGCTCCAGGAGCTCTCCAAGAGCCCGGAGAGCCTGGCGGTGAGGCAGTCCCTGGTCCAGACCTCCAAGAACATGGCCCTCTTCGTGAGGGACCTGGGCAAGGGGCTTAAAGGCTACAGGGAGGACCTGAACCTCCAGCTGGAGCTGTACGCCCAGGAGGCCAACTCCATCCTGGAGCGCATAGCCCAGCTCAACAGGAGGATATCCCAGGCCCAGGCCCTGGGGGACAACCCCAACGACCTGATGGACGAGAGGGACGCCCTGATCGATCGCCTCTCTCAGCTTATGGACTGCAAAACCCAGGTGGCCTGTGCCCCGTCGGGCGAGTTCACGGTGTTCCTGGACGACAAGGCGATAGTGCAGGGGGAGAGGGTCAGGAAGCTGGTGCTGGTCAAGAACCCCGGCAACGGCGGCTTCTTCGACGTCCAGCTGGAGGACAACCTCTACGACATCTCCTCCAACCCCAGCGTCGTGGCGGTGACCTTCGAGCAGAGGGTGAGCAGGGCCTACGCCTCCGTCGAGGTCTTCAGGTTGGCCACCCAGACCAGATACCTGGTGGGAAACGCCAGGACCTCCGAGCAGCTCAGGGTGAGGGACCCGGATGAGGCCCTGGGCCTATCGGGCAAGCTCGCCCTGCAGGTGGGGAACGGCCCGACCAGGCTGAGCGGCAGGGCCCTGCCG